>DASXLC010000162.1:0-14115 GCA_036496445.1 Pseudolabrys sp. | reverse complement strand
TGCGGCTCCTGCTCGAGATAACCGACGCGCGCACCTTCGGCGACCCAGCCTTCACCGGTAAAATCCTTGTCGATGCCGGCCATGATCCGCAGCAGCGTGGACTTGCCGGAACCATTGACGCCGAGCACGCCAATCTTGGCGTCGGGGTAGAAGGACAAATGGATGTTATCCAGCACCTTCTTGGCGGGCGGATAGGTCTTGGTCAGACCCTGCATGTGATAGACGAATTGACGACCGTTCATCGTGTTTTTGAAGCCGTTTTTTCGGGAAATGTCGGGCTGATGTAGCGGCGGAACTGCGAAAGAGCAAGCGCCGCACTGCCCGCTTGCATCAGCGGTATCGGTAAATCTCTGGAAAGCCTGATTGCAAAAATGCCCTCGGTAGGCCGTTCAGGTACCGGTTTTTAACCGCTTCGGCGCCATCATCAGACTCCATGAACCTGGCCGCCAGTCGTGGCGACCAATGAATAAGCGCACCGAACTTTTCCACCAGTCGGGCGCGTCGGGAGCTGTGTCATGGGTCGCGCCATACTGGCTTTGTCGGGTTCCGCAGTCTCATTGCTGCCCCGCCCCTTCGCCGCCTTCCGCAATATCTTCGGGGGTTTCTGGTATGAGCTGACCCGCGACGCGATCCGCCCCTACCGGCCCGAATTGCACTACATGCGCGGACCTGGCCCCGCCTGGCGCGCCAAGCACGGCGTCCGTCAGGCTGACTAGCCCCCCTTTCCTTTCAGTCCTCCATGCCTAAAGGTGGCGCGGCCCGGACCATTCCGGGCTGCAGTGAAAGGGTTTTTGCATGGTTCGGGCAGCCATTCTGGACGACTACCAGAACGTTGCGATGCATTTCGCCGACTGGTCTTCGATCGCCAAAGATGTCGAGATCAAGGTCTTTAACAAGCCATTCGCCAGCCAGGATGAGGCGATCAGGGCCTTGCAGGGCTTTGCCGTTGTCGTCGGCATGCGAGAGCGCACCCCTTTCCCACGCAAGGTGATCGAGGCCCTGCCCGACCTGAAGCTGCTGATCACCACGGGCGCCCGCAACAACTCATTCGACGTCAAGGCCTGCGCAGAACGGGGCGTGACCGTATGCGGAACCGGGGCCACCGGCAGTCCGACGACCGGCATCGCCTTCGGCTTGATGCTGGAACTCACCCGCCGGATCGGCTTCGAAAACGCCCGGCTCAAGGCGGGCGCGCCCTGGCAGGTGACCATAGGTCGCGACCTCGAAGGCCTCACCCTCGGCATTCTCGGCCTCGGCAAACTCGGCCAACGTTCTGCGGCGGTCGGCAAGGCCTTCGGCATGAAGACCATCGCCTGGAGCCAAAACCTGACCGAGGACAAGGCGAAAGCTGCCGGCGCGGACTACGTCTCAAAGGACGACCTGTTCCGCAACTCCGATTTCGTCACGATCCATATTGTGCTGAGTGACCGCTCGCGCGGGCTCATCGGTGCGAAAGAACTCGGGTTGATGAAAAAGACGGCTTATCTGATCAACACCTCGCGCGGCCCGATCGTCGATGAGAAGGCGCTCATTGCGGCCTTGCACAACAACGCAATTGCTGGTGCAGGCCTTGACGTTTTCGACGTCGAGCCATTGCCGCCCGATCATCCGTTCCGCAAAATGGACAATGTCGTTATCACGCCGCATCTGGGCTATGTCAGCGAGCAGAACTACCGGAAATATTTTCCCGACGCTGTCGAGGACATCCGCGCCTGGCTGGACGGCAAGCCGGTGCGGGTCATCGAGGCAAAATGATGCGCTGGCCCGCGCATGACCTCAGAGAGCGTTAGGCCAAGCCAAACAGTTTCGCCGCGTTATTGTAGGCGACGTCGGCCCGCAAGGATTCATCGAGCGGTATCGTGTCGATGAATTCGCAACCTGGCCAGTCAAAAGGATAGTCCGCCGAAAACATGACGCGATCGCGGCCAAGTGCATCGAGCGAACAGCGCACCGGGGGCAGGTCATACATCCCTGACGTTGTCACCCAGACGTTCTCCTTGAGGTATTGCGACGGAGGCTTCGGCAGATTCCAGCCATAGGGCGCCGAGCGGCTGTCAAAGCGCCATAGTTGGAACGGCAGCGTCTCCCCGAGATGGCCGAGCACGAGCTTTGCCTTCGGATGACGATGGAACACGCCGCCGCAGATGATGCGCAGGGCGTGCGATCCGGTCTCCACACCCCAGCCCCACATCGGCCGCGCCAGCACGTTGTACCCGTCGATGGCCCGCAGCGGCGCCACGGGGTCGGCCGGATGCAAATAGACCACGGTATCAAGTGCGGCCACCCGCTCCCAGAACGGATCCAGCGCGCGGTCATCGAGATATTGCCCGTTGGTATGGCCGTTGATCATCGCTCCGCAGAATTTGAGGTCGCGCACACAGCGCTCGAGTTCGTCCGCTGCGGCTTTGGCATTGTGCATGGCAAGGTGAGCGAAGCCGGAATAGCGATCCGGGCGCTTCTGCACTTCCTTTGCAAGAAAATCGTTCGATGCACGGGCGGCGCGCACGGCAACGGCGGCATCGCGCTCCGCCTGCACGCCAGGCCCTGCGATCGCCAGAACGGCACGCGCGATGCCGGTCTTGTCCATCATCTGCAACCGCTGTCCGTCAAAATCGGTCAGGCTCGCGTAGAGCTGCGCGGTCTTTGCCGGCGCGACGTCGACCATGGTCGGCCGCCAATAAGGCTCCGTTGCCGGATCCAGAAAATGCTCTTCCAGGGCGATCTTTTTGATCATGGCGTGTCCTCGCGCTTGCCAGCGGACGCAACGGCGGCCGCCGATTTTTTCGTTTTTCTGTACCGTATTTTGGGCTAGCGTGTACCATCATGCAAGGCGGTCGTCGCCTCCTGCAAGTATCGAGTTGCCGTCGATGAACCGCCACATCACCAACGACAAGAGCCAGGTGCAGGTGATCGCGCGCGCGGCCAACATTCTGCGCGCGCTCGAAGATGAAAATGCGGGCTTGAGCCTCGGCCAGATCGCACAGCGCGTGAATCTCGCGCGCTCTACCGTGCAACGCATCGTCGCCGCGCTGGAAGCCGAAAAGCTCGTCATCGCCGCAACCCCGAACGGGCGCGTGCGGCTTGGTCCCACGATCCTGCGTCTTGCGGCTTCGGTGCGCAGCGATTTCATAACGCTGGCGCGGCCGCTCCTGGAGCAACTTTCTGAGGAGCTGCACGAGACCGTCGACCTCTCGACGGTCAAGAAAGATCACCTTGTGTTCATCGACCAGGTCATCGGCTCGCAGCGTTTGCGTGCCGTATCCGCGGTCGGCGATACCTTCCCCCTCTACTGCACCGCCAACGGCAAAGCCTATCTGGCGCAGCTTTCCGACACCGCCGTTGAAGCATTGATCGGTCGCGCTTACGAGACGCGCACGCCAAAGACGTTGACCCGGCTCGACGCGCTGCTTGCTGATCTCAAGGCGGTGCGCCGCACCGGCGTTGCGTACGACCGTGAAGAACATACGCTCGGTATCTGCGCTGTCGGCGTTGCCTTCCACGATCCGCTCGGCAACGCGGTCGCTATTTCAGTGCCGGTACCAAGTCAGCGCTTCGCAAATCGTCAGGCGTTGATCGCCGAACGCCTGATCGCCACCAAAAACAAGCTGGAGAACCATATGAGCTCGGCCGCCGCCTGACGTGGGGCAGCGGACTCTGCGACGATTCGACAACAAGCGCGAATGCGCGAACAAGGGAGGATGCCGTGGCCAGGAAAATTCGCGGCGTGATGTTCGAAGAAAACCTCAAGAACAGCATGGGACTGGAGTTCTATAACCTGTCCCATCGGTTCGGCTATCAGTCCCCGAACTGGCCGTATTTCGAGGACGTCAAGATCGAGCGCATCCATTACATGGCGAAGTCCGGCGTGCTGTCGCAGCGCATCACCACCTCGATGCACAACACCACGCACATCGACGCGCCCGCGCACGTCATTCAGGGCACGCCTTTCATCGACGAGGTTCCACTGCCGCATTTCTTCGGCTCGGGGATCGTGGTGTCGATCCCCAAAAACAAATGGGAGCCGATTACCGGCGACGATCTGGAAAAGGCCTGCGGCAAGATCGTGCGCCCGCGTGACGTGGTTATCGTCAACACCGGCTGGCACAAATTCTACGAGGACAGCGAGGACTATTTCTGCCGCGCACCCGGATTCGTGCCGTCGGCCGGCGAATGGTTCGTGAAGAAGAAGGTCAAGGTGGTCGGCCACGATACGCAGGCCAATGACCATCCGCTCGCCACTGCCATCGGCCCGCAGCGCAACGGTCCGCTGCATCCGCATCTCGCGGAGGAATATCGCGAATGGTCGGGCGGACGCGACTGGAAAGATGACTTCCCGGAATGGGAGCCGGTGCATCGCATCCTGTTCCGGAACGGCATCATGGGAATCGAGAATGTCGGCGGCGACATCGACAAAGTCACCGGCAAGCGCGTTACTTTTGCCTACTTCCCCTGGAACTGGGACCGCGGCGACGGCTGCATCGTGCGCCTGGTCGCGATCCTCGACCCCAAGCAGAAATTCCGCATTGAAAAGGGGAGCAAGTTCTGATGATCGTCCGTCACCTCAATGACGCAAAGCCCTACGAGGCACCGAATCACCGCAAATATGAATCGCTGCGTATTTACGGCGCGGAGATGGGCGGATCGCAGACTCTCATGTTCGGCATCTCGCACTTCCAGCCGGGTGGCGGCGCGGGGCCCGACGCTTCGCCGCCGGAAAAAATCTACCACATTCTCAAGGGGGAGCTGACGGTGATCGTCGGCGGTAAAGAGCAAGTCGCCCGGCCCGGCGACACAGTCTACATCGCGCCGAATGAAAATCGCGAGATTATCAACCGCGGCATGGACGTGTGCACGATACTGGTCGCGGTGGCGGCACCGCCGAAATAATTCAGCCTGTCGTCCCCGCGAAGGCGGGACCCAGTAATCATTGAAAGTGCGATGTTTACTGGATGCCCGTCTTCGCGGGCATGACAACGGAGAGGGAAATATCATGTCCGACGCATTCCTGAAAAATCCGCTGTCGCTGTTCGATATCAAGGGCAAGACCGCCATCATCACCGGCGCGTCAGGTGCCTTCGGTGCATTGGCGGCGAAGACGCTGGCAGGGGCTGGGGCCAACGTCGTGCTCGCGGCGAGCAGGGCTGATGAACTCAGGAAAGTAGCCGCCGAATGCGAAAAGCTCGGTGGCAAGGCCGAGGTCATCGCGCTGCGGCCGAACTCCGAGGAAAACTGCGACAAGATCGTCAAAGCCGCCGTCGACAAGTTCGGCCGCATCGACATTCTCGTCGTCGCGTCGGGCCTCAACAAAGTGTCGAAAATCGTCGATCAGAAGGTCGAGGATTTCCTCGATGTCATGGATGCCAACGTCAATCAGTCATGGCTGATGGCCCGCGCTGCCGGCAAGCAGATGCTCAAGCAGGGTCAGGGTGGCAAGGTCATCCTCACCTCGTCAGCGCGCGGATTGCTGGGACATCCGGCCGGCTATACCGCCTATTGCGCGTCGAAGTCCGCGGTCGATGGGATCACCAAGGCGCTGGGTTGTGAATGGGGCGAGACCGGCATCACTGTGAATGCTCTGGGGCCGACCGTCTTTCGCTCGCCGCTCACGGCGTGGATGTATGAAGACACCGAGCGAGCACAGAATGTGCGCAAAGGGTTTCTGGCACGGGTGCCAAAAGGCCGCCTCGGCGAGCCGGAAGATCTTGCGGGGCCGCTGTTGTTCCTCGCGTCCAAGGCATCGGATTTCTACACCGGCCATATCCTCTACGCCGATGGCGGCTACACCGCGGGATAAGCGATGGCGAAAGCGCGCATTGCGGTGGTTGGCGCCGGTCTCATGGGTCACGGCATCGCCCAGGTGTTTGCGCTCGCCGGCCACGACGTGACGATTTATGACTCGATCGCTGCCTCGCTCGATACCGTCAAGATGCGCATTCTCGCCAACCTGAAAGACCTCGGCGACGACCAGAAAGCCGTCGAGCGTGTGATGCCGGTTTCCGATCTCGCACAGGCAGTGCGTGACGCCGAATATGTCGTCGAGGCCGTTCTGGAAGATCTGCCGCTCAAGCAAAAACTGTTCGCCGAAATCGAAAGCTACGTTCGCTCCGACACGATCCTGGCCAGCAATACGTCTGTCATCCCTATCACCAGGATCATGGAGGGACTCAAGCAGCGGGAGCGCGCGCTTGGAACGCACTGGTGGAATCCGCCTTACCTCGTGCCGTTGGTCGAAGTGATCGAGACTCAATGGACGAGCCGGTCGGCGATTGATTTCACCATGAAACTGCACGCTGCTGCCGGCAAAAAGCCGGCGCACGTCAAGAAGGACGTGCCCGGTTTCATCGGCAATCGCCTGCAACATGCGTTGTGGCGCGAGGCGGTTGCGCTGGTGGAGCACGGGATTTGCGACGCCGAAACGGTGGATACCGTGATCAAATCGGCGTTCGGCCGCCGGCTCGCCGTGCTGGGACCGCTGGAAAACGCCGATTTGGTCGGTACGGATTTGACGCTGGCGATTCACAGGACAGTATTGCCAGATATCGACAGTCGTCCGCGCCCTTCGCCCTATCTCGAAAAGCTGGTGAAGGACCAAAAGCTCGGTTTCAAATCGGGTGAAGGTTTTCGGAAGTGGAGCCCGGAACAGCAGGCCGCATTGCGTTCGAAAGTGTTGCAGCATCTCAAAAACGCGCGCGTCCAGGACAGCTGACGACGCGCGACAAGGGAGGAGACAATGACCGAACGTCAGACAATTTCTCGCCGTACGCTGGTCAAGGCCGGCTTCGGCGCAATTGCCGCGCCGACCGTGTTGCGCGTGCTTCCGGCCGAAGCGCAGTCGCAGGTGATCAAGATCGGCCATGTCAGTCCGAAGACAGGACCATTGGCTGGCTTTGGCGAAGCCGACGGATTTATCCTCGAGCAAGTGCGCGGGATTCTGAGCAAAGGCCTCGAGAACGGCGGCAAGACCTACAAGGTTGAGATCATCAGCAAAGACAGCCAATCGAACGGCAGCCGCGCCGCGGAAGTCGCGTCAGAGCTGATCCTCGGCGACAAGGTCAATCTCATCGTTGCGTCGGCAACACCCGACACCACAAATCCCGTTTCCGATCAGGCCGAAGTCAATGAGGTCCCCTGCATCACCACGAATTGCCCGTGGCAGCCTTACTTCTTTGGCCGCAAGGGCGACCCGAACAAAGGGTTCACGTGGACCTACCACTTCTTCTGGGGCCTCGAGGATGTAATCGCTTCATTCCTCGCGCTATGGGACGAATTGCCGACGAACAAGGTCGTCGGCGGGTTGTTCCCCAATGACGCCGATGGCAATGCCTGGGGCGATCCCAAGCTCGGCCTGCCGCCAGCGCTCGCCAATGCCGGTTACAAACTGCACGATCCCGGTCGCTATCAGCTCATGAACAACGACTTCACGTCACAGATTTCTGCGTTCAAGGCGGCGGGCGCCGAGATCGTGACCGGCAACATGATCCCGCCCGACTTCGCGACCTTCTGGTCGCAGGCGGCACAGCAGGGGTTCAAACCAAAAATCGTCACCATCGGCAAAGCGCTGCTGTTCCCATCGGTCATTGACTCACTCGGTGCGCGCGGCAACGGGCTCACGAGCGAGATCTGGTGGACGCCAAACCATCCGTTCAAGTCCGGACTGACGGGCCAGAGCTGCCGACAGCTCACCGACGCCTACACCAAGGCTTCGAACAGGCCGTGGACGCAGCCGATCGGTTTCCAGCATGCATTGTTCGAAGTGGCGATCGACGTGCTCAGGCGCGCCAGAAATCCCGGTGATCCAAAATCGATTCTCGAATCAATCGTCGCGACCAACTATCAGTCGATCGTCGGTCCGATCCAATGGACTGGAGCGCCCGTGAAGAACGTTACCAAGACACCGCTGGTTGCGGGGCAATGGCAACGCAAGGACGGCAAGTTCGAACTGACCATCACTGAAAACAAGACCGCACCTAATATTCCGGTCGGAGGCAAATTGCAGCCGATCTCGTGATTTCCAGCGTCCTGGCCGGGCTTGTCCCGGACATGACGGATGGGATGGACTTCACCCATGGCCCCGATCCTCGCGCTGGAGACGATCTCGAAACGCTTCGGCGCCGTCGTGGTAGCCGACGGTATTGATCTTGGACTGAACCAAGGCGAAGCACTTGGCATCATCGGGCCGAACGGCGCCGGCAAAACGAGTTTGTTCGGCATCGCCACCGGCACACTCGCGCCGGACGCGGGTCGCGTCGTTTTCGCGGGCGAAGACATCACCAGGCTGCCGGCGGAACGGCGTTGCAGAAAGGGCCTGGCGCGCTCGTTCCAGATCCCGCAGCCGTTCACGGGGATGACCGTCTTCGAAAATGTCGTCGTGGCCGCCGCGTTTGGGGCCAACGAGCGAGAAGCCGCCGTCTACGATCGCTGCGCGGATCTGCTCGAACGCTGCGGCCTGGCGAGCAAGGCGAACAGGCCGGCCGCCGGATTGACGCTGCTCGATCGCAAACGCCTCGAGTTGGCGCGCGCACTGGCGACAAAACCGCGAGTCCTGTTGCTCGACGAGGTCGCCGGCGGACTCACTGAGCACGAATGCGCATTGCTGGTTGCGCTGATCAAAGACGTGCGAGCAAGCGGCGTTTCGATAATCTGGATCGAGCACGTCGTCCATGCCCTGCTCGCAATAATCGATCGCTTGCTTGTGCTCCACGGGGGCAAATTCATTGCGGAGGGCGATCCACGTACCGTGATCAGAAGTCCGCAGGTGGCGGAGATCTATCTGGGTATCGACGCCGATGCCTGACCTGCTGGAACTCAAGGCAATTGATGCATTCTACGGCGATTTCCAGGCGCTGTTCGGCGTTTCGCTCCGTGTTGAGGCTGGCCAGATCATCGCAGTGATTGGTGCCAACGGCGCAGGTAAAAGCACGCTCCTGAAGACCATTGCCGGCCTCATGCGTCCGCACCAGGGCGAGATTCTATTCGAGGGCGTGCCCGTGACCGGTACGCCTGCCTTTGATGTCGTCAGCCGCGGGATTGCGCTGGTACCCGAAGGGCGCAGGTTATTTCCCTCCCTGACGGTCGAGGAGAATCTATTGATCGGCGGCCAATCGCACCGGCCCGGTCCCTGGACGATCGCACGCATATACGAGCTGTTCCCGATGCTGGCGGAGCGGCGTCACCTTCCCGCCCCGGCACTCTCTGGCGGGCAGCAGCAGATGGCTGCGATCGGCCGAGCGCTCATGGCCAACCCGCAACTGCTTTTGTGCGATGAAATCAGCCTCGGCCTTGCTCCGATCGTGGTGCGCGACATCTATGCGCACTTGCCGCAGATCGTCGCGGAAGGCCTATCGTTGATCATTGTCGAGCAGGACATTGCGCAGGCGCTCCGCGCCGCGAGTCAGGTTTACTGCCTGCAGGAAGGCCGCGTGGCCCTCAATGGACCGGCGCGTGAGCTCACGCGTGAGATGATCTCAGCCGCCTATTTCGGGGTGTGACTGATGAAACCGACTCGTTCCCATCCACCGTCATGGCCGGGCTTTTCCCGGCCATCCACGTCTTCCCTTATTCGAGCGCGGCAAGACGTGGATGCCCGGCATAAAGCCGGGCATGACGAAAGAAAGACCGAGGTATAGCTCGATGCAGTGGTTCAACATCGTCCTCCAAGGCGTGCTGATCGGCGGACTCTACGCAATGTTCGCCGCCGGCCTGTCTCTCATCTTCGGCGTGATGCGGTTGGTCAACATCGCGCACGGCGACTTGATCGTCTTTGCGGCCTATGTGTCGCTGGTCGTGACGCAGGCGATGGGTGCCGATCCGCTGACCTCGCTGCTGCTTGTTGTGCCGGTTATGGCCGTGATCGGCTATGCCTTGCAGCGTGGGCTCCTCAATCGAACGCTCGGCGATGATCTGTTGCCACCCCTGCTGGTGACCTTCGGTCTGTCGATCATCATCCAGAATGGGTTGCTGGAGCTTTTCACAGCCGACAGCCGCAGGCTGCAGGCAGGCGCCATCGAGGTTCAGGCGTTCGAATTGCTGCAAGGCGTCTGGATTGGCGTATTGCCGTTGCTCCAGTTTGCCATTGCCGTTGCCGTGATTGCCGGCTTGCAGATCCTGTTCTATCGCACCGCGCTGGGTCGCGCCTTTCGGGCCACATCCGACGACCCGTCGGTGGCCCAGCTGATGGGCCTCGATACGCGACACGTCTTCGCCATGGCGATGGCCTTTTCGCTCGCGGTGATCGCCATTGCTGGTGTGTTCCTCGCGGTGCGCACAAACTTCGATCCCGCAATCGGACCTGCGCGGCTGATCTTCGGCTTCGAGGCGGTGATCATCGGCGGGCTGGGCAGCATGTGGGGCACGCTCGCCGGCGGTATCATTCTCGGTGTTTCGCAGGCGATCGGAGCGCAGATTGATCCGGGCTGGCAACTGCTCGCCGGTCACATTGTATTTCTCGCCATCCTGGCCGTGCGACCTCAGGGCTTCTTTCCGAAGGTGTCGGGATGAGCCGCGTCGAACACGCCACCCCGTCGAGTCGCGTCGGCGTTGCGCTCATTGCCGTGGCGTTCGTTGTTCTGGCAGTCGCGCCCTATTGGGGCGATCGGCAGATGCTACGGCTGCTCGCGGAGATCTATGCCTTCGTCGCGCTGGCGAGCCTGTGGAACCTGCTCGCCGGCTATGCCGGCCTGGTCTCGGTCGGTCAGCAGGCCTTCGTCGGTCTCGGCGGCTATGTATTGTTCGCGCTTGCGATTTTGCTGGGTGTTCATCCGATCGCTGCCATCCTGATCGCCGGACCGATCGGCGCCCTTATTGCAATTCCGGTCGCTGCGCTGATTTTCCGTCTGCGCGGCGCATACTTCGCGATCGGCACCTGGGTCGTCGCCGAGGTGTTTCGCCTGCTGGCTTCGCAAGTCTCTGTGCTCGGCGGCGGCTCAGGCATCAGCCTTCCTGCAGCTGTTGTTGTCGCCATGGCCCCGAGCCGGCAGATGCGCGAATTCGAAATCTATTGGCTCGCACTAACGCTGACCGTCACCGTGCTCGGCGCCATCGTCATATTGCTGCGCTCGCGGCACGGCCTCGCGCTCACGGCCATCCGTGACAACGAACTGGCTGCGCAGAGCAACGGGATAGACGTGTGGCGGATAAAATTCATTGTCTATGTGCTCACCGCCTTCGGGACAGCAATGATCGGCGCGCTCATTTTCCTTCAGAAGTTGCGCATTTCTCCTGACACCGCATTCAGCGTGAACGACTGGACCGCCTTCGTTATTTTCATCACAGTCATCGGGGGCATCGGCCGGATAGAAGGACCTATCGTCGGCACCATTGTCTTCTTCCTGCTTCGCCAGGCGCTGGCTGATCTCGGCAGTCTGTACTTGCTGATGATGGGGGCAGTCGCCATCGTTGTCATGCTGTGGGCACCGAAGGGACTATGGGGAATGATCGCGGGGCGCCTAGGGTGGCAGGCGCTGCCATTGCAACGGCACCTGGTGTTTGAAAAAGAAGCGGAAGGAAAACAATGAGCCCGATCATTGACATTTATTGCCACATTTTCCCCGATCGTTACTTCCAGGAGATGACCAGGGTTGCGCCGAATCTGGAGAACATCGGAAAGCGGTTGCGTGGCGTTACCAAACTATTCGACCTGGACGCGCGCTTCAGGGAAATGGACGAGTTCGGGGACTACCGGCAGATCATTTCGCTGCCGAACCCGGCGATCGAAGACATTGCCGCGCCCGACGTTGGCCTGAATCTCGCACGGATCGCGAACGATGCGATGGGCGAATTGTGCCGCAAATATCCTCACCGCTTTCCTGCCTTTGCGGCTGCACTGTGCATGACCGACGTCGAAGGCTCGGTCGCGGAAGCGCGCCGCGCGATCAAGGATCTCGGGGCGCGCGGCGTGCTGCTCTATACCAACGTTGCGGGGCGTCCGCTGGACGATCCGCAGTTCGAACCGATCTTCGCAACCATGGCGGAACTCGATCTGCCAATCTGGCTGCACCCCGTCGGAACGGCAGCGATGCCCGACTACCCCGCCGAGAAAAAATCGCGCTTTGAGATGTGGTGGTGTTTCCACTGGCCCTATGAGACCTCAGTGGCAATGGTGCGCATGGTCTTCTCGGGCCTTCTCGATCGTTATCCAAAGCTGAAGATCATTACGCACCACCTCGGCGGGATGATTCCCTACTACGACGGCCGCGTTGGTCCGGGGCTCAAGGTGCTTGGACAGCGCACGTCGGACGAGGACTATTCAAAAATTCTGCCGTCGCTGAAGCGGCCACACATGGATTATCTGCACGATTTCTACGCCGACACCGCCATGTTCGGCGGCGGCGTGCCAGCCACGCGTTGCGGCTATGAATTCTTCGGCGCCGACCGGGTTGTTTTCGCAACCGATACGCCGCTGGGTCCGATCGCGCCGACTATCAAAACAGTGGAAGGGCTAAACCTGCCGGTGGCCGACCAACACGAGATCTTCTGGGGCAACGCGGAGCGGCTGCTAAATATGAAATTCAGCTGACCAACCCGGCCTATTTTTTCTTTTTTCTTTCCACGTCCGCCGCGCTCGTCACGCCGGTGAAACTGGGTGGGTCGCTGGCCGGAAAACTGTCATCGGAACTCGTCGCCACCTCGTCTTCGTGGCGCTTGGCCCGCTCGCGCTCGGCCTCGATCCTTTCGCGCACCGGCTTATCGCGATGGCCGTTCCGCGAATGCCTGGATTCGCTCATCGAATCGGTCATTTCCAGCCTCCTCTGCCTGCGGACATAATTCCGCGACGAAGCAAATTAGTGTCGCAACAAGAACTCCCAAGGCTTGGAGACGTTCCTGAACCCGGTTCCGCTAGAGGTCCTGCTTGATCCAGCTGGACTGCACGTCTTCGCACCAATTGCCGACATTCCATTCGCCCCAGGCGCCAAGGCCGCCGAGTTCGTCGGAGCCGAAATAGACAGGCACGTGAACGACCGAAAGCCCGTCATGGTCGTGGGCGGTTTTCAATGCGGCGCGCAGCGAATGGACGCTGTCTCCGCCGGATACCGCCATGACGCCGGAAACCGCCGCAGCGAGCCTCTGGTAGTCGGCTCCCACGCGGTCATTGGTGCGGAACTCGGTTTTGTACTGCGCGACTTGCAGACCGGTGATCGCCGCCATCCGGCGATTGTCGAAGATCACAATCATTCCGCGCACACCATGTTGCACGGCGTCGATCAGAATTTGCGGGTTCATCATGAAAGAACCGTCGCCACAGAAAGCAATCCCGTAGCGCGGCTTTTCCGCCAAAGCCGATGCAAGCAATGCGCTGGGCGCGAAGCCCATATATGAGGCACCGGATTCGGTAAAGGTATCGCCGGTCCGATCGTCCTCAACGATCTGGAACCCATTCGCTTGCACATCGCCGGCATCGAAGTATTTCGCGGCGTCGATCTCTTTGGCGAAATCGGCGACGACCTTGATGGCAGCCGGCTGCGTCAGGACCGGTTTCTGCCAAACTTCGTCGCGCAGCGGCGGGCATTCAAGACGCTGTCGCTTGAAACTGGCCCATTCCGCCTTTTTCTCGGCGCAGGATTTCAGCCAGGCCTTCTTGCTTGAATTGGCGCCGGATTCTTTCAGCTTCACTGCAAGGCGATTGGCGACAGCCGAAATATCGCCAATCAATGCGAGCGTCTTGTTGTAATGCAGTGCGTCGGCCAGATCGCCATTGATATTGATCACGGCCTGCGCGTTCTTGTAACCGACGCCCGAACAATCGGCCTGACACACCGCGCGCGAACCAATGACGATGAGCAGTTCCGCCTCCGTCATGGCGTAGTTGCCGCTGATCGAGCCCTTTGAGCCGCCGACATGCATGTTCTGCGCATGCGCATCCGGCAATACTCCGGTTGAGCCGGGGGATAGAATCACCGCGGCTCCGGCTGCCTCTGCAAGTTTCCTGATTGCCGGATCGTGGCCGCGCGTGCCGCCGCCAGCCTTAATTGCTACTTTCGCGGCCCTGGCGATCATCGCAGCCGCCTGCTCGATCACCTTATCGTCGGCGGGTGCAAGCTTCGGCAGTTCGGGCCGCGTCGGCAAAGCGGCAAGATTGAGCGCGACTTTCGCCGGCTGGGTATTGAGCGGCAGCAGCAG
>DASXLC010000161.1:0-4309 GCA_036496445.1 Pseudolabrys sp. | reverse complement strand
CACCCTGGCGACGGCGCGCGGCTGCCGGCTTGACGCCCAGGATCGCCTGCGCGGACGAATCATCGAGCGGCTGATGTGCGACTTCGAGGTCGACTTGAGGGCGATCGCTCCACATACGGATTTCAGCGACGAATTTGCCATACTGGGGCCGATGATCTGGGACGGCTTGGTCGAAATCAAGGACTCGAAGTTGATCGTGACGGAGGTCGGTCGCCCTGTCGTTCGTGTCATTGCCGCGGCTTTCGACACCTATCGGCGTCCGGAAGCCGCGCAATTCAGCAAGGCAATTTGATCCAGCTCAACGACGAAGTGAGCCGGCCAGAGTAACCAGTCCCGAAAAGGGGCACACGCATGTTGATTTCATCCATCGCAGGAACAGGCCGGTCACTCGTCGGCGGTCTTCTGGATCGCTTCAAGGGCGCGATTTCGCGGTGGAACGAAATACAGTCCATCGATCCATGGGAAATGGAATCGATTGCGCGCGAGCTGAATGTGTCCCCCGCGGAGCTCGGCGCCCTCGTGTTGATGCCGACGAACTCGCTTGAACTGCTCGGCAAGCGCCTGTCGCACACGGGTCTTTCCGAGCAGCGGCTTGCGACGGCCCATCCCGAGGTGTTGCGCGATTTGCGCCGGGTATGCAGCCAGTGTACGTCCGCAGCGCGTTGTGCGCGGGATCTCAGGCGCGAGCGGCGCGCGACCCCGTCAAAATACTGTCCCAACGAGCAGACGCTGCAGGCGCTCGCCCGCGAGGCGATTTCGGCCGGGTATTGACCTCGATCAATCCTTTTGCACCGCGCCTGTGTTTTTTGACAGCATTCCAATGCCGAAGGAAGTCGCGCCATGACGAACGCCTCGATCAGTGCAAAATCGATGACGATTGGAGAGGCGGCGCTATGGCCGCTGTTTGCGGTGCTCGCTTTCCTGTGCCTGATCGGTGCGGCGATGGCGCACGATGGGCCGTTTGCCTTCCATGCGTCGCTCGGATGTGCCGCAAGTCTGGTCGCGGCCTTCACGATTCTGAACCGCTATTACGATCGCCCGGCCGAACTGCCGCCAGAGGAGATCAACGGCCGTCCCAACTACAACATGGGGCCGGTCAAGTTTGCGTCCGTGGCGGCCGTTTTCTGGGGCATCGCCGGCTTCACCGTGGGCCTGATCATTGCCTGCCAGCTCGCCTGGCCGGCGCTCAATCTCGATCTGCCGTGGACCACATTCGGCCGTCTGCGGCCGCTCCACACGTCGGCGGTGATCTTCGCCTTCGGCGGCAACGTCCTGATCGCAACCTCGTTCTATGTCGTGCAGAAGACATGCCGCACGCGTCTGGCTGGGGATATCGCGCCATGGTTCGTGGTGCTCGGCTACAATTTCTTCATCGTGATCGCGGGTACCGGCTATCTGCTCGGCGTTACCCAGTCCAAGGAATATGCCGAGCCCGAATGGTACGCTGACCTCTGGCTGACCATCGTCTGGGTAACCTATCTGCTGGTGTTCCTGATGACGCTGGTCAAGCGCAAGGAGCCGCACATCTTCGTCGCCAACTGGTTCTACCTGGCGTTCATCGTCACCATCGCCGTGCTCCATCTCGGCAACAATCCGGCGCTGCCGGTCTCGTTGCTCGGCTCCAAGTCCTACATTGCGTGGGGCGGCGTGCAGGATGCCATGTTCCAATGGTGGTACGGGCACAATGCGGTCGGCTTCTTCCTGACCGCGGGCTTCCTTGCCATCATGTACTACTTCATCCCGAAGCGGGCGGAACGGCCGATCTATTCCTACCGGCTCTCGATCGTCCACTTCTGGGCGCTGATCTTCCTCTACATCTGGGCCGGCCCGCACCACCTCCATTATACGGCGTTGCCCGACTGGGCGCAGACGCTCGGCATGACGTTTTCCATCATGCTATGGATGCCGTCCTGGGGCGGGATGATCAACGGCCTGATGACACTGTCGGGCGCGTGGGACAAGCTGCGCACCGATCCGGTGCTGCGCATGATGGTGGTCTCGGTGGCCTTCTACGGCATGTCGACCTTCGAAGGTCCGATGATGTCGATCAAGGTCGTCAATTCCCTGAGCCACTATACGGATTGGACGATCGGCCACGTGCATTCCGGCGCGCTCGGCTGGGTCGGCTTCGTTTCCTTTGGGGCGCTGTATTGTCTCGTGCCGTGGCTCTGGAACCGCAAGGGCCTCTACAGCCTCAAGCTCGTCAACTGGCACTTCTGGATCGCGACTATCGGAATCGTGCTCTACATCTCCGCGATGTGGGTGTCGGGGATCCTGCAAGGCCTGATGTGGCGCGCCTACACCTCGCTCGGTTTCTTGGAATATTCCTTCATCGAAACTGTCGAGGCCATGCATCCCTTCTACATCATCCGGGCGGCCGGCGGCGCACTGTTCCTCGTCGGCGCGCTGATCATGGCCTTCAATCTCTGGATGACGGTCAATGCGAGCGAATCCCAGGAAACGCAGTCCGCCGGACTGCTCCAGCCTGCCGAATAGGTCACGCCATGTCCTTCTGGAATCGACACAAGATCTTCGAGAGAAACTCGATCATCCTGATCGCGGGTATCCTCGTCGTCATCGCCATCGGCGGTCTGGTCGAGATCACGCCGCTGTTCTATCTCAAGAGCACGATCGAGGTGGTCGACGGCGTGCGCCCGTATACTCCGCTGGAGCTCGCGGGCCGCAACATCTACGTCCGCGAGGGTTGCTATCTCTGCCACTCGCAGATGATCCGTCCGCTGCGCGACGAGGTCGAGCGTTACGGCCACTACTCGCTCGCGGCCGAAAGCATGTTCGATCATCCCTTCCAGTGGGGCTCGAAGCGTACCGGTCCCGACCTTGCGCGGGTCGGCGGCAAGTATTCGGACGACTGGCATGTCCGCCATCTGACCGACCCGCGGGCGATCGTGCCGCAGTCGGTGATGCCGGGATATCCGTCGCTGGCCACGACCGAGCTGAACACCGACGATACCGCCGCGCATCTTCGCACCAGCCGGATGGTCGGAGTGCCGTACAGCGAAGATCAGATCGCGAATGCCAAGGCCGATCTGAAGGCGCAGCTCGATCCCGACGGGGCGGACGCCGAGGCGTTCCAGAAGCGCTATCCGAAAGCGGTCGTCCGCAACTTCGACGGGAAGGGCGGCGATCCCACGGAGCTCGACGCGCTGGTTGCCTATCTGCAGATGCTGGGCACGCTGATCGACTTCAAGCTGTACGACGAAAAAGCCAATCTGCGCTGAGAGGGCTCGTGATGAAAGCAATCGTCTCCATTGAGAACCTGGCGTCGCAGTTCGTCCTCAGCATGTGGACACCGGTCTTCGTCGGGATTTTTTTCGCCATCGTTTTCTATGCGCTGCGTCCCCGCAACAAGGCGCTGTTCGATGCCGCGGCGAAAATGCCGCTGCGGGAGGATTGACAGGTCATGAGCGATCACAGCGATATCGATCACGTCTCCGGCCATTCCACCACCGGGCACGAATGGGACGGCATCAAGGAATTGAACACGCCGTTGCCGCGCTGGTGGGTGCTGACCTTCTACGTCACCATTCTCTGGGCGATCGGCTACTGGGTGGTCTATCCTGCCTGGCCGCTGGTCAGCGGCTACACGACGGGAATCTGGCACTACACCAACCGCGCCGCCGTGACGGAGGATCTCGCCAAGCTCGAGACCGTCCGCGGCGAGAAAATGAAGGCGCTGGCGGGCGCTTCGCTCGCCGACATTGAAAAGGACCCAGCGCTGCTTGCGCTGGCCCGCGCGCGGGGCAGGACGGTATTTGCCGACAATTGCGCGCCCTGTCACGGCACCGGAGGCGCCGGCGCAAAGGGTTACCCGAATCTGAACGACGACGATTGGCTGTGGGGTGGTTCGCTCGACCAGATTGCGCAGACGATTCAATTCGGGGCGCGTTCCGGGCACGCCAAGACGCATGAAAGCCAGATGCTCGCCTTCGGCCGTGACGGCGTCCTGAAAAAGGACGAGATCGTCACCATCGCGAATTATGTCCGCTCGCTCTCGGGGCTTTCCACGGCGCCGGGCTACAACGTGGCTGCGGGAAAGAAGATTTTTGCGGAGAACTGCGTGAGCTGTCACGGCGACAACGCCAAGGGCAATCTGGAGTTCGGCGCGCCCAATCTGACCGACCAGATCTGGCTCTACGGGTCGGACGAGGCGGCGATCGTCGAAACCATCACCAATGGCCGCGCCGGCGTCATGCCGGCCTGGGTCGGCCGTCTCGACCCCGTCACCATCAAGGCTCTGACCGTCTACGTCCACTCGCTGGGCGGCGGCAAATAGAGGATGATCCACGGG
>DASXLC010000160.1:0-3670 GCA_036496445.1 Pseudolabrys sp. | reverse complement strand
CGACGAAACTATTGCGCCGGTGCTGGATCCCGGCCGTGGCCGCACCAAGAAAGGATTCTTCTGGGCCATCGCCCGCGACGATCGGCCCTGGGGCGGGACAGACCCGCCGGCGGTGGCCTACACCTACGCCCCGGGTCGCGGCGCGGTCCACGCGCTCAAGCTGCTCGAACACTATCGCGGCATCGTGCAATGCGACGGGTATGCGGCTTACAAGACGATTGCCAACGCAGCGCGCGACGAGGCGATTACGCTCGCCTTTTGCTGGGCCCATCTGCGGCGCCGCTTCTTCGACATCGCCCAGGGCGGCCCCGCTCCGATTGCCAGCGAAGCTCTCGAGCGCATCGCGGCCCTCTATGCGGTCGAGAAGACGATCCGGGGCCGCAGCGCCGGCGAACGCCGCGCGGTTCGGCAGGAAAGGAGCAAGCCTCTGGTGCTGGCGCTCAAAGTCTGGCTCGAACAGCAGCTGACACGTGTCTCCGGCAAAGCGACGATCGCCGAAGACATCCGCTATGCCCTGAACCACTGGGGCGGACTCGTTCGCTTCCTCGATGACGGCCGCATTGAGCTCGACTCCAACATTGTCGAGCGAAGCATTCGCCCTATTGTTCTCAATCGAAAAAACGCACTCTTCGCTGGCCATGACGTTGGCGCGTCATACTGCTCATCTGATGATGTCCTTATAATGGAAGGGGATTTTGGAGAGGATCCTGAGATATCGGACGCCTGGATCGCCTGGCATCGGCCTCGCGGCGCACAGATTCCTCTTGCAGGTCGGAAACTCGGATGATCCAAGGCGCCCCGGTGCATAGCTGTTGAGCCGGAAGGGCGCCGCCACTGACCATCCGATAGACCGTCGCGCGACTGATCTTCAGAATGGCGGCCGCTTCATCGAGGGTCGCCTCGCCGCGTTCGACCCGTTCACCTTCTCGATAGACCGGGATGCTGTTGTTGTTCCGGAGGCTGCAGACGTGGGTTCGGGTCCAACTGCAGCCGCGTCCAGTCACTTTGCCGGAGCGATTCAGGATCGCGGCGATGGTCAGATCGGGCAATTGCCTCGCCAGCATACGGACGAGATCGACGACATCGGCCTCGACTGTCCAGCGGGTTTGTCCAATTTTGTTCTTCTTCACCGTCAGCTCCGTGTGGTCACCACCTTGCCAATGAATGACGAGCGCCAATGTGCTGCCAACGACATCGACGATGATTTCCTTAACCAGCAGCCGAATGATCTTCTTTCGCGTCTCGACGGATGCGCCGGAGCTACTCCATGCCTTGGCTAAGTCCCTGCCGAGTATCATCAGCTTTGCGCGATCCTCGGCCGACAACTCGGGCGTATCCTTCGTGTGAGCAAGCGCTTCGAGCTGGAGCTCGAGGTCGCGCAACTGGACCAGCTTTTCGTTCCAGCGCCGCTCCAGCTCGCCGGCGACCAACCGATTGTCGGGATCGACTACATCATACTGGCGACGAGCGCGGGCGGCCTCGTATTGGGCGTGCTTGATTGCATTCTCGATTTGCTGGCGCTTGTCGCAATGAGTCTGGTTCTGAGTTTCCATCGCGGCCAGCGCTGCCTCGATTCCGAGGGGTTGCAATCGATCTAGCACCTCGTGGGCGACGGCACGGTCGACCCGCATCCCACCGAAGCCGATGCAACTGTCGACCGCTTTGGTGCTGAACGCTCCGCGACAGACATATCTCTGCGTATTGCCGCCCTTTCCCGTGTATTGGACGTGCAGTCGGCGACCGCAGCGCGCGCAGCGGAACAATCCGGGCAACAATGCTTCGCCGCGTCTTATCGAACCGCGGCCAAGATAGCTCTTTCCGTTGGCGTTGTCGGCGATCAGGTGCTGATTCCTTTCAAACTCGGCCCACGTAATATAGCCTTCGTGATGGTCGTGGATCAAAACCTCCCACTCTCTCCAATTGCGCCGCAGCGCATCGCGCGTGACCCGCTTCCGACCCGCCTCGATCGTCACACGCGTCCCCCGCCGGCCGTAAGCGTAGGAGCCGGCATACACCGGGTTCGTCAGGATGTGATGCAACGTATGATAAACTGGCGCCTTCCATTCGATTGGGCGTTTGCCACGCCCCTGCACGATCGAAGGGACGAGGACATTCTCCTCGCGGAACCAGAGCAGCACTTGGCGAATTGTTTGAAGTTCGGCGAATTTGCGGAAGACCAGAAAGATGCCGTCTTGGACGCGCCGATCCGCATCCTTCTCGATGCGGCCGTCATCAGTCTTCACGTAACCGACGGCAACGTTCAGATGAAGTTCGCCGCGACGCGCCTTTTGGCGCATCGCCTCAACGGACCGCTGACGAAGGACCGACAGCTCCATTTCGCTCATGGTGCCTTTCATCCCGAGCAACAGACGATCATTGGGCGAACGGGGATCATAGATTGCTTCTTCGTCGACGATCAAAGTGCCGACCAGGCCGCAGAACTCCAGCAAGGTATGCCAGTCGCGGCCGTTCCGCGCCAAGCGTGACGCCTCCAGTGATACGACCGCACCAACCCGGCCTTCGCATATCGCTGCCAGTAGCTTCTCGAATCCCGGTCGGACTGTGCCGCCACCGGATCGGCCAAGATCATCGTCGACAAGTTGGACGTCGTCCCAGCCAAGGTGCCGTGCCCGCTCGACCAAACCATACTGCCGCCGTTGGCTTTCGAGATTATTGACAACTTGGTATGCGGTCGACTGCCGAACATACACGAAGGCGCTACGGGCAAGGTGCTCACCAGTGATCTTATTCATTGCCCACCTCCTTTTTGCTGTGGCTCGGCTGCTCGCTGGTAGATTTTGCTAGCGCTTCAGTCAGCAGCGCCTGCAAGAGCTCCACGGCTTTTCGACGATCGGTGCCGCCCAGATTCGCTCGAACCGGTGCGATGAACAGATCCATTTGCATGCGAAACTGCGTTCTCATTGCCTATCCCTTCGCGATTCTCTTTCGCCAAGCGAGAGGCTACGAGATGATCAACAACGGCACGCAGCTCAATAAGTCGGCTGGCGGGAAGGCGGGGAACGGCTACAATTTCGAACGAACTTGCTGCAGGATCAAACATCCATCCGGGGATTTGAAATGATCCGCCATGCGGCTGCCGAATCAAGAGATAGTGAACGCCATCGTGCTCGTGATCGCCGGTCACCAGAACGGTCTGGCCGACCAACGGGTGGAACGGATAGGTGACCACCGCTTCGTACGTCAGAAACCCGGCACTATGGCCCCGGCTCAGAGGGTGCCGCGAATGTCCTCGTCGAAGGTGAACCAGGCGGAGTTCGCCGAGTACATCCGCAGCGCCTGCTCGCGCGACGGCGATTCTTCCGGGCCGCGCATGGGCGTACCGTCGATCACCTTGCCGTCGAGCAGCCAGCGCAGTGAGACGAACGGGTTGTACGGCGCGACCTGGTCGGAGTCGGTGCCGCCCGAGACGTGCAGCCCCATCTTCAGCGCCGTCGCGATGGGGGGCGCGCGCCGCGAGCCCTCCGGCCCCAGCACCTTGCCGACGATCCCGCCGGAATAGACGAGGCGATCCTGCACCGCCCAGCCCATGTTGAGCGCCTTCATGCGGGCGAGCGTCGTTTCGGAGGCATTCTCCAGGTGAGCAATCTGCCAGCGCAGGCCCGCGATCGGCAGCACCTTGTTCACGGCCTCGAAACAATCGAGGATCATC
>DASXLC010000159.1:0-2834 GCA_036496445.1 Pseudolabrys sp. | reverse complement strand
CTGCTTCGAGAGCGCTGTGCAGCTCAACCCGAAATATCTCGAAGCGCGCGGCAATCTCGGGCGTGCGTTGCTGGTGATCGGACGGGTTGAGGAAGCCGTGCTTCAGTTCGAACGGATGTTGAAGGATGTGCCGGACTCGCCACTGGCGCATTTCAGCCTGGCGACCGCGCTGGAGGGAGCGGGGAACGCCGAGACCGCCGAGCGGCATTATCGAAGCGCCATCGAATTGCGGCCGGATTTCCTGGATGCGCACATGCATCTCGCAGCGCTTCTGCAAAAGAGCGGCCGCCTCGCGGAAGCATGCGCCGCGGCGGAACGCGCCGTCGGCATCGCGCCCCGGAACGCCGGTGCACGCAACAATCTCGCCAACATTCTGCGCGAGATCGGCCGCCGCAACGAGGCAATCGCGCAATATGAAGCGGCCCTTCAAATCGACCCGAGTTCGGTAGCCGCCCATTACAATCTCGGCGTTGCGTTGCGCAGTGAAGCCAGGATGGACGAGGCCCGGGAGCATTTTTCGCGCGCCGTCGCGCTCAAACCCGATTTTCTGGAAGCAGAGCTTGCTCGCTGCATTGCAGAGCTTCCCCCGCTTTATGCGACAGCCGCGGAGATCGACGATCGCCGCGCGGCCTATGCGGGTCGGCTGACGGGACTGAGAGATAAATTGGCGCGGACCAATGGAGCGGCAGTCCCGATGGAAGCCGTCGGCTCTCATCAGCCGTTTTATCTGCCGTATCAGGGGCGCAATGATCGCGATCTGCAATCGCTGTACGGCTCGGTCGTTTGCGGCAGTCTTCAAGCCGCGTTCGCAGCGCCGAACCAGCCGGCGCCGCCAGCGGTGGCCGAGCCGATCCGGCTCGGCGTGGTCAGCGGCTTCTTTCGCCAGCATTCAAACTGGAAAATACCGATCAGGGGCTGGCTGAAAATGCTTAACGGCGATCGCTTTCGCGTGTTCGGCTATCACACCGGCACCGAACGCGATGATGAGACCGAGGTTGCGGAAGCCCTTTGTGACCGGTTCGTCCAGGGTCCGCTTTCGCTTGGGGAATGGCGAGGCGCGATCGCCGACGATGCGCCGCATGTCTTGTTGTTCCCCGAAATCGGGATGGACAAGGTTTCTGCGCAACTGGCAGCTCAACGCCTCGCCGCGGTGCAATGCACCTCGTGGGGACACCCGGTCACCAGTGGTCTTCCGACCATCGACTATTTCCTCAGCAGTGATCTGATGGAGCCGGCCGGCGCCGAGCTGCATTATTCCGAGCAGCTCGTGCGCCTTCCCAATCTGTCGATCCATTATGAGCCGGTCGATCTGGCGGCGATTCAGATCGATCGATCGGAGCTCGGATTGCGTCACGATGCCGTGGTCTTTTGGTGCGCCCAGTCGCTGCCGAAGTATTTGCCGCAGTTTGACGAGGTCTTCGCCCGCATCGCTTCCAACGTCAAGGACAGCCAGTTCGTGTTCATTGAATTTGCGGGAGGCCAGAGCGTAACCGACCTGTTCAGGGCGCGGCTGTCCCGCGCATTCGGCGCCATTGGTCTTGACGCATCCCGGCACTGTGTCTTCCTGCCGCGATTGGCTCCAGAGCGATTTGCAGCTGCGATCGGTCAATGCGACGTCGTTCTCGACAGTATCGGTTGGTCAGGCTGCAACTCGATCCTCGAAAGCCTGGCGCACAATCTTCCGGTCGTGGCATTCGAGGGCGAGTTCATGCGCGGCCGCCATGCCGTCGCGATCCTCAACCTGATGGATATCAGGGACACGATCGCACGTACCATCGACGATTTCATTTCGATTGCGTCGCGCCTCGGCCGAGACGACAGCTGGCGAAAAGAAATCGGGTCAAGGATGTTCAACAACAAGAATCGCGTCTATGGCGACCTGCGGTGTATTGCCGGCCTCGAAGCGTTTCTGGAGCAGGTTGTTCGCCAAACTCGTTCGTAGTTTGCGGTAAAAGAAAAGGGCGCACCGAGGCGCGCCCTTCCGAGACGATACTGACGGGGCCTCACTCCGCGGGCTGAACGACACCCTTCTTCTCCTGCGCCGCGTTGATCGAGCGCCGCATCGGCCGCACCACGAACAGCGCAAGTCCCACCACGATAAGATTCATGATCGACGCGACCACAAACACCGCGTGCCAGCTGCCCGTGTGTGCCTTCAGCACGTTAGCCAGCGGGACCACGAAAGCCGACGTTCCCTTCGCTGTGTACATCAGGGCAGTGTTGGTCGTTGCGTATTTCGGTCCGAATATATCGGTGGTGGTCGAGGGGAACAGGCTGAAGATCTCGCCCCATGTGAAGAAGACAATCGCGGCGCTGATCACGAACGCCCACGGCGTCGAGCCGGCCGCTCCAAGCAGCCAATAGGCGGCGGCTCCCAGGGTAAACGCGATCGCCATGGTGTATTCGCGGCCGATCTGGTCCGATACCCAGCCAAAGAACGGCCGGGCACCGCCGTTGCACAGACCGTCGATAATGGCAGCTACCGTCAGTGTGGACGCGCCAAACAGAATCACCACGTCCGCCACGCCGTAGTCCTTGGCGATGATTGCGACCTGGGCCGCAACCATGAGGCCGCTCGCGGACACCATGATGAACATCACGTAGAGAATCCAGAAGACCGGAGACCGAAGCACCTCAACCGGGTTGCTGCTGATCTTCGTTTGCAGGACTTTCACGGCCGTGGCGGGCGGAATTTCGCTGGCCAGCGGTGGGCGGAACAGCCAGGCGAGCACAAAGACGATGCCGCCCTGACCGAGCGCGAACCAGAAGAAGGTGTCCGCGTAGCCGATCGACGCGATCATTCTCTGGATGGGAATGACGGTGACGACGGCGCC
>DASXLC010000158.1:0-17103 GCA_036496445.1 Pseudolabrys sp. | reverse complement strand
GTCGCGCAGTTCCTTAACGGCAAGCAGATGCGCCCGATCCTTCTGTTCGGGGAAAAGCGGCTGGCGGCATTCAAGGATGTGCCGGCTTCATATGAGCTTGGCTACAAGGTCGCGCTGCCGCAGTTCCGATCGATCGTCGTACGCGCCGGCACGCCGCCGGACATCGTGAAGAAATTGTCGGACGCGCTGGCCAAGGTCTACGCCTCGCCGGAGTACAAGAAATTTCTCGAGGAGCAGTACGCCGATCCGAACAGCTTCGAGGATGCCACGAAAGCTTCGGCCTTCGTGAACGAGCAGCTCGAGGACATGAAGAAGACCATGGTGACGAACTAGGGGAACAGGCATGTTTTCCGTAGCAGGGTAAGGGCCATGGACAAGGCGCTCATTCGCTCGGTCATGCCCTACGCGGTGGGGCTCGCCCTTGCGATTGCGCTCTACATCTATGCAGGCACGTTCGAGTACGCGCCGCGGCCAGGACAGCTCGGGCCCGAAACGTGGCCGCGCCTTGCCATCCTGCTGATGGGTGCGTCCTGCGTATGGGAAATTTCCCGTCGCCTCATCGCCGGCAATCAGGACGCAGCCGGATTTCTGGAAGCCTTCGACCGGGAGACGGACACCGAGGAAAAACAACCGGTTTATCCGCGTCTTTTGATCGGTGGGATCGTGCTGATGGCGATCTACGCGGTGCTGGTGCCGGTGCTCGGCTTCATTCTCGGCACGTTCCTGTTTCTCGCCGCCTTTATGTATGTCGGCGGTTATCGCGCGCATGGCGCCATTTGGGGCGCCAGCGCTGCGGTGACGATCTTCTGCGGCATTCTGTTCCTGCGCATCGCGTATGTTTCACTGCCGCGCGGGATCGCGCCGTTCGATCGCGTCACCGACATTTTCTTTGCAATTCCGAGTCTGTGGTGAGGACATGATCGACATCCTCGTCCAGCTCGCGAACGGGTTCGTCCACTGCCTGACGCCGCTCAACATGGCGATGTTGCTCGTCGGCATTGTCATCGGCCTGCTGATCGGCGTGCTGCCCGGCCTGACGCTGGTGATGGGCGTCGCGCTGGCGCTGCCCTTCACCTACAAGATGGACGTCACCGCCTCGATCGTGCTGCTGACGGCGATGTACGTCTCGGGCACCTATGGGGGCGCCTTTACCGCAATTTTGTTCCGCATTCCCGGTGAGCCGATCGACGTGCCCATGCTGTGGGACGGCTACACCATGGGGCGCAAGGGTCGACCGGCCAAGGCGCTCGGCTGGACGCTGGTCGCGGCGCTTGGTGGCGGCCTTCTGTCAGCCATCGTCATGGTCGCGCTGACCGAGCCGCTTGCCAAATTCGCGCTACGCTTTTCCTCCCCGGAATATTTCGTAATTGTCATGTTCGGCCTGCTCAGCGTGGTGGCGATCGGCAAGGGTTCGCTCGCCAATGCCTTTATCAGCATGAGCGTCGGCATTCTGATTTCGACCGTCGGCACTGATCCGATTTACGGCGCCTATCGCTTTACGTTCGGCTCGCCGATTCTCGCCGATGGCATTGAGTTTCTCGTGGTGATGGTCGGCGCTTATGGCGTCGGCGAGGTGCTCACTCGCCTTGAAACCGGTTTTGCCACCAAGCCGCTCGACAAGATTTCGAACGCCCGCACCGAATTGCCAACGTTGAAGGAACTCAACGAGATCAAGGGAATGTTTTTGCGTTCATCGGTGGTCGGCGACCTCATCGGCCTGTTGCCCGGGGCCGGCGCGACAATTGCGTCGTTCGTGAGCTACGGGATCGAGGCGCGCTTCGGCAAGCGCAAGAACCAGATGGGCACCGGCATTGCAGAGGGCATTGTGGCTCCGCAGGCGGCGGCCACTGCGTCGGTCGGGGGCGCGATGGTGCATCTGCTGGCGCTTGGCATTCCCGGCAGTGGCGCAACCGCGGTCATTCTTGGCGCCTTCATGCTGCACGGCATTCAACCCGGACCGCAGGTGCTCGTGAGCTCGGCGCCGCTGGTCTACACCGTATTTGCCTCACTCTTTCTTGGCCTCGCGCTGATGTGCGCCATTGGATATTTCGCCATCCGTCCGCTGGTGAAGATCCTCGATTTTCCCGAAGCGGTCGTATCCGCTTATGTGCTGATTCTCTGCTTTATCGGCGCCCTGTCGATCCGCAACAACATCACGGATCTGTGGCTCATCATCGGGTTCGGCATCCTCGGCTACGGCTTTGAACGCCTGAAATTTCCAGTCGCGCCACTGGTGCTGGGCGTGATCCTCGGTCCGATTGCGGAAGAGGCGTTCATGAACACGATGATCAGTTTTTCCAACGACTGGACCGTGTTCTTTACGCGACCGATTTCGGGAACGATCGTTGCGTTCACTACCATCGTCATGCTGCTGCCCTTCCTGCAGCGTTTGCTCAGAAGCCGTCTGTTGACGGCTCAAACCGGGGTTAGGTGACCCATGCCTACCAATCTTGGACTGGATGAGGGAACGGCCGGAAGTGCGCGCTCCGGCGTACGGCCGAGTGTGACCAAGCGGAGGCCGCGCCTGCCGAAAACCGCAGGCGCGCGCGAACACAAGCTCGGCGCCACCGCACGCTCTTTCGCGATTCTCGAGCACGTAGCGAGTTCGCGCACGCCGGTCGATGTGCTCGACATCATCTCGTCGGTGAAATTGCCCAAGGCCACGGCCTACCGGCTGGTCGACTGGTTCATCTCGCAGGGATATCTGTCTCGTGAGCCCGGCCGGCGCCGGCTGATCGTCGGCCCGAAGCTGACAAACCTCGCCTTCGGCGCGCTGTCATCCTCGATGCGCCACGACACACCACACGTCGTGCTTCAGCGGCTCGTCCATACACTCAACGAGACCTGCAATATCGGCACAATACTCAATGGCGAGGTCGTCTACCTCGATCGTGTCGAAGCAGAGCATTGGCCCTTGCGGCTGCATTACAGCATCGGCTCGCGCGTGCCATTGCATTGCAGCGCCATCGGCAAGCTTTATCTGGCGCTGGCTGCGTCGGCACGCCGCCGGCGACTGTTGCAGAGCCTGGAGTTGCGGCGCTTCACCGACAGCACCATCACTGACAGCGTACGGCTTGCTGCGGAATTGCGGCAGATCCGTAAGGAGCAGGTGTCTTTCGACCGCCAGGAATATCTCGTCGGCGTCGTTTGCATGGCGGTGCCGGTGACGGGCAAGAACGGCGAGATGCTCGCTGCCCTCGCGATCCAGGCACCAGAAGCGCGCATGAGCGTGCAGACAGCGCGGCGACACCTGCCCGCGCTTCGCGATGCCGCAAGTGAGCTCGCTGAAATCTTTCAGGACAAAATCAGTAAAGCCGAGATTGCAAAGGATTAGGCCGATGAAGATGACGACGGAAGAAGCTTTCGTGAAGGTCTTGCAGATGCACGGTATCGAGCATGCCTTCGGCATCATTGGTTCGGCATTCATGCCAATATCCGATCTGTTTCCTCAGGCTGGCATCACATTCTGGGACGTTGCGCACGAGACCAACGGCGGTCTGATCTGCGACGGCTATACGCGATCGACAGGAAAGATCGCGATGGCGATCGCGCAAAACGGGCCGGGCATCACGAATTTCGTCACGGCCATCAAGACGGCTTATTGGAATCATACGCCGATGTTGCTGGTGACGCCGCAGGCGGCGAACAAGACGATCGGGCAGGGTGGTTTCCAGGAAGTGGAGCAGATGGCTCTGTTCCGCGACATGGTCTGTTATCAGGAAGAAGTGCGCGATCCCTCGCGCACCGCGGAGGTGCTCAACCGCGTCATCACCAAGGCCAAGCGTCTCTCGGCGCCGGCGCAGATCAACATCCCGCGCGATTACTGGACGCAGGTCGTTGATATCAGCCTGCCGGCGATCGTCGAATTCGAACGGCCGGCTGGCGGCGTGCAGGCCGTTGCGGAAGCGGCGAAGCTGCTGTCGGGTGCGAAATTCCCCGTGATTCTGTCGGGCGCGGGCGTTGTGCTCGGCAATGCGATTGGGGAATGCGTCGCGCTTGCGGAAAAGCTTGATGCGCCCGTCTGCAACAACTACCAGCACAATGACAGTTTCCCGGGCAGCCATCGGCTCGCGGTTGGCCCGCTCGGCTACAATGGCTCCAAGGCGGCCATGGAACTCGTCGCCAAGGCCGATGTGGTGCTCGCACTCGGCACAAGGCTCAACCCGTTCTCGACGCTGCCCGGCTATGGCATCGACTACTGGCCAAAGACCGCAAAGATCATCCAGGTCGACATGAATGCCGACCGGATCGGCCTGACCAAGCCCGTCACGGTCGGCATCTGCGGCGATGCCAAACTCGTCGCCCAAAGCATTCTGGCACAGCTCTCGCCAACAGCAGGAAATGCCGGCCGTGATGAGCGCAAGGCATTGATCCACACGACAAAATCGAAGTGGCTTCAAACGCTTTCAAGCATGGATCACGAGGATGACGATCCAGGCACCACATGGAATGAAGACGCACGCAAGCGCGATGCCGACCGCATGTCGCCGCGGCAGGCCTGGCGCGCGATCCAGGCGGGCCTGCCGAAGGACGCAATCATCTCCAGCGACATCGGCAATAATTGCGCCATCGGCAATGCCTATCCGACGTTCGACAAAGGACGGAAATACCTGGCGCCTGGCCTGTTCGGACCCTGCGGCTACGGTTTCCCGTCGATCATCGGCGCCAAAATCGGCAATCCCGCTACGCCATGCGTCGGTTTTGCCGGTGACGGCGCGTTCGGCATTTCCATGAACGAAATGAGCTCGATCGGCCGCGAGGAATGGCCCGGCATCACCATGGTCGTCTTCCGCAACTACCAGTGGGGCGCGGAAAAGCGCAATTCGATCCTCTGGTACGACAACAATTTCGTCGGCACCGAACTCGATCCGCATCTCAGCTATGCAAAGGTGGCCGAAGCGTGCGGCCTCAAGGGCGTAGTAGTGAAAACGCAGGCGGAACTGACGGAGGCACTTCGCGAGGCCTGCGAGGCGCAGAAGAAGCGCGTCACCACCTTCATTGAGGTGATCCTCAATCAGGAGCTTGGCGAGCCGTTCCGCCGCGACGCCATGAAGAAGCCGGTAGTCGTAGCGGGCATCACGCGTGAAGACATGCGCGCGCAACAGGTGGCTTAGAGGAAAATCCGATGACGGTGGCAGTGAAATCACCGGAAAGTGCGAACGCCGTGGTTGACGAGCTGGTGCGGCGCGGACGTGCGGCGATGGCGGCGTTTGCCAATGCCGATCAGGCGCGCGTCGACGAGGCGGTCACCGCGCTCGCCTGGTCACTCTACAATCCCGCCCATGCGAGGGAGCTGGCCGAGCTGGCCGTGAAGGATACGCAACTCGGGAACGTACCCGACAAAATTATCAAGAAGCAGCGCAAGACCTTCGGTACCTTGCGCGATCTACTGCGTGCGAAGTCAGTGGGCATCATCGAGGAAGACAAGAAGCTTGGCATCGTGAAATACGCCAAGCCCGTCGGCGTCGTCTGCGCGATCACGCCGTCGACCAATCCAGGTGCGACACCGGTCAACAAGGCGATGATGGCGATTAAGGGTCGCAATGCGATCATCATCGCGGCTTCGCCCGCCGGGCTGAAGACGACTATGAAGACTGTCGACTATATGCGTGCCGAGCTCAGGAAGGTCGGCCTGCCTGAGGACTTGGTGCAGATTTTGCCGCCGCCCGCTTCAAAGGACATGACGCAGGCGCTGATGCAGGCGGCCGACCTCGTCGTAGCAACCGGTTCGCAGGACAATGTCCGCCGCGCCTATTCAAGCGGCACGCCCGCGATCGGCGTCGGCACCGGCAACGTGCCGGTGATCGTGGACGAAACTGCAGATCTCGATGACGCCGCCAGGAAAATCTGCGCGTCGAAGATCTTCGACAATTCGACGTCCTGTTCGTCTGAGAATTCGGTGATCCTTGTCGATGCGATCTATGACAAGGGGATTGCGGCTCTCGAGCGCGCCGGCGGCTATATGGCGTCCGCGCCCGAGAAAGGCAAAATTCAGGCCGCGCTCTGGCCGGATGGAAAGTTGAGCCGCACGTTGATTGCGCGGGATGCCGACGTCTTTGCCCGCGGCTGCGGCCTGCCCGCTGCGGCAGAGTCAAAGAAGTTCTTTATGGTCGAGGAAACCGGCGTCGGCCGCAACTTCCCGTTTTCCAGCGAGAAGCTGTCGCTCGTGCTTGCTGTCTATCGCGCCAGGGATTTCGACGCTGCGATCACGCGCGCCAACGAGATTCTGGCGCATCAAGGGCGCGGACATTCGGTTGGACTTCACACCAAGGATATGAGCCGCGGCCATAAACTCGCCCAGCGCTCGGAGGTCGTGCGCGTTCTGATCAATCAGGCGCATACGTTCGGGAATGGCGGTGGCTTCGACAACGGTCTCAATTTCACGCTCAGCATGGGCTGCGGCACCTGGGGCGGTAACAGCATCACGGAAAACCTTAACTACCTGGACTTTCTGAATATCACCCATCTCGTCACCACCATTCCGGAAGACAAGCCGAGCGAGGAAGCCTTGTTCGGCGCTTACTGGAAGAAATACGGGAAGTGATCATGGTCGGCGCGAAGTTCTTTCGCGGTCGTCCCGGACGAGCGCAGCGAGGCCCGGGACCCACATTCCACAGCTTGTCGGGAGGATGCGACGTATGGGTCCCCGCTTTCGCGGCGACGACGGCACCACCATGAACTTCGAAGAACACGCGGCGAAATCGCTGATTCTGGCGCCGGCCGGCGTTCCGGTTCCGCGCGGCATGCTCTGTATCACCGCCGCGGAGGTGGCGATGGCGGCTGCGAATATCGGTCCCTGCGTGATCAAAGCGCAGGTGGCGACGGGCAAGCGCGGCAAGGCCGGTGGCATCAAGCTTGCCGGCACGCCCGATGAGGCCCGAAAAGCGGCCGAACAAATCCTCGGCATGCGCATCGGCGACTACAAGGTCGATCGGCTGCTGGTCGAAGAGCAGGCCAATATCGATCGTGAGTTTTATGCCGCCGTTCTACACGATGTCGCTGCGCGCCGGCCACTGGTTCTGTTCTCCACCGAAGGCGGCATGGACATCGAGGATGTTGCTGCGGCAAAACCGGCAGCGATACGGCGCCTGCTTGTCGATATCGACGGCGAGCCATCTGCGGCGGACATTGCCGGCATGCTCAAAGGCCTGCACCTCGATGGGGCAGAAGAGCAGATCGCTCGAATCCTCGCTCAACTTTATGACATCTATCGCGCACGTGATGCGGAGTTGCTCGAGATTAATCCGCTCGCTCTGCTCGCCGACCGCCGTGTGGTCGCGCTTGACTGTAAATTCGTACTCGACGATGCGGCCATTTACCGGCAGACGGAGATTGGCAAAGGCGGCGCGGCCGGCGTCATGACCGCGCTGGAGAAACGCGGCGCCGAGGCCGGCCTGAAACTGATCCAGCTCGATGGCAATGTCGGCGTGCTCGCCAACGGCGCCGGGCTGACCATGACCACAATGGACGTGATCCGTCACTACGGCGGGAAGCCGGCCAATTTTCTCGAAATCGGCGGGGAGGCCTACACCAAGTCCGAGATTGCCCTCGATCTCGTGCTTTCCAATCCCGGTGTGAAAAGCCTGGTGATCAATTTCTGCGGAGCGTTTGCCCGCACCGATGTGATGGCGGAGGGCGTGGTGCGTGCCTGGCGTGCGCTGAAACCGAAAGTACCCGTGTTCTTTTCCATCCACGGTACCGGCGAGGACGAGGCGGTCGCACTGGTGCGCGAACAGCTCGGCATTGAGCCATACGACTTCATGGAAGACGCGATCCAGGCGGCGGTGAAGGCAGCACAATGATCGTCCGCAAAAATGACCGCGTCATCGTGCTCGGCATCACCGGCAAGCAGGGCACTTTCTGGACCGAAAAGATGATCGGCTACGGCACCAATATCGTCGCCGGGGTCAATCCCAAGCGTGCGGGCGAAACTCATGTCGGCGTGCCGATTTTTGCAACCACCGCCGCCGCCGTCGCGAAGGTCGGCGGCGATGTGGCGGTCATGTTCATCCCGCCACCGATGGTGAAAGATGCCGCGGTATCAGCAGCGCAAGCCGGCATCAAAGTGTTGGTGGTGCTGACCGAGCACATTCCGGCGCTGGATGTGATGGCGATGCACGCCGCCGCCGCGAAACACGGCACCCGTATCGTCGGCCCCAATACTGCAGGCCTTGTAACGCCGGGCGAATCTTTCGTCGGCATCATGCCGGCCTTTGTGCCGAGCGTGTTCAAGCCCGGCCGTGTCGGGGTGATTTCGCGCAGCGGCAGCCTCGGCACGCTTGTATGCCTCAATCTGACGCGCGCGGGCATCGGTCAATCCGCTTTTATCGGCATTGGCGGCGATCCGATGCTCGGTACAACCACGTGCGACGCGCTCGAAGCGCTCGACAGGGATAGCGGTACCGACGCCGTCGTCATTGTCGGTGAGATTGGCGGCGCGATGGAAGAAAGCGCGGCCGACTACGCGAGGAAAATGCGCAAGCTGATGGTTGCCTTCATCGCCGGTGCCGCCGCGCCGCCGGGCAAGAAAATGGGCCACGCCGGCGCGATCGTGACCGGAAGTGCCGGCAGCTACGCCTCCAAGCGCAAGGCGCTGGAGGCAGCCGGTGTCGTCGTCGTTGATACACCCTCGCAGATCGCCACGGCAGTCGCCGCGGGTCTTAACGCCAGCCGTGCCGGCAGCCAGATCGCCGCAAGGAATTCCGCGTGACAGCAGAAAACATGCAGGCTTCGCGGCCTTCCGTGGCGATGGCGGCCGCGCTTGCGCCGGGCGTCGCGCTGTCGGCGGTTGTCGCCGCCATCGGCTATGTCGCGGCGCCCTATGTGGCTCGCTTTGTCCCGATTCCGAACATGGTGATCGCGCTGGTCGTCGGCATTGCGCTCAATCCCCTGGCGGCGCGGCCGTCAGTGCAACCAGGCATGAATTTCTGCGTAAAAACCCTGTTGCGCTGGGCGGTAGCGCTGCTCGGCCTGCGCGTCGGGCTTGGCGATATCGTGGCGCTTGGTGCCGGGACTGCGATTTTGATCGTCATCGCAATGGCGGCGACGGTTGCTTCGGGCTTTATCTTCGCGCACTGGAGCGGTCAGGCGCCAGGCTTTGGTGCGCTGGTCGGAGTCGGCACGGCGGTGTGCGGTGCTTCGGCGACGCTCGCGACGTCGACCGTCGTCCCCGAATACGAGGGCAAGAAGGCCGACATTGCCTTTGTGGTGGTAGCGGTAAACGCGCTGGCCACGCTGGCGATGCTGATCTATCCGCCGCTCTGCATTCTGCTCGGCTTCGACACGCAGAGCACCGGCGTGATGCTGGGTGGTACGATCCACGACGTCGCACAGGTGGTTGGCGCCGGCTATGCGGTGTCTGACGCGGTTGGCAATACCGCAGTGATCGTCAAGCTGTTCCGCGTGTTCCTGCTGCTGCCGGTGGTGCTCAGCGTCGGCTGGTATTTCACGAAGCAGGGCCTGCGTCACGGCGAGGCGCATGTTCCGGTGCCGGTCTTCGCCATTGTGTTCCTGGTGCTGTGCCTGGTGAACAGCGCGGCGCCGCTGACGCCGGCATTGCTGCCGGTTTACACCCCGGTGAAAAGCGTGCTGGTGGAAGTTTCCACCTGGGGCCTGCTGCTCGCTATCGGGGCGCTCGGCCTTGGCACGTCGGTAAAGACCATCATTGGCCTCGGCTGGCGTCACATTACGACCGTGCTCGGCGCGAGTGCGGTCATCTTTGTGGCAGTGACGGGTGGGTTGCTTTTGATGAAGTTCATATAAGTGTTAACGCCTCATCATCGATGCGCGGGTCAAGCCCGCGCATGACGACCGAGAGGTTGGCGATTTGGCCTACTTCAGCGTCACCGTCTCGAAATTCGCCGGCAGCACGATTTCCAGCAGTTCGCAATCATCGGAATAGCCGCGCACCGTGTGCTTGATCTTCGGCGGCTGGATCCAGCACGAGCCGGCGTGGAACGTGTGCACGCCCTGTCCCTCGAATTCGCTCGTGAAGGAGCCTTTGAGCACATAGACCATCTGGAAGTCGACGTCGTGATAATGCGAGATTGCCACTTCGTCCGCGCTAAACGGCTTGGTCATGCGGATGACGTGTGCCTGCACCATACCGCCGGTTGCCGGCGCAATGCCGAGATCGCGATAGGCGGAATAGGGGCGCAGGCCCTGGTCGAAATCCTCCTCGCGATGATGGCTGAGGGCGAATCTCTGCTTCGGCCGTGCTTTGGCGCGCGTCTTTGCTTTCAACCGGCGATGCGCTTTCGTCTTTCGGCTCGCCGACTTGCGCCGTGACTGGACTTTCTTTCGTGCCTTGGCCATGGCTTCCTCCGGTGTCGTTTTCTTTGCGGATTGGATCACGATGGCTGAAGCCATGGAAGACCCCAAATCGGCCATTCGCATTTTTGTCGATGCCGATGCTTGCCCGGTGAAGCCCGAAATCTATCGGGTGGCGGAGCGATACGGCCTCAAGGTCTATGTGGTGGCCAACGCCTTCATGGCAGTTCCGCGCAGCGACTTGATCGAACGGTTCGTCGTGAGCGAAGGCCCCGATGCCGCCGACGACTGGATTGCGGAACGTGCCGGCGCAAGCGACATCGTCATAACCGCCGACATTCCGCTGGCCGGGCGCTGCGTGCGCAATGGGGCGACGGTGATCAGCCCGACCGGCAAAGCATTTACGGACGATTCGATCGGGATGGCCGTGGCGACGCGGGATCTGCTGACAAGTCTGCGCTCGGCCGGCATGGCGACACGCGGGCCGCCGCCGCTGACGCGTCAGGATAAATCGCGCTTTCTGTCGGCGCTCGATCTGGCGGTGACGCGCAAATCGCGTGAGCCAGGCTAGCGCGAGACTTCACTCCGCGGCTTCGGCCGCCCCGCCGTGCGCTTTCGACCAGCCGGCCGGATCGTCGATGAATTTTTCCACCTCGGCCAACATCTTCGGCTCGAACTGACCGCTTGCCCTGGCGACGGCCAGTACGTCCTTCCAGGTCGTGAGGGCGTGCAGCGTGACTCCGAGATCGCCCAGGATTTTCTTGCTCTGCGGATAGATGTCATAAAAGAAAATCACGAAGCAGTGGTCGCAGACTCCGCCGGCTTCGCGCAGCGCCTGGATGAAATTGACCTTGCTCTTGCCGTCGGTGGCGAGATCCTCCACCAGCAGCACGCGCTGGCCGGGAACCAGCAGACCCTCGATCTGTGCGCCACGGCCGAAGCCCTTTGGCTTCTTGCGCACATACTGCATCGGCAGGTGCATGCGGTCGGCCACCCAGGCGGCAAAGGGAATGCCTGCGGTTTCGCCGCCCGCCACGGCGTTGACCTTGTCGCGGCCGATGTCGCGTTCGATAGTATGGACCGCGAAATCCATCAACGCCGAGCGCACGTCCGGGAATGACATCAGCCAGCGCGAGTCGTTGTAGACCGGGCTCGCCCAGCCGCTCGTGAAGATGAACGGTTTGTCGGTCATGAAGCGCACAGCGCCGGTGTCGAGATACATCCGCGCGGTCAGCTCGGCGATGGTCTTCTTGTCGAGGAATTTGTTTGACATCATGTCGATAGCTGCCCGCAGACGTTATGCGGCTATGTCAAAGCACAAAACGCCTCACGCCGCCATGCCGCAGTGACGTGACAATTCACAGGCAAGATCGAGCAGGGCCTCATCGCCGCCCGCCCAGCCGATGAAAGACAGCCCGATGGGGCATCCGTTGACTGTGCCGGCCGGGATACTCATTTGCGGCAAGCCAGAGACGCCGGCCGTACAGGTCAATCGCATTACCCGCACGCGGAATTCTTCCATCTCGGCGCCGGTCGTTTCGATCTTGGGTGCAATGGCGGGCGAGGTCGGCAGCGCGAGAACCGTGCCCGGAGCCGTGATCTGTCGAATGTGCTCGCGCGCCTTGAGCTGCACGCTGCGGGCAGCGTCCGCCTGCGCTCCGGTGACAGTCGCGGCAAATTCCATGCGCTCGCGCACGCCGGGACCGAGCTTTGGCTGGTGGGCGGTGACAAATCCGCCGAATGTCTGCCAGACTTCGTAGGCCTGCACGATTCTGAAGGCCTCACGCCAGGGATCGAAACCATCCGGCGCGATCTTGCTATGGATCATCTCCGGCAAATCGTCGCTCATGAATTCGAGCACCGTACGCAACAGGTCGGCCACCGGCTCTTCCGCCTGCGCGAAGGCGTCTTCCAGCACGACGACGCGCTCGATTTTCGCCGCGACACCGTGGCTGTCGAGAAGCACCGGGCCAATCTTGCGGAAGACACCCGGCGTCGCCGCGAACCAGCCGGGGACGTCGAAAGTCGGCGCCATGTCGGCGACACCAGTGTGCTCGATGCGCTCGTGGGTCGGCCGAAGCCCATAAATACCATTGAAGGAGGCGGGGACCCGCACCGAACCGCCGGTATCGCTGCCAAGCGCAAAATCGCATAAACCCGCGCCGCAGGCAGCGGCCGAGCCCGCAGATGATCCTCCAGGCAGGCGGCCTGGCGCACGCGCATTCAGCGGCGTGCCGTAGTGCGCATTGGCGCCGCTCACGCTGTAGAAGAATTCATCGCAAACGGTCTTGCCGGTAATGGTCGCTCCCGCGTCGAGGATTTTCTGCACTGGCGGGCAATGGTGCGCGGCGGGCGCCTGAGTTGCGAGCCAGTCCGGATTGCCGCACCCTGTGCGCTCACCCGCGATGTCGTACATGTCCTTGACCACCGCGCTCAACCCCGCGAGTGGTCCGCTCGCAGCGCCTTTGAGCGGCGCCTTGATATCGTGGGGAACGAAGCAACTACGATAGGATTGGGGCGGCATGGTGTGTCCCTCTACTGCCGCGCGGTCAGATACCAGTCGAGGATTTTCGCACCATCCCAGGCGACCACGCCGTCATGTGCCAAGAGCTCTGCGAATGTGCGCTCCACGTGACCGATGCGATGCGGCACGCCGGAGAGATAGGGATGACAGGCCATCGCCATGACCTTCGGGCGCTCGGCCGCCTCCTCATAGAGTGTCTTGAAATGGTCGACCGCCCGGGCGTGCCATTCGTCTGACGGAAGGTGTTGCAGCGCCATCATGACAATGTCGTGGATCTCGAAATTGTAGGGCAACGCCACCACCGGTTTGTGAGCGGTCTTCAGTGTGACCGGCTCGTCGTCGAGCACCCAGTCGCCGATATATTCGACGCCGGCTTCCGAAAGATAGTCGAGCGTGTCGAAGGTCTGAGTCAGCCCCGGGCCAAACCAGCCGCGCGGACGCTTGCCGGAAAATTTCTCGATCACGTCCATCGATTTAACAATGACGGCGCGCTGATCGTCGAGCTTGTGCATCGGGACTTGATCATAGCTATGCGCGTTGAGCTCCCAACCGCTGTCGATGCAGGCCTTCACCACGGCCGGATAGGTCTCACACACTTTGGCATTGAGCGTTACGGTCGGCGTGATGTCGAGCTGGAGCATCATCCTGCGCAGCCGCCAGAATCCGACGCGCATGCCGTATTCATGCCAGCTCCAGTTTGGGTGATCCGGCAGCATCGGCTGGCCCTGCGGCGGCGAGATCACCATGCGCGCCATGGGCCGCGCCATGTCCCATTCCTCGAGCGCGAGGACCGGCCAGATTACCAGCCGGACGCCTTTCGGGAATTTGAGTGGCGGACGGCCCTCGATCGGTGAAAAGGCCAGTCGTTCACGTGGATGCATGGGCATGGGGGCTACGCCGCTTTCGGCCCCACCTTCATGTACCAGTCCGCGATCTGCGATCCGGTCCAGAACAGCACGTCACGTTTCTTGCGGATCTTCTCGTAGATCTTGCGGAAATATTTCGCGCGATGCGGGGCGCCCATGATGTAGGGGTGGACCGAGATTGCCATCACCCGCGCCGAACCTTTGGCATCGTTATGAATCTGCTCGAACTGGTCCATCGCCCGCTCGTAGAATTCCGATGCCTTGTGATGCTGAATCAGCATCATGGCCACGTCGTTGCATTCCTGAGTGTAGGGGATGTTGAGGATTGGCTTGCCGCGCGTCTTCATCCACACCGGTTGGTCGTCGAGCACCCAGTCGGCTACATAATCGTAGCCTTCCTCGGCGAGAATATCAGGCGTCTCCCAGGTCTCGGTGAGTCCGGGGCCGAGCCAGCCGCGCGGGCGTCTGCCGGTCGCCTTTTCCAGCACTTCGGCGCTCTTGCGGATGTCGGCGCGCTCGTTTTCGATCTTCTGCATGTTGCGCTGGGTGTAACCGTGACCGATGAACTCCCAGTTGCGCTCGACGCAGGCCTTCACGATGTCGGGATAGGCCTGCACTGCCACGCCATTGATGTTCATGATGCCGGGAATCTTGAAATCGTCGTAGACCTGCAGCAATCGCCAGAATCCGACGCGATTGCCGTATTCGTGCCAGCACCAGTTCGGGATATCGGGCATCGGCGAACCGCCGGCCGGCGGCGTCAGCACCGTGCGCGGCATGGTCTGCGTCGGATCCCATTCCTCCACGTTGGTGATGGTCCACACCACCATACGCGCACCCTTCGGCAGCTTCAGTGGCTTGCGCCCGGTTATTGCGGAATAGTCGAGGCGGTCATTCGGCAGCATGCCGACGGATGGCTTCGGAAAATTCATACGGGATGTTCCTCGGACAATCGTCTCGGCTGGCAGTTTTGCAGGTGATCCGGTTATTGTACAGGCCATGAAGCTTGTCCGTTATCGTTCTTCAACTGGGGAGAAGCCCGGCCTCATTCTGGATGGCGAGGTTTTCGATCTTTCGGGCAGCTTCGCCGCGCTGACCCCGCGCGCGCCAACCTTTGCCGACATCGCGGCGATCAGCGCGGTGCCTGCGAAGGTGCTGACCAAAGCGCCGAAGGAGTCTGTGCTAGGTCCACCTCTGCGCGGCATCGGCAAGATCATCGGAGTCGGCCTCAATTATCGCGATCATGCCGAGGAAACAGGCCTTCCTCTGCCGAAGGAGCCGACGCTTTTTCTGAAGGCCACCAGCGCTGTGTGTGGACCCGCCGACGATCTCGTTACGCCGCGCGAGGCAAATAGCGTGGATTGGGAGCTCGAACTCGGCGTCGTGGTCGGCAAGCCTGGTGTGTATATCGCGGAGAGTGAGGCGCTCGAGTATGTGCTCGGTTACTGTATCGGCATCGATTTTTCCGAGCGGGACTTCCAGTTCAATCGTGGCGGACAGGGCTTCAAGGGCAAGAGTGCCGATACTTTCGCGCCGCTCGGGCCTTTCCTTGCCACGCGCGACGAGATCGTCGATCCGCAAAAACTATCGATGCGTTTGAGCGTGAACGGTGTGGTGAAGCAAAGCGGTTCGACGTGCGACATGATTTATTCTGTCGCCGAGTTGGTGTCCTACATCAGCCGTTTTATGAGTTTGCAGCCGGGCGATGTAATCCTGACCGGCACGCCGGCCGGCGTTGGTTTAGGTCAGAAGCCACCGGTCTATCTTAAGGCCGGTGATGTGGTGACGGCATCAATCGAAGGCCTCGGCGAGCAGACGCATAAGGTGGTGGCTGCGAACTAGCGCTTTGCGCTTTGCCTCTCGGCTGTGATGCACGGGCGTGCACCATGATGGGTTGTCAACGCATCTTGCCGGTGTCCTCAACCTCCCTTCTCGTCGTAGATCTCCGGGAAAAAATATTCCCTCCACGAGGAGGCCTTCGTCTTGAGCGTGCCGACCTCGGCCATAAAGTCCGCATATTTCATGGTGTTTTCCGGTGTCATGGTCCAGCGTACCTGCGGCCCGGCGACGATCTTGCCGACCATGTCGAGCGGCAGTTTCGATTTCGAATCCTCGATCCACAAGGCCCCCGCCGCCGTCTTGTCCTTGTTGACGATCTCGGTCGCCTCTTTCAACGCAGCCACCAGCGCCTTGTAGAGCTCCGGATTGCCGTCGCGGAATTTTGCCGAGGTCCAGGCCACCGTAAAGGTGTGCGAGCCGCCCATCACGTCGAATGAATTGAGCACGGTGTGGACGGCGGAATTGTCAAGCTGCTGATACTGGAATGGCGGCACACTGAATACGGAGGTCACTTCCGATTTCCCTCCCATCAGCGCGACAGTGGCGTCCGGTGGCGACATCGAAACGGTGAGCGGGTCGAGCTTGGCGAATTCCTTCGTGCCATAGGCCTTGGCCGCCGCCATTTGCAGCGTGATCGCCTGCACCGAAACCTTGATGGCCGGCACCGCGATGCGATCGGTGTCCTTGAAATCGCGGATGGTCTTGATCGCCGGGTCACGGCTGTTGAGCAAGAACGGCTGGGACGACAACGCCGAAATTCCGCGCACTTCCTGCGGCGTGCCCTTTGTGCGCGACCACAGCACCAGCAAACCGGGAACGCCTCCGGTGGCGATGTCGATATTGCCGGAGATAAGTGCGTCGTTCACCGCGGCAGGCCCATTCAGGGTGATCCATGATACCCTGAGGTCGGGAATGCCGAGTGCCCTCGCATGTTTCTCGATGAGCTGCTGATGCTCCATCACGTTGAACTGGAGGTAGCCCATGGAGTACTGCCGCGCGAGGCGAATTTCCGCGGCTGATCCGTGCGCCGTGCCGAGCGCGCACGCACCGACAATGAGGCTTGCGAGTGCCTTGATACGCATTGAATCCTCCCCGGCCGCCGATCTTGTTTTTATGGGCGGCGACGCAAAGGCTATGCGGCAGCCTCAATCTTGGCAATGCTGCGGTACCAGTCGAAGATCTGCTCGCCGTTCCAGTGCAGCACACCCTCGTGTTTGTTCACGTAGTCATAGATCTGCTCGAGGTACTTGATCCGGTGCGGCTGCCCGCTGATGTAGGGATGGATCGCCAGCGCGCAGATTTTCGCGCGTTTCGCGCTTTCAGCGTAAAGCCGATCGAACTGGTCGATGGTGCGCTTGAGCAGATAGTCGCTCTCGTGGTGTTGGACCAGCATCATCGGAATGTCGTTGAGCTCGATCGTATACGGCAACGTGACGAGCGGACCCTTGGCAGTGCGGATAACGGTCGGCTCGTCGTCGTAGACCCAGTCGCCGATATATTTCACGCCCGCGGCCGCAAGCAGATCCGGCGTGTCCAGCGTTTGCGTGAGGCCCGGCCCGAGCCAGCCGACCGGTTTCTTGCCGGTGAACTTGGCCATGATCTCCA
>DASXLC010000157.1:0-21825 GCA_036496445.1 Pseudolabrys sp. | reverse complement strand
GAACCACCGACACCGTGATTTTCAGTCACGTGCTCTACCAACTGAGCTACCTGGGCGCCGGGCCGGCCCGGGTGGGCCGCTCAGCAAGGCGCGGGCGTTATAGAGGCTCGAATCCACACTGTCCAGAACAGGGCGCCAGGCGGCGTTCGCACAGGATCATGCGCGGATCCCTATAGCGGCACGGAAACGCTCTTTCAGCGCAACACCGTCGCGAAGAGGCAGCACGCGCGGCGGCTCCTCAGCGGCAATCAGCACACGGGCGAAAAGCGTCTCGTGGAGGTTCTTCAACCTATGGGCAAGATCGGCCAGGGCATTCTCGTCGCGCACATCAAGACACGTCCCGATGCCACAGGCTCCGGCAACACCGATGAGGTCAACTCCGCTTTGCGTATGGCTCGGTTGCATGCCGGTTTCGCCATAAACGCCATTGTCGAAAACAATGACAGCAAGATTGCGCGGCCGCTGCGTCCCGATGGTCGCCAACGAGCCAAGACCCATCAGCATCTCACCGTCTCCCGTGATCACCGCAACGCGCCGCGTGGGCTGCGCCAACGCAAGCCCCAGACCGATCATGGCCGCTCCGCCCATGGCACCCCAGAGATAGAAGTTGCGGTCATTGTCGCCGGCAGCTGCTGCATCCCAGGCGGTCGAGCCAAGACCGGGGACCACCAGCAGGTCGTCACCCCGGGTCTCCAGCAACGTGGCCATCGTGGCGCGGCGCTCGAGCTTCATTTGGTCCATACTTTTCTGCCGATCAGTTGCTGCGACAGGATCACGGCTGCGATGCGTTCGTTTCCAAATGCCTGCTGGATGGCGCGTTCGGTGGCGCCGGCGACGTCCTCCGGCACGTTTACGCGATAAACTTCGGCCTCGCACAGCTTGAGCACCGGATCGAGGATCGACCCCATCGGCACCTGCCAGGGATTGAACTCCTCCCACTCGCCGCGCATTGTGATGAACATGAGCAGCGGAAAGCGGCACGTCCGCGCCAGCGAGAACATGTTGATGCAGTTGCCGAGACCGCTGGACTGCATCAGCAGCGCTGCGCGCTCACCGCCGAGCCATGCACCGGCCGCCAGCGCTACCCCCTCCTCCTCCGTAGTCAGCACCACATCACGGATTTCATCGTCGGCGCGGCACCGATCGATCAGACGCGCATGTCCGGCATCCGGCACAAAACCGACCTGCCGAACGCCGTTGTGTTTAAGCACTTCGAACAGCCGGTCAGGCCAATCATGGGCGCGCGCGTTCACTTATCACCCGCTTCACCTTCGGCCGGCCGTTCGCCGTCCTCATCTTCATCGTCTTTTGCCGGAATTGCATAGACGCCGGAGAGCCAGCGATGGAGATCGAGGTCGGCACAGCGCTTGGAACAGAATGGCGTGAACGCTGGATCGATCGACTTCCCGCAAATCGGGCACGACTGTGCAGCAGGCGTTTTGCGGTTGATTTCGTTCATCCGGCGTTGCTTCCCTCCTGCGAAGCACAGTCCGCGCGGCGCATCACACCGCGTTCAGCCAGCCGAAACGAATCGGATAGCCCTCGCCACCCAAAAGCGTCATGACTTCATAAAGCGGTAGACCGACGACATTGCTGTATGAGCCGACAATCTTCACGATGAAAGTGCCGGCGATACCCTGCGCCGCGTAGCCGCCGGCCTTGCCGCGCCATTCACCCGAGGCGAGATAGGCTTCGATATCCTCCTCCGATAGCCGCCTGAAGCGCACACGCGTTTCCACCAGACGCTGGCGAAAGTTTTCTTTTGGAGTCACCAGACATATGGCGGTGTACACCCGGTGATTGCGGCCGGACAGCAGGCGCAGACATTGCGCAGCCTCGTCAAGGAGCTCCGCCTTGGGAAGAATGCGCCGGCCGACCGCCACAACCGTGTCGGCTGCCAAAATAAAGGCGCCGCGCAGTTCGTCATCCAGATTCACGTTTTCCAAAGCCGCCGTTGCCTTGGCCTGGGCGAGCCGCGTGGCGTAGGCGCGCGGAATTTCGCTGCGGCGGGGGGTCTCATCGAGGTCAGCCGGCTTGAGCGCGTCCGGCTCGATTCCGGCCTGATTGATCAGGGCGAGTCGGCGAGGCGAGCCCGAAGCAAGCACAAATTTGGGGCGACCGATCATTTGTCCGCGTGATGGCGACAACTGGAGAAAACGCTTTGAATGGGCGCGGAAACTAGCGGAATGGCCACGTTTCCACAACCCGACACGGCGTCCCGGCCTTCATTCATTGCCTCCACTTTGCTGCCCGAAGCGCTCACGTATGCGAGCCATCAATTGGTCCCGCACCTCGCGATAATCATTGAGCCGCTGCTCCCGGCTGCCTTCGCTCGCGGCTGGATCCATCGTCGGCCAATATTCGACATCGGATGCGACCTTGTGGGTCAACTCCAGAGCCTTGTGATGTGCAGGCGGAGAAAGCGTCACAATAAGATCAAAATTGAGTCCTTCGAGATCCTCAAGTTCCTCAAACGTGATCGGCTTGTGGCGCGAGATATCGATGCCGATTTCCTGCATGACGGCAACTGCGAAGGGATCGAGTTCGCCCTTTTGCACGCCAGCGGAGCCGACATAGACCGTCGTTCCCAACATCTGCCTGAGCAGCCCGGCAGCTATCGGCGAACGCACCGCGTTCATGCCGCATGCGAATAGCACCGCGTGGGGACGCGAAGGGCGCTCGGACGCGGCCATCCGGTCATCAACCTTTCCAGTGCAGTACGCAAATCAAGGTGAACAGTCGGCGAGCGGTATCGAGATCGACCGTCACCTTCCCCTTGAGACGCTCCATCAAAATGCGCGAGCCGTCATTGTGGATGGCGCGCCGGCCCATATCGATTGCCTCAATCTTGTCGGGCGTGGCGGTACGGATTGCCTGATAGTAGCTGTCGCAGATCATGTAGTAGTCCTTGACGATCCGGCGCAGCGGCGTAAGCGAAAACAGGTGCGCGACCACAGGCGTGCCGTTCTCAAGCCGGATATCGAAGACCAGACGGTTTCCGTTGATGCTCAAATGAAGTGCGTAGGGCCCATCGTCCTGCCCTATTGGCGCAAAGGAATTTTGCTCGAGCAAATCGTAGATAGCGATCTGACGCTCGTGCTCGACATCCGGATTGGACCGGCCGATTGATTTTTCGTCGAGAGCGACAGCGACGAGACGCCGCTTCATTGGAGGAGGCGCTGATTTCGCCGGGCTCATTTCTGATTGAGGCGAATAGCCACAGAGCGAGCGTGCGCGGTCAAGCCTTCCGCCTCGCCGAGCGCAATTGCGGCCGGTCCAAGCGCGCGCAATTGCCCAGGCCCGCATTTGAGCAATGACGTGCGCTTCATGAAATCGAGCACGCCGAGGCCGGACGAAAACCGCGCCGAACGCGCAGTCGGCAGCACATGGTTGGGACCCGCAACATAATCGCCGATCGCCTCTGGCGTGTGGGCGCCAATGAAGATCGCGCCGGCATTGCGGATGCGCGCTACAAGCTCTTCGGCATTGGCGGCCATGATTTCGAGATGCTCCGGCGCAAGTTGATCGACCAGCGCGATCGCGTCGGCAAGCCTGGGGACAACAATGATTGCACCGAAATTGCTCCAGGACGCCGCGGCGACGCCGGCCCGTGAGAGCGTCTTGAGCTGGGAGTCGACGGCCCTGTCGACCTCGGTCGCGAGCCTGGCATCGTCGGTGATCAGGATCGACTGGGCGCTCGCATCATGCTCGGCCTGTGCCAGCAGGTCGGCGGCGATCCAGTCGGCGTTGCCGGTTTTGTCGGCCAATATCAGGACTTCGGACGGCCCGGCGATCATGTCGATGCCGACCTTGCCAAACACCAGGCGCTTTGCGGCCGCAACATAGGCATTGCCGGGGCCCACAATCTTGGCCACGGGCGCGATTGTTTCGGTGCCATAAGCGAGCGCAGCTACCGCCTGGGCGCCGCCGATGCGGTAAATCTCATCGACGCCGGCGAGCTTTGCTGCCGCCAGCACCAGAGGGTTGAGCTTGCCATCCGGCGTCGGGACGACCATTGCCAGCCTCGGTACGCCGGCGACCTTGGCCGGCACCGCATTCATCAGAACCGAAGACGGATAGGCCGCCGTACCACCGGGAACGTAGAGACCGACCGCTTCGATTGCAGTCCACTTCGCGCCCAGCTCGACGCCGAGAGCGTCTGTGAAACGCTCGTCGCTCGGCCTTTGGCGGCGATGATAGGCCTCGATACGGTCGCGGGCGACTTTAAGTGCCGCCAGCGCCCCTCCGTCGCAGGCCTTCGCGGCCGCCTCGATTTCAGGGGCGGTGACCCGCAAACCTGTCCTGGCGAGATCGATCCGGTCAAACTTGGCGGTCAACTCGAGCAGCGCTTTGTCACCATGCGCCGCCACTTCGGCGACGATCGCGCGCACAGCCTGCTCAACGTCCTGGGCCGCCTCGCGCTTGAGGGCGAGAAGGCCGCGAAAACCGGCGGAAAAATCCGCCTTTTGGCTGTCCAAACGAAGAGGCATAACCCAGTCCTGCCGGCTCGAAACCGAACGACAGGTCAATGGGTGATGCGCGCCTTGGCGTCAACCCTGACGCCGCGCCTGAAAACAAAAGGCTCCGCGGGGCGGAGCCTTTTGCAGAGCGATCGGCTCTTTTATGCCTCTCTATTTTTATGCTTCTTGCTGTGCCTGGCCTTCTACCGTGGCTGATAATCACACGTAGCCAGGCACTGGCCGCCGCACCACCGCCGGCAGTTTTGAACCGAAATCTGCTGCTGCTTGATGCGATCGCGACGAGGTCAGCTACGATGAGACTTCGCGGCCTCTTCAATCTCAGCGTGAGCGGGACAGGCAGCTGTTGTCCATGATGGGCCGAGATCGGCGAGTTCGGCTTCCAGACATTCGACATCGAGCCGCAGCGAGGCACCGCCCGAGAATGTCAGCATGACCACGCCCGAGGGCGCCTCGGTCTCGGAAAATTCGACGGCCAGGAGATTAAGAACCGCGTCTTTGCGGGCCGGGTCTATTTGCCAACATTTACACGCCATGACCCGCTCAAAGCGCAAGGCAGCCCGCCTTCGGCGATATTCGCAGCTGGCTGCATTAGCTCCTTGGCCAACTTGGGCACATTCCCAGTCGAACCGGTTCAGCGCCACCACGAGACGCCTTTCGTGCGGCCGCCAAATTACGTCGGAAACCCTCACCACCGCATCCTGCAGGTGGGTCGAAGCGACCTCGAGATCCTCCTCGTCAAGGACCACGAATTTCAGTGCGTCCATGGCGTCGCACTCCCTTCCACGCGTAATTAGGCAAGCTCGCCCGACCATGCAAGATGGTCAACGCTCGGGAAAAGCGGGCTCCAGGCCGGCGGCCGTCCAGCGCGGGCGGGTCGTCGCGTTGGTCAGCTTGCGCAGCAGGGCCATGCCGCCCTCCGGCGACGCAGCACGCGTATGGATGGCCGCCGTATAGGTATTCGCGTTATGTAATTCACCCGGCAGCGTGCCGACGATCCTGACGCCCTTCACCGGCAGTACCTCGCTAATGAATGTCGTCCCGATCTCGGCCCGGCCTTCGGCGATCAACACCGCAACGTCGTGACCGCCCTTTCCAAGCACGGCCTTTTTATTGATCTCGTCGGCAATACCGAGCTTCTGCAGCAGCGCGGCAAACATGATTCCTCCAGAGCCACCCGCTTTCGGGTCTGTGTAGGCCACCGAGCGGGCCGTCAATAAAGCCTGCTTGAATGCGTCAGGTGTCGAGATGTCGGGGACGTGTGCGCCCTCGTGCACAATCACTCCCGTGACAGTGCGGCCAAGATCGGTGCGGCTTCCGGGCACAACAAAACCGAGCTTTGCGAGCTCGGCGATGGCGGATTCCGACAGGACGACGAGGTCGGCGACCTCCCCGTTTTTAATCCGCTCGCGCAGCGACCCGGCCGTGCCAAAGTTGATGTCAAGTTTGTTACCCGTCTCGTTTTCAAATTCGGCGCTGAGTGCCGCGACCATCGACTTCACGGCGCCGGCGCTCATGATCTTTATTTCAGCCACGATGAATTTCTCCCTTATTGCAGGAGGGATCGTGGCCGAGCGACACGGTTTCGTCTAGGCGCTGATGCGTTCGATCGCCGCGCCGCAGCGGGCGAGCTTGTCTTCGAGCCGCTCAAAGCCGCGGTCGAGGTGATAGACGCGATTGACCATCGTCTCGCCTTCGGCCGCGAGAGCGGCGATGACCAGTGACACCGAGGCGCGCAGATCGGTCGCCATCACCGGCGCGCCCTTCAGACGGTCGACGCCCTCGATAGTGGCGGTCTCCCCGTCGAGATTGATGCGGGCACCGAGCCGCACAAGCTCCTGCACATGCATGAAGCGGTTTTCGAAAATCGTTTCGGTGATGCGCGAGGTGCCGCTGGCACGCGTCATCAAGGCCATAAACTGGGCCTGCAAGTCGGTGGGAAAGCCGGGAAACGGCGCGGTTGTGACATCGACCGCCGTGAGCCCTGACCCGTTGCGGGTGATCCGGACGCCTTCGTTCGTCGGCGTCACCGTGGCGCCTGTCTGGCCCAGGACATCAAATGCGGCCTGCAATAACTCGGGGCGCGCGTTCTGTAACAGCACATCGCCGCCGGTCATCGCGACTGCCATTGCGTAAGTGCCGGTTTCAATGCGATCCGGCAACACCGCATGACGTGCGCCGTGCAATTTCGGCACCCCCTCGATCACGATACGGGAGGTTCCGGCGCCGGAAATCCTCGCGCCCATCTTGTTGAGGCAGTCTGCGACATCGCTGATTTCGGGCTCGCGCGCGGCATTTTCGATCACAGTCGTACCGTTGGCGAGCGATGCTGCCATCAGGGCGGTATGCGTGCCGCCGACAGTGACCTTCGGGAATGCGATTTCCCCGCCGCGCAGCCCTTTCCGGGCACGCGTGATCACGTAACCGCCTTCGATCTCGATTTCGGCGCCAAGCTTTTCCAGCGCCATGATCAGCAAATCGACCGGTCGTGTTCCGATGGCGCAGCCGCCCGGCATTGAGACTTTGGCCTCGCCCATCCGCGCCAGCAGAGGCGCGACCACCCAGAAGCTCGCCCGCATCTTGGAGACCAGATCGTACGGCGCGGTCGTATCGACAATATTTTTCGCCGAAATATGAATGGTGCGGCCCTGGTTCGGGTCATCGCCGGCTCGCTTGCCGGCGATCATGACATCTACGCCGTGGTTACCAAGAATCCGCTGGAGCTGGATGACATCGGCAAGCCGCGGCACGTTCTCGAGGATCAACGTGTCCTCGGTCAGCAGGCTTGCGATCATCAGCGGGAGCGTCGCGTTTTTGGCGCCGGAGATCGGGATCGTGCCGTTCAGGCGCTGTCCGCCGACTATCCGTATTCGGTCCATGCTCGCCCCGCCCACTTACTCGCGGCTATTCAGCGTAAGCCCATAATCTATGGGCCCGCGGGCCGCCTTCCAGTATCGCAATATCAACAGTGTTAGCACTTTCCGCCGCCAATTGCGGCAAAAGTCGGACCCTTCCTTAACGCACCGGATCATTGCGGCGCGCGGGCTCCGGCTTTTGCGCAGTTCCGGTGGCCTGCGATTCCCCCCGCGCCCGTTCCTGGGCCTTACGCCGGCGCAGATTTTCGCGCAGAGCTCCCGCCAGGCGCTCGCTGCGGTTGCCGCTTTTCTTTGTTTCGCTGTCTTTGTTCATCCGGCTCATGGCTTCAATTATCCGCCGAGCGGCGCCCCGCGCAAGCCAGCCCTCGTCTTGCGTCACCGGGGGCCCTTGTGGCAGTTTCCGCCGCGTTCGCGCCCGTTCGCAGTTTGTTGCGCGTTTTCTGCTGCCGTAGCTCAGTGGTAGAGCACCCCCTTGGTAAGGGGGAGGTCGAGTGTTCAATCCACTCCGGCAGCACCATTAGATCAACAGGTTAGGCGGACCTCGCTGCACCCAATTTGGTTTGACAGCACCCTGACAGCATCGCGCGCTGCAATCCGCATCCACATTTTTCGTTGCGTTGACTCTTCGCGGCGATGCTTCGTTCGCCGGCTGCCTTGGATCGGTCGAATCGTGGCGCAACTGCTGGCGAACATTGACTATCCGCAATTGAGCGCTTCGATGCTCAGGATAGTCGGGAGATGCCGCGCGATCTCGCGCCAGCTCTCACCCTCGTCGAGACTGGCAAACACAGAGCCGCTATTGGTCCCAAAGTAGAGTCCCACCGGCTCGCGCTCATCATGCGCCATGGCTTGCCGAAGAACGGTGAAATAGCAGGCTTCCTGTGGCAATCCATCGCGCATGGCCTGCCAGGTCTTGCCGCCGTCTCTTGAACGCCATACGGCCGCAGCGGCATCAGGCGGAAACCGGCCTGCTGTGTCGCCATTCAAAGGCACAGTCCAAATGGTGTCAGGATCTCGTGGATGAACACAAATCGGAAATCCGAAAGTTGACGGGAGGCCGCGAGTGATGTCGTCCCAACTCCGCCCGCCATCGGCAGAACGCCAGACGCCATGATGATTTTGCTGATAAAGCAGGTCAGCCGGGCCCGGTGCTCGCATCATGTTGTGGATGCAATGTCCAATTTCGCCGTCGCGGGCTGCAGCGGGGTGAGAGTGTTCAGTGCTCGGCTCCTTATTTGATAGACGATTGCGCCGATCCCAGGTCGCGCCTCCATCCTCAGTCGCAAAGACGCCAGCAGCCGAAATCCCGATCCAGAGCTTTTTGGCATTTGCTGAATCAAACAGGATCGTATGCAATACCAATCCGGCGCCGCCAGGGCTCCAACTGTCGGCAGAAGGATGGTCTCGCAAACCTTGCACTTCTTCCCAATTTTTGCCCTCGTCTCGGCTCGAAAGTAATCTTGCCGGTTTGGTTCCGGCATATAGCGTGCCGTGGGCATAGCAAAGCGACCAGATTTGCGAGAACTGATCCGCAAACTGCAACGGCTGGTTAGTCCAGTTCATCATTGCGGCGAGTTGCGGATCATTGGCCGCCCACTCATCGATCTGCCCTTTTGTGAGCTTTGCAAGGTCCCAGCTTACGCCCAAGTCTTTCGAGCGCCACACACCCGCGCCGTGCCAATCGCCACCCCCGCCGGCCCACAACAACCCAGTGGCGGGATCACCGATCATGTGATTGATGGGCCAGCCATCGCAGAATGGCCCCGTAACTGTCCAACCTTTCCGGTTGCTTCTGCTTGATATCATGAAGGCACCCTTCGTCGTGCCGGCAAGTATCGTGACCCCGTCTTGGTTCATCGCCGTAGCTCTCCGGTTGTTGGACCACGCTCTGAATTAAATGTCCTGCGCGCGTGCGACGGCTGCTTTCTGCTCGTACTACAGTGTCGAGCAAATGGGATCACGCCGCGGTGGCCAGATTGGCGACATCAGCTTTTCTTCTGCGGGCGGTTGAAGAGTAGTTCGACGTATCGGCGCAAATGATTGATCGATTCGGCCGCGATCTTGGGTCCACCGGTGGCTTTCGCAAGGATGAAAGCGCCTTGCAGCACCGCTTGAGTGTGCAGAGCCAGGCTGTGAGCGGTCCATCCCGCCTTGACGCCGTGTGCTTTGATCGCGGCGGATATATCCGTTTCAATCTTTGCGGCATGACCGCGGATCGAGCGCGCGCAAGCATCGCGGATCGCCGGATGGCTGTCGTAGGTTTCCTGTACCATCGTGCCCACGAGGCAGGTGAATTCAGGCACCGTGCCGGTCAAAATTGTTTTCCGGAAGTCGATGTAGCCCAGCACGCGGTCGAGCGGATCTGAATAGTCATGATAGGGCGCCGCTGCGAAAAGTTTGTCGGTCATCTCCGACCAATAATCGGCGGCCGCAATCGCCAAATCGTCCTTGCTCTTGAAGTGATGAAAGAAGGCCCCTTTGGTGACGTTGCTGGCCGCGCAAAGATCGTCCACGGTCGTTGCCGTATAGCCCTTGGCCCGGATCACCATGAGCGCGGCGTCGAGAATTTTGCCCCTCGCCGATTGCTTTTGCTGGCCTGCTGACATCTTGGCTTCCATTCACCTTCTCGCCTCATCAATGGTGTGCACACGACGCAACTTGACGCGCCGGTGCACAAAACTGGCGATGTTCAGGGAGGCCGAGACGATGCCGACGCCGTAGCAAATGATCTGGGTCGCGACGAGGAAAGTGTCCATAGCCAGAGGCCTCTTGGTTCCCCATTTGCGTCTACCCGCTTTCCATACCGACTAGTTGGTATGTCGTCAAGGGGATTTTTGCCGGTGCCTTTGCTTGCCTCAGAGGAATGCCCCAAGGCCCACCAGCTCGTTCGCGGTGAGGCAGCATCACAATCCGGACAGCGTGGCGAAGTCCGCTTTGGGTCACAATCGGACATGTGCAGCGCAGAGCGTCATGTCTGCTTTACGCCTAAGAGCGGACGCCTGTGCTGTCGCGGTGCTGTCAAGCCTTGGCTTTGTGCGAGAGGCAAAAGTCTAAAATATTGATGCGAGCCATAATTTGAATTCACGATCTTTCCCTCGCGAAGGGCAAACGCGTGCGACTGACTCGCCTTTGAAGGACATTCAATGTCCGCTTCTGACCCAAAGCGGAGATCAAGGCCGACGCAGCCCTCCGAGTCATGCCGCCGGGCGATGCCAGCGAGGAACGGAGTCGATGTGGGCCCGAATCGCATCCGCCACCTCCGCTGGATGCGAAAGAGGACTCATGTGGCCAGCATCGGGGATTTCGAGATAGTGGGCTTCCGGCAACGCCGAGCGGATTTTCTCCATCACGCGCCGAGCCGGCTTACGGGTCCTCCCGCCGCAAATAAGCAGAGTCGGGGTATGGATCCCGGCAATGGTGTCGAGATCGTCATGCAGGGCGAACATCAGGCGCCACTCGGCAGCGACCTTCGGTATCGTCTGAACGATGCTGTCACGCATGACCTCGGGCATCTGCTGCCAGGCGGCCGACCCCATCCAATAGGTGATGAAGGCCCGCGATGCCTCAATGTCGTGTCCTTGCGCGGTCAAAGCGATGTGCTGTTCCGCCAGCGCAGCGACCTCTCGCCAGTCATTCAACTCATCAGCGTTTCTCAGTAGCGGAAAGGCCACTGGCTCGATCAGGGTGAGGCTGGCGACACGTCTCGGAAAACGCCTTACGGCATTGAGGGCGACCGTACCGCCATAGGAATGGCCAACTAGGTGGGCCGGCTCTCCGCAAGCGTCGAGCAGGGAGTCAACAATTGCAAGCTCGCTGTCCGGACCGAGATCGGCGCCGCGCGGCCAAGGAGAATTCCGCCCATAACCAAGAAGGTCCGGAGCCAATGTGCGATAACCTCGACCGAGGCCGTGAATTACCGCCGTCCACGCGGAACTTGACCCGGAGCTGCAGTGCAGGAGGATCACCGGCGCACCCGCACCGTCATCAAGGTAGAAATGACGGCGGCGGTCTGCCGTTTCTAAGCTGTGGTAGGTCATTGTGTGGCTCCAATATTGTGTGGAACCCGGCGTACTATGATTGCGTCCCCCATCCGTCCCCTGCACGGGACCGCTGGATCAATTATTCGCGATGGCACGAGTAGAGCTTAAACTGTTTGGATTCCCCTCAGCGCGGCTCGACGCTCATAAGATCAACCTTTCGCTGCGCAAGGGACTAGGGCTGCTCGCCTATGTTGCTGATGTTTGTAGGCCGGTTGGCCGTGACCTTATGGCAAGCCTGTTGTGGCCTGAGTCGGATAGTGAAGGGGCACGCGGCAGTCTGCGGCGCACGCTGCACAAGATCCGCATTGCATTTCAGGCAAATGTGATATGCGCCGATCGCACCTCCCTTATTCTTGCGCCCTCGCTGGCTGCGAGCATCGATACGCATGAGTTCGAAGCCGCTTGTGATGCCGGCGAGCTGGAGAAAGCGGGCCAACTGTATAGCGGCGACTTTCTAGAGGGCCTATCGATCGAGGGCTGCCCCGCCTTTGACGAATGGGCGTTCTTCCGGCGCGAGGCGCTGCGCAGTCGATTGGTGCAGGTGCTCGAGCGGCAAATCGAGCGAGCTCTGATGTCGAGCAACCCCGCCGCTGGAATCCCTGCCGCCGTGCGCTTGGTCGGGCTCGATCCATTAAGCGAGACGGCACAGCGGCACCTGATCTCCGCTTACATGCGTTGCGGGGACCGTGCAGCGGCAGAACGTCAGTACGAAAGCTGTGCACGCGTGCTTGCGGTCGAGCTTGGGGTGACGCCAGATCCGCAGACCAAGGCGTTGCTGACCCCGCATACAACTTCAGATCCTGCACCGGCTAGACGCACGCTCTACGCTCAACATGGGGAACTGCATCTCGCCTATCAGGTTGTTGGGAACGGGCCAATCGACATCCTGCTGGTGCCGGGTTTCGTGTCGCACGTCGAGCGCATCTGGGAAGAGCCACGCTCCCGATCCTTGCTGACTGCGCTTTCAAAGATGGGGCGTCTTATCCTGTTCGACAGGCGTGGTGTGGGGCTGTCCGATCGCGTGGGCGCGCCGCCCACTGTTGAGGCGACGGCGGACGATCTGATGACTGTGATGGACGCGGCAGGCAGCCGTCGAGTGCTGTTGATCGGAATTTCGGAAGGCGGGCCAAGTTGCATTCGCTTTGCGGCCAAGCATCCTCAGCGACTGGCGGGACTTGTCCTCTACGGCTCGTTAGCCAAGGGAGCGCGATCGCGTGACTACCCGTTCGCTCTGACGCGGGCCCAGTATGATCGCTGGCTACAAAAGCTCGTCAAAGATTGGGGAGGCCCTACTGGCATTGAGACTTTTGCCCCAAGCCTTGTCGGCGATCGGCAAGCAGAAGGTTGGTGGAGCGGACTACTGAGGGCCGCCTCCAGCCCGGGGGCAATCAAGGCGGTGCTCGAGGCGCTGCGCGATACCGATGTGCGGACACAGCTGCCATTGGTCCGTGCGCCAACGCTGGTGCTTCACCGTCACGACGATCGGGCCGTGCGCATCGAAGCTGGTCGCCACTTGGCTACGTCTATACCTGGGGCAAGGTTTGTAGAGCTCGACGGCAGCGACCACTGGCTTTGGGCTGGTGATCAAGTCGTCGCCCTACAGCATATTCGCCAGTTTGCTGATCGCCTTCATCAATAGAACCCACCTAACACCGAAACAGACTTTCCGGATTGTAGTCGTCAATTGACCGGTTTAAGCCGCATGTCGACCAGCGCAACGGATCCGGTTGCGAGGGCTTTCAAGCCGCGTTCCAGCGCGGGCCGGACGTCGCCTGGCTGCTCCACCGTTTCTCCATGTCCGCCAAAGATCCGGACCAGCGCGGCATAGTCCGGCGGCGGTGTAATCGAGGTGCCGATGAAGGTCTTGGTTTTGACCGCCCAGCCTTCGGGATAGTGCCGGGGTACACCCTGCTTCTGCGAAAGATATCCATGATTGTTCATGATGACGATCATGATCGGCATCTCATGTTCCTTGGCGAAGCCAAGGCCAGCCAGCGCAGGATTGTAGTTAAACGTGCCATCACCGATCAAAAGGACCACCGGCTTCGTTGGATTGGCGCATTTTACCCCCAGCGCCGTGCCAATGCCGGTGCCGAGGCCGCCGATGGCGCCGGCAAAGAATTGCCCCGGGTTTAGGCAATCGAGATGCAGATTGATCGACTCCCGGTCCGTGATCGTTTCTTCGACGACGATCGCATCGGGCGGAAGCATCCCGTTCAGCTCGTGCAGGACCCAGCGCGGGTCCATCGGCTGCTGGCTGGCGCAAGCCGTCGCGTTGAGGCGCTCCGCTTTCATCCGGTCGTTGTGACGGCTCTTCCACCGCTCCGCAAACGTAGAGCGCAATGCGTTGTCCTTCTGCGTTCGCGCTTTCAATCGTTTGAGAAGCCTGACTAGGGAGCTCTCAATTGACCCCGCGAGGCACAGATCGGCTTGGTAGCCCCAATAAGGAAGGTCCCCGCGCAGCGGGTTTTCGTCCACGATTGCGACCCGTGCCCCAGCGGCTGGCCCCGTCGATGCCGGATGCCAGGGAGCGATCGTGGCGATCAGCAGAACAACATCCGCCTCACTGAGAATACCAGCGGAATCAAAACCGGCATGCAAGCGGTGCGTGCGTGGAAAATTCAGATATGGCGCCGTTCGGCTCTCCACGACCGGAATTGAAAGAAGCTCCGAAATCTCGATCAGCCGCTCAACCGCCGCAGGGCTGCGCCCGCATTCCTCGGTCACGATTACCGGACGCGTTGCGGAAAGCAGCATGTCGGCCAGCTTGTCGAGACCGCGCGAGTCGGCCGTGGCGGGCGTCGGGATGGCCGCTTGCGCCGGCGCATCAATCGTCACGTCGCCGAACAGAAACTCCAAGGGCAAGGAAACGAATACCGGGCCTTTGGGATCTGTCATCGCAAGCTGGCACGCACGCTGGATCGCGGCAGGAAAGACCGCTTTGGTATTGACCGCGAGGCTCCACTTCACACAGCGCTCCACCAGCCTGGCCGGCCCCCCGATATCCGCCAGTTGGGAGAGCCAGTGAGCTCCGAGATCCGGCCCGGGGGATTCGCCGAAGGCAATCGATTCGCCCGTGAGGACCACCATCGGAACATTCTCATGCAGCGCGCCCCGCAGGGCCATACTCGCATGCAGCGAGCCCACCGAAGTATGGACCATGACTGCCGGGAGCTTTCCGGTCGACTTGGCATAGCCGCTGGCCATACCCACCGCGATCTCCTCATGTCGCGCCGACAGGTACATCGGCTTGTCCTTCAGATCGGGATTTGCCAGAGCTTCCCACGCAGGCGCCCATTCCGAACCCGGTGATGCGAAGATGCGCTCGACTCCCATGCTCGACAGAAGCCGCAACATAGCTTCGGCTCCGGTTGCTCCCTTAATCTTCATTTTTTTCTCCAGTTCGGTGAAGTCTTTGCCAAGGCGCTAACCTTCGCAAACACGCCTGACAGCGTGGCGGCACGTCATTTGTCGAAGAGTCGGCGCAGGAATACTCGGGCGCGATCTGTTTGCGGCTCGGTGAAGAACCGCCCCGGGTGGTTTTGTTCGACAATCAGCCCTTCGTCCATGAATACAACGCGGTCGGCCACATCGCGAGCAAAGTTCATCTCGTGGGTGACAACCAACATGGTCATGCCGTCGTGGGCAAGATCGCGCATTACCGCCAGCACCTCGCCTACAAGCTCCGGATCCAGCGCCGACGTCACTTCGTCGAACAGCATGACCTTCGGTTCCATCGCGAGGGACCGGGCGATGGCAACCCGTTGCTTCTGACCGCCCGACAATTCTGCCGGATAGGCATTCTCCTTGTTCATAAGTCCGACACGGGCAAGGAGCTTGCGCGCTCGCGCGATCGCCGTTTCACGCTCCTCGCCTCGCACATACACGGGTGCTTCGATTATATTTCCAAGTGCCGTCATATGCGGGAACAGATTGAAGTGCTGGAAAACCATCCCGATGCCGGTGCGGAGTACGTTTAGTTCCCTTTCAGGCTGACGCACGCGAATTCCGGTTGTCGGATCGATATTGTAGCCAACCGATTTGCCGCTTACGCGGACAGTCCCCTCCTGGAAAGGCTCCAGAAAGTTGATGCAATTCAACAGCGTACTCTTGCCTGAGCCGGATGGACCGATGACGACTACGACTTCGCCCGTCGCCACATCGAGGTCGATGCCACGTAACACCGGCAAGGTGCCAAAACTTTTGACGAGGCCCCTGATCTCAATCTCGAGGCTGGTAACACCGTCGTGGTTTGTCTTGCCGGTCACCCCTCGTACCCCGCCGCGTTCGCGCCCAATCCAAAAGATCCCGGTCTGGTTCAAGTCACCCGATACCGCTTTTCGAGATAGTCGTTCAGTGTAAGCAGCGGCAGTGTCAGCACCAGATAGCAAAGCGCGACGCCCGCGAAGGGACTGAAAGTGTTCGCTTTCCAAGCCATGACGTCGAGGCCCGCGCGCAGAACGTCAGATAGCGCAATGGTGGAGACGAGGGACGTGCTCTTCAACAACGTGATCGATTCATTCGTGATTGGCGCCAGCACGCGCCGAAGCGCCTGCGGCAGGATGATGCGTCGCATGGCTAGCGCGTAGGGCATCCCGAGCGAAGAGGCCGCCCGCATCTGCCCGGGATCGATCGACTCGACGCCACCTCGAACGATCTCCGTTACGTATGCGCCATTCGTCATCGACAAGGCGATGATCGCAACAGTGAAGGCATCTAGTTGAATCCCGGCCGCCGGCATGCCGTAATAGATGAACAGCAAGGTGACCAGCATCGGGATGGCGCGGAAGATTGTGACGTAGATCGACATCAGCCAGGACAGGAGTCTGAATTTTGAAAATCGGGCGACCCCGCCGAGAGTGCCGATGATCGTTCCGGCCACGATCGAAATTACGGACAGTTCGGCGGTGACAATGCACCCCTTTAACAGGGCGGGCCACGACTCGAGAAAGATATTCCAGTTAAAGTCCATGCAATCCCGCAGAGACGGCTTACGCCGTCGTTCCCGGCCGTCCCAAAACTGATTCAACGCGGGCCAAATGCACAGCGGACCTTCGACCGGTTAGCGATCGAAGCACGTCACGTTCAAGTGTTTCAATTATCCACTGACGAACCGAACCATTTGACAACCAACTTCTCGTAAGTGCCGTCTTTCTTCGTCGCAAGTATGTGCTTGTTGACCTCATCCAGGAGGTCTTTGTCCTCCAATCGAGTATTAGCGGCCTGAATTCGATTGTCCCAGGTCGCCGAGCTCTTGAGCGCGGGCGTATTGCGCATGATGTAGCGCATCGGTGCGACCGAACCGACGAATGCGTCTATGCGCCCATTTTCCAGGTCCTTGAGCGCCAGAAATACCGTGTCGTAGGTCTTGATCGTGACGCGAGTTCCGTAGTTGTCCCGGATGAACTTGTCGCCCGCGCTGCCCAATTCCACTCCAATCGTCTTGCCGATGACATCGTCAGGTTGCTTGATCGGTTTGTCGGGCCGGTAAGCGGCCGCGACGCCGCCATTAAAGTACGGCTCCGAATAGGCGATCTGCATCGCACGATCGGGCGTGTAGACCATTCCGGTGATCAGCAGATCCACACGCTTGGACGTCAGCGCAGCTATGATGCCGCGAAAATCGATCTGCTCATACACGAGCTTCACGTCCATCCGCTTGGCAATTTCTGTGGCGAGATCGACGTCGAAACCGACCTGCTTACCATTTTCGATGAACCCGAAGGGCGGATAGGAAAAAGTATTGGCCGACGTCATCACGCCGGTGCGTTTGATCTTTTCAAGCGTCGTTTCGGCCGACGCCATAGCCATGTTCATGACCAGTAGCGCTCCCGCTGCACACGCCGCAACAGCCCAAGTTCGGTTTGTGATTTTCGACATGGTCTGATTTCCTAATTTGACGGCATAAATTTTTTGCGGATTTGCCGAAGCTCCGCTTGTAGAGCCGCATCGTCAAAACTCGTGATCTCCCCGTCAACCACTACGGGTTCGCCCGCCACCAAAACGTGCCGCGCTCGCGACTTTGCGCCGTAAACTAATTGTCGAACCGGATCGAAAAAATTGTCAAGCGTATCTTCGGCGAACGGAAATACCGCAATGTCCGCAACAACGTCCGGCACAATCGCTGGTGGAGCGAGCGAGAAAATTTCACGTCCCCCATTGACCGCGAGTTTCATCGCTTTACTTGCTGTCAGCCAGTCGCCGGCGTTGGGCGTGCTGTTGCGGGCGAGCAACGCCGCGCATTTGATGCTCTCGAAAATGTCTTGTCCGCCATTCGACGCCGCACCATCGGTCCCCACGGCCACCCTAGCTCCCGCTGCTAACATGGCTGGAACAGGTGCAATACCTGTCCCGAGCACCATATTGCTGATTGGATTGTGCACAGCGACAGTGCGGGATTGCGCAATCAGGTCGATCTCTTCATCGTCGATCCACACGCAATGCGCTAGCGACGTTCGAGGCCCCAGAAAACCGAGATCGGCCAGGTGCCGCACTGTGCGACAGCCGAAAAGTTGCAGAGCATTTTCTGCGCAAGATCGTGTTTCAGCCACATGGGTGTGCAGACAGAGAGAATGCCGTTGAGCGATTTCAACAGCCAATTCAAACATTTCATCACTGCAACGCGTTGGGCCCGAGGGACCTAGCGCCATGGTCACGCGCGATCGGGGGTCGTTGCGTTTTGTGACCTCGGTCCAAAGCTCTCGCGCCTCCGGTATCGATATCGGTCGGATCCTGCTCGCAACGCCGACCATCTGCCCGTTGTCGGCAACACGGTCGCGCAGCATAACCGCGATCATCGCCCTCATTCCGGTGGCCGCATAGGCAGCGCGCGCGCTGTCGATCGCCGGTAGTGACGCCGGGGTTTGCCGGAAATGATCGACAACCGCGGTGACCCCGCGCTTGAGCATTTGCGCTGCACCTGCAAACACGGCGAGCCGGACGGCGTCAGGCGTCATATGATCTAGTTGCGCCCAAATAGCCTTCAGCCAGTCATCAAGCTGGAGACCATCGCAGAAGCCCGCTGCCATATTTTCAGGAGAGTGAGTATGCGCGTTCGTGATCCCTGGCAGGATCAGGCATCCGCTGGCGTCTAATTGTCGCGCCACGGGGGTTGCAATCTTGCCATGCGGAGCAATGCGCGCGACCGCGCCGTTCTCGATCAAAACGTCCGAGCCTTGCAGGGCAGAACTTTCCAAGTCGAGAATGTGTCCGCCGGCGAGGATGATCGGAAGTGTACCACGCGGCTCTCGCTCGATAGATGCGAACGCAGATTGCACTGGTGGAACCCCGATCTACTTTCCCGTGCGAACTATGTATTGCTTGAACATCATCGATTGTCATTCTCGATAAAAGCAAGAGAGATTTATCACCCCTCCTGCAGGCTGGCCGAGAGGGCAGAGACACGTTGCATTAGGACCGCCTTGGTCACTCGGACTTGCACCCTAAATTGCAACTTCCGGACCCAATCAACATCTGATTGATCCTCTGCGGTGTGTGGTCCTCACACAAATATAAATCGCTCGCGCTCCTATTTTTCGTTTGAACATGTTGCCGGCTCAACGAGTCCGCGCGTCTTTTGACAGACGCAAACATCCGTGCTGGTGTTTCGCGCGATGGGAGCCAGCGAGTGATCGGTGCAAGGTTGGTCCGGCAGGAAGATGAGCGCTTCCTTCGCGGTGAAGGGCACTATGTCGCGGACCTGCAGTTGGCGGGCGCATTGGAGGCCGTGGTCGTTCGAAGCCCGCACGCCCACGCCAAGATCGAGGCAATTCACATCGTGGCAGCTGCCGGGTCAACCGGTGTTGCGGCTGTGATTACGTCGAAAGACCTGCCGCCCAATCTTCCGCCGATTCCGTGCAGGATTCCGTCGCACGGCGATGTGACGCCGTTCCTCCAGCCGCTAATGGCGAAAGATGTTGTCCGGTACGTCGGCGAGCCTGTGGCCGTGGTGGTGGCGGCAACGCGCGCACTCGCCGAGGATGCGGCCGAATTGCTTGAAATAGACTGGGAACCGCTCGATCCCGTATCGAGTGCCAATCATGCGCTCAGACCTGATGCAACGGCGATTCACGCTGCCGGCAATGTCGCAACCGCGTGGACGATTGATCTCGGGAACGTGGAAGAAGCCTTCGCTTCAGCGGCCGTGACTGTGGAGCACAGGTTCACCACCCCGCGGCAGACGGGCCTTCCGCTGGAAACCCGTGGCTTGCTTGCCTCGTACAATGTCTCGCGCAATCAGCTCGAAGTCCATGGGCCGACGAAGATTCCGCATACGAACCGGCGCATGCTGACTGCGATGTTGAGACTGCCAGAGGGCAATATCCGATTCATTGAGCCCGACGTTGGCGGCAGTTTCGGCGTCCGTGGCGAGTTCTATCCCGAGGACTTTCTCATTCCATGGCTCGCGATGCGCTTGCGCAAACCGGTTCGCTGGATCGAGGACCGGATCGAACATTTTTCGGCTATCAATCACAGTCGCGAGTCCGAGCTCGAGATCAGAGCCGCGGCCAACGCTGACGGCAAGCTCACCGCGTTCGAACTGCGACTGAAGTCCGATATGGGCGCGTATATGCGCACCCATGGCGACGTTGTGCCGTCCTACATCGCTGCCGGCTTCCCGGGCCCCTACCGGGTCCGCAACTACCGCGCCCAGGCGCGCGCGGTGCTCACCAACAAGTCGCCAACCGGCACGATCCGCTCGCCAGGCACATTCGAGTCCAATTTCGCACGCGAGCGGGTGGTAGATATGTTGGCCGCCAAGCTCAACATCGATCCCGCGGAATTTCGCCGCCGCAATTTAATTCGGCCGGCTGAAATGCCTTGGCACGTCGGCACTGTCGGCGGGGGGCATCCGACGACTTATGACAGTGGCGATTTCCCGGCGATCTTCGAGCGGGCGTTAACCGAGTTCGGCTGGAACCAGCAACCAGAGTGGTTGCAAGACGGTCGCGCCATTGGCCGGGGCATCTCGGTTTCCGTTGAGCCGTCGGCACTTGGCGTTTTCGAAAGCGCGCGCGTAGAAGTCGATCTGGGCGGCAATGTGCGCGTGATCACCGGCTGCACTTCTCAAGGGCAGGGACAGGAAACCTCGCTCGCGCAGGTGGCGGCGGAAGTTCTGGCTGTGCCAATCAACCGGATCACGGTCGTTCACGGCGACACCGGCCAAATCCAATTTGGCGGCGGCACGAATGCGAGTCGCACGGCTGTGATGGCCGGCAATGCTGTCTACGCCGCTGCGAATGAAGTCAGAACGAAAGCCATCCGCGGTGCCGCACAGAAACTCGAATGCGCTGAGAGTGACCTGATATTGAGGGATGGACGTATCGAAATCGTCGGTGCACCCGGTTCAGGCCTTGCGCTCGGCGACGTTGCGCGGCTAATCGCGCCCGGTGACGATACGCTTTTGCGATCACCTGGTGACGTGATCATCCCCGATAACGACGGGCTGACCGCAACCAGCATGATCCGAGGCGTGCCGAACGGAACCAGCGTGTTTGCGGTCCACCTTGCGGAGGTCGCAGTTGATCCCGACACCGGCCAAATCCAGGTCAAGCGCATGCTGGTCGCTTGCGATATTGGACGCGCGATCAATCCAATGATCGTCGAGGGCCAGCTTGTCGGCGGTGCTGTTCAGGGGCTTGGTTTCGCGTTGCTCGAAGAGCTCGGCTATGACGATCAGGGCCAATTGATGACAGCGTCTCTGGCCGACTATCTGGTGCCAAGCTCCTACGACGCACCCGCCATTAAAACCGTTCTGATCGAGCAAGCGCGCTCGCCCTCGAACGCGCTTGGGATCAAAGGTGTCGGCGAAGTCGGGCCGACCGGCGTCGGCGCGGCAATTGGCAACGCGCTGGCCGACGCATTGTGCATTCAAAACGGAATCGATGCGCTCCCGCTCTCCCCCGAGCGCGTGCTCGACGCGATTGCCAAAGCCTCACGATGAAGCCCGCTCCATTCAAGTATTTCGCCCCGGCGAATATCGCGCAGGCGATCGAGATGCTGGCGGCCGACGATCAGGCGCGCCCAATCGCCGGCGGGCAGAGCCTGGTCCCGATGATGAACCTAAGGCTCGCGCGGCCATCGGCGCTGATCGATCTCAACCGCATTCCCGGACTTTCCGACATCCGCGAGACGGGCGAAGTCTTGTGCATCGGCAGCATGACGCGGCAGGCCACCCTGCTGCGGTCGCCTTTGGTTCGCCGGCTGGCGCCGCTGATGACTGACGCCCTCGCCTTCGTCGGTCACCCGCCGACACGCGCACGCGGCACGATCGGCGGCAGCATCGCCAACGCGGATCCGGCTGCCGAGCTCCCAGTAGTGATGTTGGCGCTCGATGCCGACTTTGTCGTGCGTGGCTCGACCGGCGAACGCGTGATCCCCGCAAGGGATTTTTCCCGAGGAATGTTCGAAACGTCGATCCGGGAGGGTGAA
>DASXLC010000156.1:0-1575 GCA_036496445.1 Pseudolabrys sp. | reverse complement strand
CGGCGTCGCCCGGCTGGCGCACGTTGCGATCGGAAAACACCTGCGAAATTCGCGCACGCGGCCGCGCCCCTCGGGCCACCGCATGTTCTTTGCTTTCCAGCATCAGGAACGCGCCCATTGTTGCGAAGGCGATGCCGCCTTCGGGACCGCGATCCCACACTGGAGCAAATTTGTTTTTCAGGACGACGCCGCCGAGTTCGAATGCCAGCAGCACGTCCCAACGTGTGCCATGATAGGCGCCGCCCACCAGCGTCAGCTCGCTTTGTCCGGCGGCGATACGCGCCTGCGCGACGCGCACCGCGTCAACGCCTGCGGACTCCTCGCCCATGAAGGTGCGTGAAGAGCCGACAATGCCATGGACCAGCGAAATGTTGCCGGCAAGCAGATTAGGCAGCTGCGCCAAGAATAAGGTCGGCCGCAGATCGCTCATCAGCCGCTCGTTGAGAAAGGCGCCCGGCTGATTGGTCTTGCGCAGCCCGGCCATGATCGCCGTGTCGACCGCGATATCGCGTTCGCCGCCGCCGGCCGCGACGATCATGTCGGTATGGTCGAGCATTTCAGCCTTGCCGGCTATCCCGGCATCGGTCAGCGCCAGTCCGGCGGAATAGACCCCGACCCTTTGCCACGTCTCCATCTGCCGCTGATCGCTTTTTTTCGGGATCTGCTTGTCGAAGCTCATCGGCGGCAGCTGATGCACGATGTAGGGTGCAAAGCTTTTTTCGTCGTACGGCGGCGGGTCACCGCGCTCGAGATGCTCCCAGGCTTTTTCCACGCCATCACCCAGACAGGTGAGAAGCCCGACGCCCGTGATCCACACCTCACGGCGTTCGGTCACTTCGCAAACTCCTTGGCCGGAAAGTTGATGCGCTCAGCCCATTCCCACAGTCCGGCACGAAGTTCGGGGCTCGGATAGGGAATGATGCGGTAGGTCAAGGTCGCGTCACAAATTGCGGCGCCCTTGCACCACCCTTTGGCTTCACCGATGGCGTAGCCGGAGCCCTCATGGATGACTTTGCCTTCGAATTCGAGCTGGTCGCCAGGGAAGACCGCGCTGCGGATTTTGCCTTCCTTCACGCCGGCAAGCGCCGGAAGTCCGGTAAAGCCGGTGAGCGCGCTGACCAACCAGCCGGTGGTTTGCGCCATGCATTCGATCAAGAGCACGCCCGGCATTAGCGGATAACCGGGGAAATGGCCCTCGAACACCGGGCTTTGCAACGGAACCGTGCAGATCGCGCGCGCAACACGTTCGCCGACATTGACGTCGACGAAGCGGTCGATCATCTGAAAATACTCAAGACGCATGAGGCGCTCAGGCGCCCTTGGCAGCGATCAACTCGTCGATCCGCTCGCACAGGTTCTTCAGGACGAAGTACTGGTCGGTAGTAGCCTTGCCGTCGTTGACCTCTTGCGTCCATTGCTCGAGCGGCAGCTTTATGCCGAAGGCCTTATCGATGGCGAACGCGATGTCGAGGAAATCGAGACTATCGATCTCGAGATCGTTGATGGCATGACTTTCCGGCTTGATATTCTCGCGCGGGATATCGCAAGTCTCCGCAATGATTTCAGCCACTTTAT
>DASXLC010000155.1:0-5223 GCA_036496445.1 Pseudolabrys sp. | reverse complement strand
GCGCTGCACGAATTGACCATGACGACCAACGCGACGCAATTGGCGCGCTTCGCGCACGAGCTGGCCGAGTGTGGCATCCGCCGCATCAACGTCTCGCTGGATACGCTCGATGCCGCAAAATTCCGCGCCATCACCCGCTGGGGCGAACTCGACAAGGTGCTGGCCGGCATCGAGGCGGCGCGCGCCGCGGGACTTGCGGTCAAGATCAACACGGTGGCGCTCAAGAACCTGAACGAGGACGAGATCCCCTCGCTGCTGCGCTGGGCGCATGGCAACGGCATGGCGTTGACCCTGATCGAGGTGATGCCGATGGGCGAGATCGGGGCGGGACGTATCGATCAATACGTCCCTCTCTCGCTGGTCCGCGCGCGTCTCGAGCGGGAGTTCACCCTCACCGACCTCGCCGACAATACCGGCGGACCCGCGCGCTACGTCAGCGTCGGCGAGACCGGCGGCAAGCTCGGCTTCATCACGCCGATGACCCACAATTTCTGCGAGTCGTGCAACCGGGTGCGGATCACCTGCACCGGCACGCTGCACACCTGCCTCGGCCAGGAAGATGCCTCCGATTTGCGCAAACCGCTGCGCGCATCGGCAGACGACGAGCTGCTGTCGGCCGCGATCGACCGCGCCATCGGGCTGAAGCCGAAGGGGCACGACTTCATCATCGATCGCCGCCACAACCGGCCGAGCGTCAGCCGGCACATGAGCGTGACCGGCGGCTGAGGTTAAGGGCGACCCGAAGTCGCCGCGGCAATATTCCCCTGCATAATCAACAAACTTCCGATTGACTGCCGGTCCGACCGCTGGTTTGGTGCGGCAGCTCTATGCCTGCGCGGCGATACAAGCCGATGCGCCCCCGACCGGCGCACACGAAAATGGCAGACGCATCATCGGGGAGGGTAACAGTGCAAGCGCTGCTGAATTTAAGCCGTGGGATCGACGCGTTCACACATTGGATGGGCAAACGTCTGGCGTGGCTGATCCTAGTGGCCGTCGTCATCTCAGCGGCCAATGCCATCGTTCGAAAGGGATTCGACACCTCCTCAAACTCGTGGCTCGAGCTTCAATGGGTGCTGTTCAGCATCGTCTTTCTGCTGTGCTCGTCCTGGACGCTGCTCGACAACGAGCACATCCGCATCGATATCGTCAACAATCTCCTGCCGACCAGGCTACGAAACTCCATCGAGCTGGTTGGCCACGCCTTCTTCCTGCTGCCCTTGACCGTCGTGATGATCGTCACCGGCGTACCTTTCTTTTTCCGCTCGTTCCACATCAACGAGCAATCGGGCAACGCCGGCGGGCTGCCACAATGGCCGGCCAAATCACTGATCATGATCGGGTTCGCGATGCTGCTGGTGCAGGGCATCTCCGAATTGATCAAGCGTATTGCAGTCATGCGTGGGCTCATTCCGGACCCGCATGTATCGCAAACGAGTGCGATCGAGGCCGAGATCGAACACATCGTCGAGGCGATCGAAAAACACTGATCGCCGGGGGGCGATCGCAGGGGGTTGGATGACTCAGCTTATCATTGCCAATTTGGCGCCGATCATGTTCGCGTCGCTGGTGGTGGTCCTGCTGCTCGGCTATCCGGCAGCGTTTTCGCTCGGCGCCGTGGGGCTTATCTACGCCATCGTCGGCATTGAACTGGGCCAGTTCCAGCCGGACTTTCTGCAGGCGCTTCCCGAGCGCGTCTACGGCGTGATGAACAACGACACGCTGCTCGCGATTCCGTTTTTCACATTCATGGGATTGGTGCTTGAGCGGTCAGGCATGGCGGAGGATTTGCTCGACACCATCGGACAATTGTTCGGTACGATCCGCGGCGGCCTTGCCTATGCGGTCGTGTTCGTCGGCGCGTTGCTCGCGGCAACCACCGGGGTGGTCGCCGCTTCCGTGATCTCGATGGGCCTGATCTCGCTGCCGATCATGCTGCGCTACGGCTACGATCGCCGCATGGCGACCGGCATCATCGCGGCATCGGGCACGCTGGCGCAGATCATTCCGCCGTCGCTTGTGCTGATCGTGATGGCCGACCAGCTCGGCAAGTCGGTCGGCGACATGTACGAGGGCGCATTCATTCCCGGACTGGTGCTGGCCGGCCTCTATGCCGGATACGCATTTCTGGTCACGTTGATATTCCCGAAGGCTGCTCCCGGCCTGCCGAAGGAGGTCATCGGCTTCCGCGAGGACGACGGCAGCCGCGGCTTGGGTTCGCTTGGCGTGCTGTTTCTCGCAAGCTGCGCTTTTGGCTGGCTCATGATGCGAAATTCGGAGACCCACGGCGCCGATTTCGTCGTGCTCAGCATGTTCTTTGGCATCCTGTTTGCGTTCTTTGTCACCGTTCTGAACTGGGCTCTCCAGAAATTCACCGGCTTTCGTTTTCTGTCGAAAATGGCGCAGCAGACCACGTTCGTGATGGTGCCGCCGCTGTTCCTGATCTTCCTGGTGCTGGGGACCATCTTCATCGGCGTCGCAACTCCGACCGAAGGCGGCGCCATGGGCGCAAGCGGCGCCCTCATTCTCGGCGCGATGAAGCGGCGCCTGACTTTCGACCTCATCCGCCAGGCCGTGGAGTCCACGGCGAAATTATCGGCTTTCGTGGTCTTCATCCTGGTCGGCGCACGCGTGTTCTCGCTGACCTTCTATGGGGTGAGCGGTCATATCTGGGTGGAAAACCTGCTAACCTCCCTGCCCGGCGGCCAGATCGGTTTCCTCATCTTCGTCAATCTGTTTGTGTTCGTGCTCGCCTTCTTCCTCGACTTCTTCGAGCTCGCCTTCATCGTCATTCCCCTGCTCGGGCCGGCGGCGGAACATCTGGGGATCGATTTGATCTGGTTCGGCGTGATCCTCGGCGTCAACATGCAAACCTCGTTCATGCATCCGCCGTTTGGATTTGCCCTGTTCTACCTGCGCTCAGTGGCGCCGAGGGAACGCTATATCGATCGTGTCACGAAGAAGACGATGGAGCCGGTCACCACGGGGCAGATTTATTGGGGTGCGGTGCCGTTCGTTGTGATCCAGGCCGTCATGGTTCTACTGGTGATCCTGTTCCCGGCGATGGTGATGCACTACAAGGGCGCCGGATCGACGATCGACCCCAACAGCATCAAGATCGAGGTCCCGCAAATCGAACTGCCACCGCTCGATTTCGGGCCGCCCAAGCAATAGTGATCTTCCCATCCGCTCGTAGAAAACCCGGAGCTTTCGCTCCGGGTTTTTCCTGGCGGCGACTTGTCGGGATCCGCTCAGCCTTGCACGTGTCGCGCCATGAAGCTGTCGAAGCCGATTTCCGCAACCTGGAACCAGGAATATCCGGCCCTGGAGAAGTCCGTTTGCGAATCGTAGATTTTCTTGAAGTTCGCGTTGGTCGCGGCGATCTCGCTGTGCAATTCCTTCGCCGCCTTGTAAGAGGCTTGCATGATCGGGAGCGAAAACGCGTGCAGCTTGGTGCCTCCCGCGAGCAGCCGGCGCAGCGCCGCCGGGTTGGCCTGATCATACTTGGCCATCATCCAATCGTTGGCAAAGTGCGCAGCCTGCTCAAGAACGGCCTGATAGTTCTTCGGCAGCGCGTTCCATTTGTCTAGATTGGTGAATGCCAGCAGAATCGGGCCGCCCTCCCACCATCCGGGATAGTAGTAATGAGGCGCGACCTTGTAGAAGCCGAGCTTCTCGTCGTCGTAAGGACCGACCCATTCCGCACCGTCGATTGTGCCCTTTTCCAGCGCAGGATAGATATCGCCGCCGGCGATCTGTTGCGGGACTGCGCCGAGCTTCTGCAGCACCTTCCCGGCAAAGCCACCGATACGGAATTTGAGACCATTGATGTCGTCGACCGTATTGATCTCCTTGCGGAACCAGCCGCCCATCTGACAACCAGTGTTGCCCGCAAGCATTGAGCGGACATTATAGCCCTTGTAAAAATCGTTCAGAAGCTCCTTGCCACCGCCCAGCATGTACCAGGCTTGACTGAGACGCTGGTTCGGTCCGAATGGGACCGACGTGCCAAACGTGAAAGTGGGATCCTTGCCGAAATAGTAGTAGGAGGCAGTGTGGCCCATTTCGACCGTGCCGTTTTGCACGGCGTCCAGCACCTGGAGAGCCGGGACAATTTCGCCGGCGGCAAAGAGTTGAATCTGGAATTTGTTGTCAGTGGCTTCCGCGACGGCCTTCGTCAACACATCGGCGCCGCCAAAGAGCGTATCAAGCGATTTTGGCCAGCTCGCGGCCATGCGCCACTTGATCTCCGGCATCGACTGCGCGATTGCCGGCGCCGCGATCGTTGCTGCACCCGCGACTCCGAGCCCTGTGACCTTGATGAAATCTCGACGTTTCATGTTATCTCCCCTCGATTCTGTCTGTGTCAGCCTTCATTGCAGAGGCTTGCCACAAGCATGGAACATCCGGTTTCCGATTTCCATCCCCTGCTTTGGTCAGAAACGCAAAAAGCCCGGTCTCGTTTAAGACCGGGCCCGCTATCTACGACTTAAGACGTAGATTTGCTTGCTGTCTGGATCAGCCGCGCGTACGCGAGCGGATCATGAAGCTGTCGAAGGTGTATTCGGCAACCTGCCACCAAAGATATTCATCCGAGCGGTAAGCCTGCATCGCGTCGATCGACTTCCTGAAATCGGCGTTCTGCGCCGAGATTTCGGCCCACAATTCGTTGGTCGCCTTGAGGCAGGCTTCCAGCACCTCGTTGGTGAAGGGACGAAGCTGCGTGCCGCCCGCGACCAGCCGCTTCAGCGCGGTCGGGTTCTGCATGTCGTAACGCGCCGGCATCCAGTTGTTGGCATGGGCCGCTGCACCGTTGATGATCGCCTGATAGCTTTTCGGCAGCGAATTCCACTTCTCGAGGTTGCAGAAGGCGTGGGCCATCGTGCCGCCCTCCCAGAAGCCCGGATAATAGTAGTACTTCGCGACCTTCTGAAAACCGAGCTTCTCGTCGTCATAGGGGCCGACCCATTCGGCTGCGTCGATCGTGCCCTTCTCGAGCGCCGGATAGATGTCCCCGCCGGCAAGCTGCTGCGGCACCACGCCGAGCTTCTGGAGCACCTGGCCCGCGATGCCGCCGATGCGGAATTTCAGGCCCGAGAGATCGGCGACGGTCTTGATCTCCTTGCGGAACCAGCCGCCCATCTGCGTGCCGGTGTTGCCCGCGGCGAAACCGATCACGCCGAACTTCTTGAAGAACTCGTTGCCGAGCTCCATGCCGCCGCC
>DASXLC010000154.1:0-10769 GCA_036496445.1 Pseudolabrys sp. | reverse complement strand
GCGTCACAGCAAAAGCGGTCGCGCTCGATCCGCTCGCATAAGAGACCGTGCGGAAGAAAAATATCTCGTACGACAGTGAAACAAATCCACCGGCCGCCGCCAGCAGCAAAATGGGCCAGAACCTGAGGACAGGGCTCCGGTTCGCGGAAACCGCCATGGACTCTGGCACCGGGGTTCCAGTTTCCGCGCCGCCGAACCATTGTGCGGCAAGTGCTGCCGCAGCCACCGCGCCATTCATCGCCACGGCGATGTAGATCGACCCGCTCATGCCGAGGAACGGAAACAGCAGGAGCGCGGCGACAAGGCAGGCTGCGCCAGCTCCCAGCGTATTGACGTAGTAGAGCGTGCCAACGGCGCTTCCGATATTGCCGAGACGGCGCGCAAGATGGCCGACCAGCAGCGGCAGGGTTGCGCCCATCAGCAGCGTCGGAACGATGACAAGCGCAAGCGCCGCGGCCGCGGTGGCGGGCAAGCTTAGTCCGATCGTGAAATCACCGACCTTGTCGAACAGGGTCAACGACATGAGGCCGAATGCGCCGGTGAGAAATTCGATGGCCGAGAGCAACAGCAACAGCGGTACCGCGCGCTGCTTTGAAAGCCAGCCGCCTGCAAGACTGCCGATGCCAAGGCCGAGCATGAACGCCGTGACGACAATCGTCACCGACTCAATATTGACACCAAAGATCAGGAACAGCGCACGCTGCCAGGTCAGCTGATAGATCAGCGCAGGAGCGCCCGAGAAGAAAAACAGCACACACAAAATGCGCGTTTGTCGATCGCTTTCGCTGCGTCCGCGTGCGTTGACGACAGTGGTCAGGTCAAGGCTGGTCATGAAAGCTTACATCCGCTCAGGCGAGCCGGCATGCTAGGGCGAGAAGCTTACTTAGCGGTGAAACCTGCAAGGCGCCGCGCGACCGGGATGCACCGCAGATTGCGTCATGGTCGAAGTACGCGCGCTGGTGCGCGGTCGCGAGCCAGATAACAGATCCTTTCCGATATCCCGAAGGCGACCATTAACCATCAGCGTCGTTTGGGGACGCAGGAGCACGGTCACACCGGCCAACAGGAGGCGAAGATTAAATTTTTCGCGTTACTGCTGTCCGATGCATCGAGCCCGGATCCCTTAAGCAAGACGCATCTTCATGCCAGGATGGCTTTCCAAATTGATGTCGGCGCAATTCGCTCGTGCCTCGGACACGGCGACACCTGCCAAATTTTTCGGCCTGGAACGGCTTTTTCTTGTGTGCGCCGTCACGCTCGCACTTGTTGTTGTGGGCAGCGCAAGCCTCATCGTTCTCAATCTCCGTGATCGGGTGACCTACGAAAACGAACGAGCGCTGACGAATTCAGCGCTCATCATCGCAAAGCAGATCGAACAGGCTTTCGCAGCAGTAGAGGCCGCGCAAAAGGAATTCACCGAAGACATTTCGCGCCTGCCGGGGGTCAGCAGAAAAACGTTCGAAACAAGCATCAGCCGTTATGATGTTCACCTGAAATTGCGCGACAAGGCCGTCGGCATCCCCTACGTCGGCGCCCTCATTATCTACAATGCCGACGGAAAATTGATCAATTATTCCCGGCAGTGGCCCCTCCCCGACATCAACATCGCGGACCGCGACTACTTCAACGCAGCCAAATTCGACCCAGCCTCGAAATCGATCCTGAGCGAGCCGGTTCGCAACCGCGCTACCGGAAGCTGGGTGGCCAATCTGGTCCGCAAGATCTCCGCCCCCGACGGCGAATTCCTGGGCGTTATCTCAGCGTCCTTCGAACTGGGGTTCCTGCAGAAATATTTCAGCGAAATCAGCGCCGATCCCGACAGCAGTTTCGCGCTGTTCCGAAATGATGGCACCTTGCTTGCCCGCTTTCCGCAAAACGACGTCGACATCGGCCGCCGCTGGCCGGACGCCGTTGCCTTGAAACTCACCGCCACTGCGAACCACGGCGTTGGCATGAGTGGGGGCATGATCGATGGCGTTGTTCGCATGGTTGCAGCCCGCCGGGTCAGCGATTTTCCGGTCCTGGTCACGGCAACAAAAAGCCGCGATGCGCTTCTCGCCGGCTGGAGAAAAACCGCGGTCTATATCGGCAGCACCACGGTATTGATCATTGTCATCATCACTGCTTTTGCCCTGCTCTTCACGCGCCTGCTGCGAAACTACCAGGCGCTCGTACAGGCGCGCGCCGAACGAAACCGGGCCGAGCAGCTGCGCCAGCAAAGTCTGCGATTCGACGTCGCCTTGAACAACATGTCGCACGGCCTGGTGATGTTCGATGCATCGTCGAGGATCGTCGTGTGCAATTCGCGATTCATCGAAATGTACGACGTGTCGCGGGATGTCGTGAAACCAGGGTTACCGCTGCTGGATCTGCTCAAGCACCGGAAGGAATGCGGGTCATTCGCCGGTGACCCGGTTGAGTATCACGCCATGATCCTGAACCAGATTTCCAGGCAAAAGCTGACGCAGCAAAACGTTCCGACCCCTGCCGGCCGGATCATTAAAATCGTGAACCAGCCGATGCCGGAGGGTGGCTGGGTCGCCACCCACGAGGACATTACGGACAAGGTCGAGGCGGAAAACGCGATACGCAAGCAGGACCAGCAGATTCATGCGGCTCTGGAAAATATTTCGCAGGGCCTCTGCATGTTCGATGCATCGAAGCGCCTCATCATCTGCAACAAGCAATATGCCGACACTTACGGTTTGAATGAGGAGCTGACCAAGCCCGGCACGCCGTTTCAGGCGATCCTGGAACACACCGTCACCAAGGGAATGCTGCCGAACGACTGCACGGCATTCCTCAAGGTCCGGCTCAATGACGTCTCCACCAACGCGCCGTATCAGACCATCAATCGCCTGCGCGACGGCCGATACATTGCGGTCGTCCACCGACCGCTGGGCAACGGCGGGTGGGTCGCGACTCACGAGGACGTCACCGAAGCAAAGCGCCGGGAAGAGTCATTTCGTTTACTGTTCGAAGGCAGCCCCGTTCCAATGTGGGTCATCGACAAGGAGACCCTGCGCTTCCTTGCCGTGAACGAGGCCGCGATTGCGCTGTACGGATACAGCCGCACGCAATTCATGTCGATGACGCTGGCCGAGTTGCGGCCGCCTGAGGACCGCGAGCGGTTCTCAGCATTTATCCATAGCCTTGCGGACGATCAATTCGTCGAGAATATCGGGCAACATACAAAGGCAGACGGGACGCAAGTCGACGTCGCCGTGCACTCAAAAGCGCTGACGTATGAAGGGCGCGATGCACGCCTGACCGTCGTTCACGACATCACAAAAACCAAACATGCCGAGGGCGAACTACGCCGGACAAAGATATTCCTCAATGCAGTCATCGAGCACGTGCCGGTTCCGATCGTCGTCAGGGACCTAGATGAATGCGGGTCGGATACGCGGGGCAATCGCTTTACATTGTTCAATCGGGCCTATGAAGAACTCACGGGCGCGTCCCGCAAGGATCTGATCGGAAAAACGGCGTACGATATATTCCCGCAATGGCGCGCCGATATGATCGTGCGATCGGACAACGAAACATTGGACGGCGACCGGATCGTCTGCACGCCGGAACATGAAATACCCACGGTCTCCAAGGGGCCTCGCCGGATAACTGCAAAAAAGACCGCCATCAGGGACGAAGACGGCCGGGCAAAATATATCCTGACCGTTCTTGACGACGTGACCGAGCGCCGGCGGGCGGAGCAGGACATCTGGTATCTGGCTCACAACGATTCCCTGACCGGCCTCCCCAACCGGGCTTCACTCCTCGACTATCTCGCAGTGACACTCGGCAAGGCCGCTAACGGCGGCCAGCAATTTGCCGTCATGTGTCTCGACCTCGACCGGTTCAAGGAGGCGAACGACGTCTACGGCCATCTCGTGGGCGACGGCCTGCTCCGCGAGGCGGCGCGGCGGCTGCATGTGGCCACCGAAGGCGCCTATCTCGCGCGCATCGGGGGTGACGAGTTCATCGCGGTTGTAACAGGTGACGACCCGCAAGAAGCGGCCAAGGCTCTTGGCGAGCGCATGCTTGCTGCCTTCAAGGACAATTTTGAAATCGATGGCCACCAGCTGCAGGTTGGCCTGAGCGTCGGCGTCGCCGTCTTCCCTGCTGATGGCGCCGACGTCAAGGCCCTGATCGCGAATGCCGACGCCGCGCTGTATCAGGCGAAATCAGAAGTGCGCGGGACATTGCGTTTTTTCGAGGCGAAACTCGGTTCCCGCCTGCGCGAGCGGCGCGAATTGCAGACGGACCTGCAGACCGCTCTCGAACAAGGCGATCTCCTGCTGCACTACCAGCCGCAGAAAACGATCGGATTGGGCAAGGTCATCGGGTTTGAAGCACTTGCGCGCTGGGAGTGCGCGAAGCGCGGAATGGTGCCGCCTGACATGTTTATCCCGATCGCCGAGCAAAGCAGTTTCATCATTACCCTCGGCGAACGAATCCTGCGCGAAGCCTGCAAGGAGGCGGCATCGTGGCCGAAACCACTCAAGGTCGCCGTCAATATTTCGCCGATTCAATTCCATCACGGCGACTTGCCCAGCCTTGTCCATTCCATCCTGCTCGATACCGGGCTCAAGCCGGACCGACTCGAACTGGAAATCACCGAAGGTGTCCTGATCGACGATTTTTCCCGTGCAGTGTCGATCCTGCGCAAGCTCAAGGCGCTCGGCATCCACATCGCGCTGGATGATTTCGGATCCGGATATTCATCACTCTCCTACCTGCACGCGTTCCCGTTCGAAAAAATCAAGATCGACCGTGTGTTTATCGGCGACCTGGAACACAATCATCATTCCATGGCGATCGTTCGCGCCATTATCACCCTCGGACACAGCCTGAACATTCCGGTGCTTGCCGAAGGGGTCGAGACCGAAACTCAACTGGCATTCCTGAAACAGGAAGGCTGCGACGAGGTGCAGGGATATCTCACCGGAAGACCCTTCCCGATTGAAAATTACGCCGAGCTGGTTGGCCGTGCAGCACGGCAGATCCGGAATAAAGCCGTGGCGTTCTAGCCGGATCAGCACGGCCGAAGATAATTTCGTCGGATCGGCGCATTCCGGTTTCAGTGCGCCGTCAGCAAATCAATTTTTGTGTTGGCCGAAATCAGGCGCTTGGCCAGAAGTACCGCCAGATTGCGTATGATGCGCTCACCGACCTGGGGGTATATCTCCCGGAATTCGGTATAAGCATCGAGGGGCAACTCGAGACATTCAACCAGTGTATCCGCCCACACATCGGCGGACCTGCGGTCCTCGAGCAATGCCATCTCGCCGAAAACCATGCCTGCGACAAGCGTTGCCAGACGCACACCGTTTGCCAGCTTTACGCTGACCATGCCGCTTTGCAGAAAGAACAAGGATGATGCCGGTTCCTCGGCTCCGATAATCCGTTGTCCGGACTGGTAGGTCCGCGGCTTCATGCGTGTGGCAAGCGCTTCAATCTGGCCGCCCGTCAGGCCTTCGAGCAGTTGCTGCTCGGGCAAAGTGGTCGGATCGTGCAGCCGGCCATACCCGCCATAGCGATAGATGATCTGGTCTTCCGCCCACTCGATCGCTTCATCCAGGACTGCGAACTTGCGCAATTTCGACGGAGATTCGATCAGCGGATCAAACAGTGCGGCAACCGGAGACTGCGATTGTATCCCGCACAGGATCACTGTGGTGTTGATCGCGCCGAGTTCGCCCAGCGCTTCGCCAAGCAGCCGGCCGGCGGCCCTGGTGGTTGTTGGCACGCGATGGAAATCAAGAATGACGAGCTGAGCATCCTTCTGCCTTTCCACAAGCCGGCGCGACAGGTAGTCGATAGTCCCGAAGGTGAGCGCTCCTGTCAGCTCATAGACGTGACAGTCCTTTTGGTGTTCGTTGAGAATTTGTTGTTCGTGGGGCTGGCGGTTACGCCGCGAGGACACGCCGCCAATATCATAGTCGGCGATGATGCCGTTTCTGACGTCGCCGCTGCGGTTGAAAAGATGCAAATCAAAGTGTGATGACAATGCTTCGCACACTTTCAGGCCACGCACGCTGTTGCCATGACTGTCGAGCAGCGGGGCGTAAGTGCCGAGACCCAGCTGCGAAGGCAGCGCGGCGATAATACCGCCACCGACGCCGCTCTTTGCCGGTATGCCGACCCGATAGATCCATTCGCCGGCATAGTCGTACATACCCGAACTCGTCATCACGGACAGAGTCCGCGCAACGGCATATGGACTGATGACCTGCTCGCCGCTGAGCGGATTTCGGCCCCGGTTGGCGAGTGTGGCCGCCATGACGGCGATGTCGCGCGCAGTCACCAAGACCGAACACTGACGGAAATAGACATCGAGGACGGCATCAACGTCGCCCTTTATGACAGCATAGTTGCGCAAAAGATAAGCAATGGCGCGATTGCGATCACCGGTTGCACGCTCCGAGGCGAACACCGCCTGATCGATATCGAGCTCTCGACCGGCAAACCGGCTCAGCGTTGTCAGAATCCGGGCAAATGCATTGTCCCCTTCTGCATCGTAGATCAGGCCCGAGCAGGCGATGGCTCCGGCATTGACCATCGGATTGAAGGGACGATTGTCGGTCCGCAGCCGAATAGAGTTGAAGGCTTCGCCGCTCGGCTCCACCCCGATGACACTCTCGACCCGTTCAGCGCCGATCGTCTCGAGGGCAAGCGAAAACACAAAGGCCTTGGAGATCGACTGAATCGTGAACGGAACAGCGCTATCACCGATATCGTAGATGTAGCCGTCGGTTGTAGCGACGCTGATGCCAAAATGATCCGGATCGGCTTTGGCGAGTTCCGGAATGTAGTCGGCGACGGCCCCGGTGCTGTCGCCCGCGACCTCGGAATGGCAACGTTCCAGAAACCGGGACAGTGGCGGCCGGGCGCCGTCATCGCCGCGTAAGTTTGAGCCAGCAGGCGTCCTTGCGTCCATGCGTCCTCCAGACCAGCCAGAGGAAGCAAGCCCTATGCCGGTCTGACGCATTCAGACGGTGGTGCGCTCTTTCGTCCCGGCCGCATCGAGGAGACCTGTCAAAGCGCCCGGATCATCTGTGGTACGGACGATCATCGGCTCTTCGCGGCCGCGAATTGCAACTTCGGTGCGCGTCAGCGCATCGGCCGCGATACCTGCGCTCGCGAAAACGTCCTCGGAGATGATCGCCTTGCAATTGAGCGACTTCGTCATGTCCTGCAGCCGCGCCGCCACATTGACGGGATCGCCCAGGGCGGTGAATACGGTGTGATCCTGAAAGCCGATGTCGCCGATGATCACCTCGCCGCCGTGAATACCGAGGCCATACTGGATCGGCTCGGGCAGGTCGGATGCGAGCTGACGGTTCATGTATTCCACGTTGGCCGCAACATTGGCGGCGGCGCGTATGGCCTGGCGGCACGCCGTCTTCGGGTCGACGTCGATTCCGAAGAGCGCAAGAACGCCATCGCCGACAAACTGGTTCGGCTGGCCCCCGGCGTCGAGCGCCGCCTGCGAGCACGCGCCGAGGAAACGATTGATCAGAAATACAACGTCGAACGGCAGCCGCGCCTCGGCGAGCCTGGTCGAGCCGCGCATATCCACGAACATGCTGACGATGTAGCGTTCCTTGCCGATATTCATGCGGCGGCCCTGGCGCAGGAGACCGGCATTCATACTCGGCGGCAGAAGCGGGATGACGGCCACGTCCGTTTGCGGCCGGAGCTGGCAAGCGAGCCGGATCGACGGGTTTGCGGCAACGCCGATACGGTCCAGCACAAAGGCCTCCCGTCCCGAGGGCGGCGGAAGTGCACTGCGATCGCTGATCACGCGCACGCGGCAGGTCGAACAGCGCGCACGGCCTCCGCAGACGCTCGCGTGCGGAATTTTGAAACGCAGGCTGGCTTCAAGAATGCTCAAGCCCTTCGGCACGCGCACCTGTCGATCCGGGTAGGAAATCATCACAAGACCGCGCCGGCGCTCGCGCATCGTGCGTGCGCCACGCGCCGCGAACACCAGGACGATCGCGGCCGCATACCCGATCGGAAAATAAAAGAGCGTGATGCTGTCGATCACCCTGCGCTGCGCGGGAGGAGCGCCCCGCAGATTTTCCTTGCGCCAGGCAGGATCCTGACCGAGCTCCGCAACCTCACGTCCAGCATGATGCGCGCCGATCATCGCCAGCGGCGGCATCAGCACTGCAATGGAGAGGAAAATGGGTGCAGCCCAACCGAAGAAGGATTTCAGCCGCAGCCAGAAATAGAGCCCGATACAGGCGTGCGTCCATGCGACGGTCAACAATATGAACTGCACCGCAATCATATGCGGTCTCGCCACCCAATAGGCGTACAGAGGCCCTGCGTAGAGCGGCGGCGGGAGTCCATACAGTGCCCCGCTGAGCCGCACGGCGCCGAAATGGCTGGCAAGCCAGAGCGGAATGCTCAGACCGAGCACGAGTTGTGTGATTTCAATTGCGGTGTAGCGAAAATGCCGCCGTTGATAGAGCGCCCACAGGCCGAGCGAGAAATGGATCACGGCTGCAGTGTAGAGTGTGTAGTTGACGACCGGGATTCGCCACCACCAGACGTGGTACCGCAACCACGATTCCATGGTCTCATAAGAGATGTTCCCGAGTGCATGATTGAAGAAATGCGAAAAGATGTAGGTGAACATCACGAGGCCCGTTGCGAGCCGCACCTGCCGCACGCCAATGCCGCGCAGCAATACAGAGAGCTTTAGATTGCGATCTACGCGCGGCGCGCGAACGTCAACGTAGGCGGGTGCCTGTGCCGTCACTGTGAACCATCATTTGAATGCCAGAGCGGCTTCAACAATCGTACGAAAATCAGCCTGGGCAATCATTTTACATTGAGGTGCCGCAACGCGAATAATACGGATCAAGGCGCGCCGATTGCAACGGCACAATACTCAGGATGCCGGCTTGGGTCGCGGCTTGTCACTCGCGATCAGTCGATGCATCCGGCTGCTTCCCAAAGGCGCATACTTGCAATTGCACAGGCCGCGCGTGCATTCAGCGAGGGGCAAACGGGGAACGATGTCGCCCATGTATTCGATGCCCTGTTGCGATCGCGCCGCTTCGCAGGCGTGCGCTCCGGGCGAAATGCGCACGCTGCGCAACAAGCCCAGCCTGTGCGCGTTCCGGAACGCTCGCAGCGAGCGAGCAATCTGCGACGGGGCCTTGTGCATCGATCCCGCTCTGGTGCGGGAGTAATATCATTTCGCGAGAAGACGTTGCGGTAAAAGCTGCATAAAGCTGGAACGCATGGCTAATCATTAGCGCTAATGCGGACATTAATTGTCCGCGGCAAGCCAGAGGTCACGCCGCCCGTAATTACCTCCAGTCAACGTCGGTGCTCAGCGGCGCCAGTGGATTCAGGTCGGTCGCCGGATGATAGCGCACCAGGTTGACGGTCCATGCGCTAAATAGAACGAAAGACGCAGTCACAGAGATGATGGCCGTACGGATCATGACGGTCTCCCATTATTTTTGCCCAGGGGTTGCCCCGGTGCTGCCGGGGTATCGCGATCCCGACACAGGTAAACTAGGCAGGCGTTCGCACGGTTCCTGTGACCGGGGTCACAAAAGGACGCGTTATTTCGGGTCGACCGGGGAACCAAAAAAAAGCGGCCCGGTTGGGCCGCTTGGAGTTTGGAGGTTAGTCCAGAAATTCGTGGCCTGCCCCCGGGGCAGAGGCAGGCCAAAAGACGGTCAGGTGCTGGGGAAAACACTGACCGCCAGGCTACCGGTGGCAAGGGGGACAACCACCGGAGGCGCCGAAATAGCAGTGCCAGTCGGGGTATGGACAGTCCGGGCCAGACCGGTCACCACCGAGGCGCCCGCAAGGAACGTTGTGGCGATGGCGAGGATGATGGTCTTGCGCATGGCGGTCTGCCCTTCAATGACGTGGAAGCAACGTGCTTCCCAACAGCGACAACGTTAGGACGGTCGGCTCTCCGCCGGTGTGACCTCCATCACAGAAAAACGCTTTTCCCCGACCTGTGAAAAACGGTGGTATTTGCGGGTCAAAACGCCTTGTTGGCGGCGCGCAGCCGGCGGGCCATCATGCCCATAATGTCGAGTGCGAAGGTTGGCGCCCGGCTCACGAGGGTGAGGAAATCCTTCTTCGAAATGGGGACCAGGGCGACGTCGGTTTTCGCGATCGCGGTGGCGCTGCGGGGCGCCGATTCAATCAGCGCCATTTCGCCGAAAATTTCATTGGCCTCGAGCGTGGCGAGCAGACGGTTGCCGAGCTGAATCTCGACCTGCCCGCTCCGGATGACGTAAAGCTCCTTGGCCGTCTCGCCTTCCTTGAAGATCGTTTCGCCCGGCTTGAGGTACCACACCGGGATGCTGGACTCGGCGAGAAAACTGAAGCCGACGACGTCATCCGACATGGGCTTGACCCCTGCCCTGCACGCGACACCCCCGTCCGATTGCACCGTATCGCACGTCGAAACGCATTGCGGCCGCTGAAAAACCTAGAGCTTCAGTTCTTTTTCGAGCTTCGGCTTGCTCTCGATGCAGTAATAGCCCGAGAGCCGCGTGAGCAGTTTCAAACGCATCCATTCATTGAGAATGCGACTGACGTTTTCACGCGCGATCCCGGCCATGGCGGCAACGTCGCTCTGGCTCAGTTTCTGCCGAATGACGACGCGGCCGCCGCCGACTTCGTTGCCGAAGGCCTTTGCCAGATCAAGCAGCGCGCGCGCGACGCGGCCCTTCACCGGCAAAAACGTACCGGCCGCGACAACCTGGTCGGTATCGCGCAGA
>DASXLC010000153.1:0-5600 GCA_036496445.1 Pseudolabrys sp. | reverse complement strand
GGCTGCCTGAAGGCTGGCGCCTTTGCCGACCTGCTCGTCGTCGACGGCAATCCGTTGAAAGAGCTTGCGCTGCTTGGCGATCAGGGCAAACATCTCTCGCTGATCATGAAGGCAGGTCATTTGTACAAGAACCGGCTGAATTGATCGGAGGCATTCTCATACATCAGGCGCTGGAGAGGCGATCTTGACCGTGGCACCGGGGTGGAGTTCATCGCGCGTTGCCGGCCGCATCGTGCTCAAAACCGCGGCGGGCCTGTCGCTGGCCTATATCCTGCTGCCGATGGTCTTCGTGATCTGGCTGGCGTTTTTCGCGCAGGAAATTCCCTCGTTTCCGCCGGAAGGCTATTCGTTGAAATGGTTCCGCGCCATTCCCGGCAATGACAGGTTCGTCAGCGGATTTCTGCTCAGTCTGCAGGTCGCCGTCGTCGCGACATCGATTGGGCTGACCATCGGCGTTCCCGCCGCCGTCTATCTGGTACGAGGGCGCTTTGCTGGACGCGAGGTGGTGAACAACCTGCTTTTGCTGCCGCTGATCGTGCCGGGTATCGTGCTCGGCCTCGCGCTGTACGTCTTCCACGTCGAGGCCGAGATCGCAACCGGCTGGCCGATCATCGGTTCGTTCGGCGGCTTGGTGGCCGGTCATGTCCTGATAGGGATACCCTGGACGGTACGTCTCGTCACGGCGAGCCTGGTCGGTATGGATCACACCGTCGAGGAAGCTGCGCAAAGCCTGGGCGCCAATCGTCTTACCACGTTTTGGCGCATCACCCTGCCGGCCATCTTGCCCGGCATTGTCGCGGCGGCCCTGTTCGGCTTCGTCGCATCGTTCGGCAATCTGGAGATGAGTCTGTACCTCGTCGGCCCCGGTCGCACGACGCTGCCGATCGCGATCCTCCAATACCTCGAATGGAAGATCGATCCGACCATTGCGGCGGTTTCTGTCTTGCAGATGCTGTTTATCGGCGCCGCCATGCTGCTGACCGATCGCTTCGTCAACATCAGCCGCGTGGTTTGACGATGGCGCGCCTGCAGCTGACCGGCATCACCAAATTCTATGGCGACGTCAGGGCCGCCGACGACGTTTCGCTCGACGTTGCCCATGGCGAGTTCCTTGTCCTCCTCGGTCCGTCCGGTTGTGGCAAGACCACGACCTTGCGCGTCGTTGCCGGCTTCGTCGAGCCAAGCTCGGGCAGCGTGCACCTGGGCGAACGCGACATTTCCGCGCTCCCGCCATGGAGGCGCAACGCCGGCCTCGTGTTCCAGAGCTACGCGCTGTTTCCACACATGACAGTGGCCGAGAACGTCGCGTTCGGGCTCGAGATGCGCAAGATTCCGAAGGCGGAGATGGCGCCGAAAATTACCGAAGCCTTGCGCCTGGTGCGATTGGATCGTCTGGGCGACCGACTGCCGCGACAATTGTCCGGCGGCCAGCAGCAGCGTGTGGCGCTGGCCCGTGCGCTGGTTTTTCGGCCTGACGTGTTGCTGCTCGATGAGCCGCTGTCCAATCTCGACGCCAAGCTGCGCCAGGACGTGCGCGTCGAAATCCGCGAACTGCAACGCAAGCTCGGATTGACGACCGTGATGGTGACCCACGATCAGGAGGAAGCACTGATCATGGCCGATCGCCTCGTCGTCATGAACGAGGGGCGTATTCGCCAGATCGGGTCGCAGCAGGACCTCTATGAACGTCCAGCGGAAAAATTCGTCGCGGATTTCGTCGGCCGCTCCAGCTTCATCGATGGCCGCATGGACGGTAGCGGCCGCTTCGTTTCGGCCGGCGGCCTCGTCGTTGCCTGCGAGGGCAGTGGCGTCGGTAACGCCTCGCTCGCGTTGCGTCCCGAACGTTTGGCGCTGATGACGGCCGACGCGCCCGCGATGGACAACAGCTTCTCCGGAGCGGTGGAATTCATCTCCTATCTCGGGTCGCAGGTTGATCTGCACGTCCGCCTGTCGCCAAAGGAACGGGTGATCGTGCAGATCCAGAACCGGCCGGAACAGTCCCTGCCGGCTATCGGCGAACAGGTCCAGATCGGCTGGAGGAAGTCGACAGGCCGCGTATTCCAGTCATAAGCTCTCTGCCAACCGTCAACACTCCGGAGGTATGCAACATGATGAGATTGAAATCCCGCCGCGAAGTTCTGCTCGGCACAGTGGCGCTTGCCGGCGCGGCCTGTCTGCCGCGTGTGGCATCAGCGCAGGAGAAGGGCCGTATCGTCGTCGGCACCTGGGGCGGCGACTATGCTCGCCTGCTCCACAAGAACATCGAGGAGCCGATTCTCGTCAAGGACGGCTGGGAGGTGGTGCAGGATCAGGCCGGCGATCCCGAACGGCGCTCGAAAATGATGGCCGAGCTGCGGTTGCCGCGAGGCTCTGCGGACGTGGAGGGTCTTTCCGCACTCAATATGTTCCAGATGCACGACGCGGGCACCGTGCTGCCAATCGATTACGGCAAGCTCAAGAATGCCCCCAACCTGCTGCCGGCAATGAAATATCCCTACGGCGTCGGCCACATCTATTCGGGCAAGGTCGGTGTCTACAATCCGAAGCTGATCACGACAGCGCCCCTCAGTTACAAGGACGTGTTCGATCCGAAGCACGGCGAGAAGCTTGGCATCATCGATATCCAGTACCAATACACGCTGGTTTGCGCGGCGCTGGCCGCCGGCGGCAAGGTCAACGATATCGAACCGGGCAAGAAGTTGCTGCTCGAATGCAAGAAGGCCGGCATGCGGATCTATCCGACCAACGAGGCGTTCGCGCAGGGCCTGAAGTCGGAGGAATTCGGCGTGGGCGTGATGTGGAAGGCCCGCGTCGTGCAATGGCAGAACGCGGGCATTTCCGTCACCGCCGTTGCCCCCACGGAAGGAACACTGGCCTACGTTTCGGGCTTTGTCATCCCGAAGAACGCGCCGAACAAGGAAGGCGCATATGCCTATCTGGACGCGATGCTGGACAAGAGCGCGCAGGAAGCGTTCGCCGTCGATATGGGATACAATCCCACTGTCACCAACGCAGTGGTCGCTCCCGATCTCAACAAACGCATCGGCTTCACCCCCGATGAGGTCAAGAAACTCGTCGATCTCGACTACGACTACATGAACAAGAACGACATCGCGTTCAAGGAGTGGTGGGACAAGGAGCTGAAGGGCTGAAATCTGAGCAGATTTCCATCGACATCATTCGTCTGCACAGAGCACTATGGCCACCGATCCTCCCAAGAACGCTCAAACGCAGTTCCGGTCCGGCGAGATGCCCCATTCGGTGCTCTCGGCCACGGTGCTGGTCGGACCGGCGACGGCGTTCGTGGTCGTCAGTCTGCTGGTGCCGCTGCTGATCCTGTTTCGCTACAGCTTCAACCAGCTCGGCCCGCGACGCATCATGGTCGAGACATTCTCGCCGGAAAACTACCTCAAGTTTTTTGCCGATCCCTATTATACCGGCGTGCTGTGGACGACCCTGCGGGTGGCCGCCCTTTGCACGCTGGCCTGTCTCTTTATGGCTGCACCGCTCGCCTATGTGCTTGCGCGCACGCGGTCGCGGTTCAAGAACGTGCTGATCATGCTGGTGGTGCTGCCGCTGTTCGTCGGCAATGCCGTGCGCGCGGCCGGCTGGATGACGCTGTTCGGCAGCAAGGGCTTTCTCAACGTGGCCTTGATGCAATTCGGCATCATCACCGGGCCCCTGCAGATCATGTATACCGAAAGCGCCGTCATCGCCGGCATCATTGCCGTTAGCCTGCCTTACATGGTGCTGACATTGCAGAGCGTGATCGAAGGTATCGACCGCAATGTCGAAGAGGCCGCCTTCAGTCTCGGCGCGGGTCCCATGACGATGTTTCGTCGCGTGCTGTTGCCGCTATCACTGCCGGGTGTACTCGCCGGCACCATCCTGACTTTCATCCTCGGCATGAACGCCTATGCGACACCCGTGCTGCTCGGCGGCCCCAGGTTCAAGATGATGGGGCCCCTGGTCTACGGACAGTTTCAGCTCAACAACTGGCCGTTCGGCGCCGCCGTCGCGTTCGTCCTGATGGCCGCGACCCTGGGCTTGACCGCGACGGCGAATATCCTGGTACAGCGCCGGTTTCGGCGATGACGATTGAAAGGACCTTGTGATGACGGTTGGTGTCGGCGGATCGACGGCGGAGGCGGAGCTCGGCGCCATCAAGAACATGCGTGGAGACGTGCCGCCCATCGGCGTCGATGAGCGTCTCAAGCGCGTCGCCCGCGCCCAGGCGATCATGCGCGAGAAGGGCATCGACGCGCTCTATCTCGATGTCTCCTCGAGCATGACCTATTTTACCGGGCTGAAGTTTCGCCGAACCGAGCGGATGCACAGCGCCGTTCTGCCGGCGCGGGGCGAGATCGTCTATGTCTCGCCGGCATTCGAGGTCGAGAAGCTCAAAACCATGATCTCGTTCGGCGACAAGATCGCGATCTGGGAGGAGGACGAGGATCCGACCGCAACCGTGACCGAGACCGTGCGTGCGCTCGGCTATCCCTCCGGAACGATCGCCGTCGATGAGGCCACGCCGTTTTTCACCTTCGACGGGCTGCGCCGCGCCGGTAACGCCTACACCTTCGTCAACTCGATCGACGTCACCGCCGGTTGCCGCATGATCAAGTCCGATCACGAACTCGCGCTGATGCAGACGGCCAAGAACATCACGCTCGAGGCACACAAGGCGGCAGCCCGCATCATGCGCGAAGGCATTACTACGACCGAAGTGCAGGCATTCATCTCCGCGGCGCATCGCAAGCTCGGTTCGGAGGGCGATCCGCCTTTCAACGCGGTGTTGTTCGGCGAAGCGTCCGCCTATCCGCACGGTGTGCCCTATCCGCAGACACTCAGGGAGGGCGACATGATCCTGATCGATACCGGCGCGCCGGTCGATGGCTATCTGTCCGATATCACGCGCTCCTACGTGTTTGGTGAACCGACCCGGCGCCAGCGCGACGTCTGGAACCTGGAGAAGGCGGCGCAGGCCGCGGGCTTCGCGGCTGCCAAGCCGGGCAACCGCTGCGAGGATATCGACATCGCCGCCCGTGGGGTCATTAACGGTGCCGGTTTCGGGCCAGGCTACGCGACCCCCGGCCTGCCGCACCGCACCGGCCACGGCATCGGCCTCGACGTGCACGAATGGCCTTATCTGGTGAAGGGCGACAAGACTGTGCTGAAGCCCGGCATGACCTTCTCGAACGAGCCGACGATCTGCATCTACGGCGAATTCGGCGTGCGCCTCGAGGACCATATGGTCATCACCGAAACCGGCGCCCGCTGGTTTACCCAGCCGGCCCACTCGGTTGATGACCCCTTTGGCCTGGAGAAGTAAGGGCTCAAATAACCCTGGCTCGTCGGCCCGAACTGATAAGCTTTTCGCAGAAGGCTTATCGGTATCGCGGTTGGATGATGTACCTCTGCATGGGAATTCAGGGATCGGCGTTGCGTCCGTTCTTCGAGTGCCAGCTCAACCGGTCGACGCAACACAGGCGTTAAATCTCTCTGCTGGGGTTTCAAATTGCAAGGTCTCCCGTGGCCGTTCGTTGAGCTGACGAGCCACTTTGTTCAGATGGGCTTGCGAGTGTACTGACAAGTCGGTG
>DASXLC010000152.1:0-2378 GCA_036496445.1 Pseudolabrys sp. | reverse complement strand
AGCCGACCGCAGGCACCATGCGGCTGGCGCGCGACGGCGAAGGCGAGATCGCGCTCGAGCGGCTCAATGATTTTCGCATCGCCAAGCTGGCGAAGGTTGCGCGCACCTTCCAGAATATCCGCCTGTTCCCAGGCATGACGGCGCTGGAAAACCTGATGGTGGCGCAGCACAATGCGTTGATGCGTGCCTCCGGGCTGACCTTCCTCGGCCTGATCGGCGCGCCCGGCTATCGCGCCGCCGAGAAACGCGCGATCGATCTCTCCAAATTCTGGCTGGAGCGCATCGGCTTGCTCGACCGCGCCGACGATGCCGCCGGCAACCTTCCTTACGGCGACCAACGCCGGCTCGAGATCGCACGCGCGATGTGCACCGAGCCGGCCCTGCTTTGCCTGGATGAACCCGCCGCCGGGTTGAATGCGCGCGAAAGCGCGAGCTTGAGCGAATTGCTGCTCTCGATCCGCAACGAGCAAGGCACCTCGGTGCTCCTGATCGAGCACGACATGAGCGTGGTGATGGAAATCTCCGACCACGTCGTGGTGATGGATTATGGCGTCAAGATCGCCGAGGGCTCGCCGCAGCAGGTGCGCGACGATCCCAAGGTGATCGCGGCCTATCTCGGCGCCGACGAGGAGGAAGCCATCGCCGTCATGGAGAGCGGCACGTGAGCGCGCTTTCCACAGTCTCGTCATGGCCGGGCTTGTCCCGCCTGCGGGGCCGAAGCCCCTTCGGCGCGGCGAAGGCCCGGCCATCCATGTCTTTTCTTGCCGTCAGCGAAGACGTGGATGCCCGGGTCAAGCCCACGAGCGTCTGGCACGGTCTATGCTTTCATGCTGCCTTCGTCATTGCGGCACAAGGCCGATTTGCAGGGCGCCGTTGCTGAACTCGCGCCGCGGCTGATCCGAGGTCGAACACTATCTGTTGCCCAGGATCTGGAGGTGGCGATAACTGGAGAAGTTCAGCGATCGCGCGCCGATGCATCAGGTTTGTTCGGATGAGCCTTGCGAAGGCGAGCGGGCTTTTTACGATCTTGTTGGTGTCATGAGCCAGCCGCAGCAGCAGGAAGGCGATCAGCGCGACCGTGATCTGAATGCGAACGGCGTTTTCGGAGGTTCCCAGGAAGTGGCCGATCTTCAAGGTCTGTTTGACCCAGCGAAAGAACAATTCGATGGCCCATCGACGCTTGTACAAGTCGGCGATTTCCTGCGCGCTTGCCTTCAGGTCATTGGTGAAGATGCGCAGCACCTTGCCGGTCTCGATGATGACCTGAATCTCGCGGACGAGCCCCGACATTGGGTTCTTGCGCGACGCGGCGAGCCGTTTCGGAAGATAGCCGGTCCGATCGCTTATGATCGACGATTCCGCCGCAACGGGACGATCCTCCACAACGGTGAAAGGCGTGTTGGCCTTCAGCCGCGTGACGATGCGGCAGTCCGCTTCGTCAAGCCTCGCCCACCACCCGTAATCGTAATAGCCGAGATCAAACACATAGGTCGCCCCCGCCTCGATCGGCATCTCCTTGGCGGCCGTGATGTCGTTGACGTTCGATGGTGTCACCATCAGGTAAAGCGGCTGGTCGGCATCGGGATCGTAGATGATGTGCGCCTTGGCGCCGCAGACGCCGGTCGAAAACGTCGCCCAATCGCCGCTCAGCCCGCTCAGTTGCACGCTGGTCGAGTCAATCAGCCGAACGCAATCGCCGATTTTCCGTCGATAGCCGGCCCGCAATTGAGCCATCAGGGTCGAAAGCAGGCCGGCAAAGACCTCCGCAGGACGCGAAGCATTGGCGGTCGCGAGCGCCGCTCGCGATATGGTGCAGCCGCCGAGATGGTAAAGTTTGCCGGCGTGACTCTTCAGGCTCGTTTCAATCTCGCGCAGGCTCCGGGCCCCGCAAAACTGCGCATACAGCATCGCGATCAGATGAGCCTTGGTCTTGACGACACGGCCATCCCAGTCGGCGTTGTACTGATCCACAAGCCGATCGAGCATCGACCACGGAATAGGCTTCAGAAGTCCATGAAAAACGATATTCTGGTGTCGCACGGTGTTGATCCTTTTTCGTGTCCAGATGATTCGTAACCACTTGGAAACGAGTAGAATCAATGCCGTGCGCTTCTTCAAGCATAGACCGTGCCAGACGCTCGTGGCCTTGTGCCGGCCATCCACGTCTTGGACGCCGCATGCAGGAAAGGCGTAGATGGCCGGGCCTTCGCCGCGCCGAAGGGGCTTCGGCCCCGCAGGCGGGACAAGCCCGGCCATGACGAAAAACGAGTCAATTTTTTTAGACTACTGGGGCGCCGCCGTGCGCATGGGGATGAACGATATCGAGCTGGATGCCGCCGCAGTGGACGCAGCGGAGCGTCCAGTATTCCGAGCCGGCG
>DASXLC010000151.1:0-35275 GCA_036496445.1 Pseudolabrys sp. | reverse complement strand
ACCCGCATGGAGGAATGGTTGTAGATGACGTCGTCCCAGCCGTAATGCGCGGTCAGCCGATAGACGGCAGCAAGATCGACACGCGCTTGCCATTCTGCCGGCGAAATTTCACCCCGTGAACTTTTGGGAATGCTGGCGAGCTTGTTCATCGGCGACGTCCTCCGTGAATGCGGCGGGACTCTATCACACCGCGTCCGCTTGGCCAGATCGCGTTGGCTCAGTATAGAGAGGGCCGCAACGAGCGAGAGAACATGAGCAGGCCAATCAAGATCCGCATGGGTGGCTATGGGCCGCCAAGCACCGGGTTCAGCAAGTCACTGACATTCATCGGTGACAAACTCGAGGCGCAGTTCGGCAAAGACGTCGCTATCGAATACGTCTTCAACATCATGGATCACGGCCACAAGGCCGAGGACATTCTCACGATGGTTGAGGATGGCTCGATGACGCTCGGTTACCAGTCATCAAGCTATCTGACCGATCGCGTGCCCGAATTGGGCTTTGTCGATCTGCCATTCTTGTTCAGCAACAACGCGCAGGCACGTAGCGCGATGGATGGCGAACTCGGCGAATTCCTCGTCCACAAGACTGAAGAACGCATCAACTATCGGATCCTCGGCTGGTTCGAAAACGGGTTTCGCCACATCTCCAACCGCCTGCGGCCGATCCATCTGCCCGCAGATATGAAGGGTATGAAAATCCGTGTGTTGCCGAGCGAGATACACAAACGCACATTCGAATTGCTCGGCGCCGTAGCAATGCGCATGGACCTTACTGAGGCCATCGCCATGATCAAGGCCGGCACGCTGGATGCGCAGGAAAATCCGCTCGCCAATACGGTGACCTACGGCGTGCACAAGTTCCACAAGTTTCACACGCTGAGCAATCACTTCTACATTTCACGGCCGATCTTTTTTCATCGGCCGTCGTTCGAGGCTTGGCCTGACGAACTCAAGAGCGCGATGCAGCGGGCCGTGAATGAGGCGGTGGCCTATCAGCGCAAGCTCGCAGTCGAGGAACACGACCAGTCATATAAGGCAATCGAGGCCGCAGGTTGCGAGATCAACGCACTGACGCCGAAGGAACATGAGGCTTTCGTCGCCGCCGTGCAGCCGCTGCTCGCGGACGCGCGAAAGACCTACGGCGATGCGATGTTCAGGATGATCCCGAAGGCGTGACGGGCAGGCCGAATTAAGCTCACCGAAAGCTTAATGCACTCTTTGCAATTCGAAGATTTACGCCGCTGAAACGACTCCGCGGTAAAGAGCTGCGATCTTTCCGGCCCGGCGGCACTCCGAATGAAACAGAATCGTCCCATCGCACTTGCGCTTCGCGGCGTCAGCAAACGCTTTGACCGTCCGGCGGTCGACGCGCTCGATCTCACCGTCTATGGCGGAGAGTTCTATGCGCTTGTCGGTCCGAACGGCGCCGGCAAGACCACGACCTTGCGCATGGTCGTGGGTTTGCTGCGGCCGGATGCCGGCTCGATCTGCATCGGAGACATCGACGCGCTCGCCGATTCCGTCGCCGCCAAGCAAATGACCGCCTGGTTGTCGGACGAGCCGATGATCTACGAAAAGCTCACGCCTTACGAATATCTCGAATTTGTCGCCGGCCTCTGGCGCATCGAGCCGGCCGCGGCAGAGGCGCGGGCGCGCGAGTTGATCGGCTGGCTTGGGCTCGAGCCGCACGCACACGAGCGCTGCGAAGGATTTTCCAAGGGCATGCGGCAGAAGGTGGCGCTGGCCGGTGCGTTGGTGCACGACCCGAAACTCATCATTCTCGACGAGCCGTTGACCGGGCTCGATGCCGGCACGGCCCGGCAGGTCAAGAACGTGCTGCGCGAACGCGTCCGTGCCGGCGGTACCGTCATCATGACAACGCACATCCTCGAAGTCGCGGAGCGAATGGCCGACCGCATCGGCGTGATTGCGGGCGGACGCCTGATCGCCGAGGGCACGTTGGAGGATCTGCGCCGGCAGACCGGCAAGGCCGCTACAAGCCTCGAGGATACGTTCCTTGCGCTGGTCGCCGAACAAGTGGCCGCCGCGTGAGTGAAGCGGCTTCCCTGACCTGGCTGGCGCGCCACGAATTGCGGCTCGGCTGGCGCGATTGGGTTTCGCTGGTGACTGCGGGGGGACGCACCCGCGCGCGCAACGCGATCATCGGACTGATCGCCTTTGCGGCCTTCATGCATGTGTTTGCCTACTGGACGGTCGCCAACTACGCCGACGCCACGCTGTCCTTCGACACGGCAGCGCTGGTCGGTATTACCGGCACACTCGTGCTTTCCTGGTCGCTGCTGCTGTCGCAGGCCATGGAGTCCGTGACCCGCGCGTTCTATTCCCGCTCCGATCTTGATCTCATCCTCACTTCACCGGCCTCAGCGCGCAAAGTGTTTGCCGTGCGTATGGGGCGCATTGCGGCGGCGGCAGTCGTCATCGCCGTGCTGCTGGCGGCGCCCTTCGTCAATGTGTTGGCCGTGTTGGGCGGCGGCCGCTGGCTCGCTGCCTACGGGGTCGTTGCCGCCATGGGCGCGGTGGCGACGGCGGCAGCGCTGGCGCTGACAATTGGTTTGTTCCGCGTTGTCGGAGCCAAGCGTACGCGCCTGATCGCACAGGTCGTGGCAGCGATCATCGGTGCGGCGTTCGTTATCGGCCTGCAGATCGCGGCGATCTTTTCCGCCGGCAGTATTTCCCGCTTTGCCGCTCTGCAATCGGACTGGATGCTGGCGCATGCCCCCAATACCGCCAGCACGTTCTGGTGGCCGGCGCGGGCGGTGCTGGGTGACTTCGTCGCACTGGCCGGCGTCGTGGCATTCGGTGCCGGCATACTTTGCGTGTCGATCGCGCTGTTCTGCCGGCGGTTCGGGGAGCATGCCGTTGCGGCTGCCGGTGTCTCCAGCGCGACCGTGCGTCAACGCCGTTGGTCGCTCGGCTTTCGCCGCCGCTCGCCGAGCCGCGCGTTGCGGCAGAAGGAATGGACACTGCTGCTGCGCGACGCCTGGCTTATCTCGCAGACGCTGATGCAGATCCTCTATCTGCTTCCGCCCGCGCTGCTGCTGTGGGTCACGTTTCGCGATGGCCATGGTTCCTTTGTGGTCCTGATCCCGGTGGTGGTGATGGCCGCCGGGCAGCTCGCTGGCGGGCTCGCCTGGTTGTCGATTTCGGGCGAGGACGCGCCGGAACTCGTCGCCACGGCGCCGATCACCGCTCACCGCGTCCTGTGGGCCAAGGTCGAAGCCGTCATCGGCATGATCGCGCTGATTTTCGCGCCAATCGTGGCCGTGTTGATGCTTGATGCCGTATCCGCCGGAATTGTCTGCGGTCTCGGCATACTGGCCGCGGCCGCAGCGGCGACGGTAATCCAGCTCTGTTTTCGCGTGCAGGCGCGCCGCAGCCAGTTCCGCCGGAGGCAGACCTCCTCGCGCCTTGCCACATTCGCCGAGGCGTTTTCCTCCATCGCCTGGGCGGCGACGACGGCGCTGGCGGCCGGGGGAAGCTGGGCCGCCCTCGGGCCCGCCGCGGTCGCATTCGCTATTCTGGGCGGCGTCTGGCTGGTCAGCCCGTCGCGAGCCTGACGGCTACCCGAAGAACCGCTTCTGGTTGGTCCACTCGTCAACGCCGTTGTCCATGATCCATTGCGCCAACTCGTCGTGGCGCACGACCCATACATCGGGAAAACGCTTGATGTATTTGAGGATGGCGTCGACCTGCGCCGCCATCAGCGGTCGCCCGCCAAAATGGCAGTGCACGGTAATGTTGAGATAGGACGTTGGCTCGTTGGCGTAGAGATAGTCGAAAGTGTCCTTGTAGACCTCGAACCAGTCACGCGTGTTGAGGCGCAAGGCGCGATGATCGGCAAAATCAGTGTGCGGCAGAGCGACAATGGTGCCCTTCCTGGTCTTCACGCGGCAGGGCAGGTCGAGATTGTTGTAATCGCCGTACCAGAGGAAACCGGCTTCCGCGATATAGCCTTCGGTGAGCGCGGTTGGCGATACGACCGGCGATAACCAGCCTTTCGGCCGGCTGCCGGTGATTTTCCGGTGGATGTCGGCGCAGCGGTTGATCAACGCTTTTTCTTCCTTCGGATCGAGATAAGCGAGCAGGGCATCCTGCGTGTAGGAGTGCGCTGCGATCTCGTGGCCGGATTTGATGGCCTGTTTTGCGGCTGCCGGGGCAAGTTCCAGCGCCCGCGCATTGGCGACGAAGGTTCCCGGCACCTTGTTGTCGTCGAGGATTTTGATCAGCCGCCAGACTCCTGCGCGCCCGCCATAAGTGCCCCAGGTCATCGCTGCCCGATCGTGCGTGCCGGGCCGAAGCGCCGTCGTCTGCACCGAAAATGGTGGGCCTTTTCCGTCTGACCAATTCTCCCACAGACAGGTCATCACGACCGCGACGCGGGCATCGTTCGGCCAGGAAAAGCCGCTGGACTTTTTTTTCGGTTTTTTCATTGTGGATCCGTCAGTGCAGAGTCTTGTTGGCATTCTCGGCGAAAGAGGCGTCGTAGGTCTTCGCCATGTCGATCTTGGCGTTCTTCACGCTTTCGTTGAAGGAAGAGATGATGCGATAGGTATTGCCCGAAAGCGTTGGTGTTACGACCCCGTCCTTCGAAAGCATCTCGCGGTTGGCCTGCACGGCCTTTTTGTAGAATTCCTTGTCTCCGGCGTAGAACTCCGGCGGCAGTGCATCGGCGATGTCGTCGACGGAGGCCTTTTGCAACCAGTGCAAGGCTTTCACCATGCCGTTGACGAAGGCCTGCACCGTCTTCGGGTTGCTCTTGATGAAGTCCGGGGTGGTTGAAATCGCCGATCCCGCGAACGGCCCGCCATAGAGGTAATCGAGACCGGCCTTTGTGCGGGTGTCGACCACCGGCACCAGATCGCCGTCAAGCACCAGCCGCGTGATTACGGGATCGAAATTGGATTCACCGTCGAGCCTGCCGGATTTCATCATCGCCAGGGCCGAATTGCCCGCGCCGACGCCGACGATCGAGACCTGGTCTGTTCCGAGGTTGTCCTTCGACAACAGCAGGCTCAGCGCCAGCGCACTCGAGGACCCTGGCGCCGTGACGCCGATCTTCAGCCCGACCAGGTCCTTCGGGGATTTGTAGGCGGCCGCCTTTTCCTTCGAGAGCGCAATGACGACGCCGAACGAATTGTTCTGCAAGGCGACGGAGGTGATGGTTTGGCCGCGTGCCTGCAGGTAGAGGGTGTGTTCATAGGCGCCGGCGATGAAATCGACGCTGCCCGACACCAGCGCCTTGAGCGAATCTGAGCCGCCACCGCCGAAATCGTTGAACTCGACCGTCAGGCCTTGTTCTTTGAAGTAGCCCTTATGCTCGGCGATGTTCACGGCGAGATAGGGAATTTGAATCCTGCTGCCGATGCCGAGCTTGACCACCGATTTCTCCGGCGCGGTGTTTTGCGCAGAGGCAGGGGTCGCGAGCGCCATACAACTCAGGAGCACGAAGGCAAAACGGCGAAACATGGATGGTCTCCCGAATTATGCGCCAATCATGTTGGCGTTTCGTACATCCTAACGGCCAGAGGCTAAGGCGTCACGCGGCTGCCAATGGTGTGCGCGAGCGGCCTCGTCCGACCAATATTCCAACCAGAATTAGATTGAAGAGATTGGCGCCGACGCCGGCGGCGAAAGCCGGCGCGTAGTAGCCGAAGTGATCGTAAAGCAGCCCGGCGAACCAGCCGCCGAGCGCCATGCCGCCGCCGCTGAACAACAGCAATGTCGGTATCCGCCACGAAGCCTCGGACGCCGGAAACAATTCGCGCAGTGCCAGCACGTAGGCGGGAATGATTCCAGAAAAGCCGAGACCGAAGGCGGCAGCAACGGTGAACAACCCAACCTCGTTCTGCGTGAACAGGAGCGCGGTCATCGCCGCCACCTGCCAGGCCGAGCCGATCAATACAGTCGCGAGCCCCCCGATGCGGTCCGAGATTGCTCCCCAGATTTGTCGGCTGAGAAAGGCGGTACCAAGCAGCACCGAAAGCATCATCGCTCCGATCGAGGGGCTGATACCGAGATCGCTGCAGAAGGCGACCAGATGACCTTGCGGCATTGCCATCGGGATGCAGCACAACACGGCAGCACCGCACATCATTGCGAAGACAACATTGGGCGGCCATCCGAGCACGCGCGCTTTGCCCCCGGGAGAGTTGGATGACGCAGCCGGGAGAATCTGTTCGGGCGCCGTGCGGAAATAAATCGCCGCCAGCGGAACGATCACGACAATCTCCGCGACGGCGTACCAAAGCATGGTCTGGCGCCAGCCGAACCCTGCGATGACGCGCTCAAACAGTGGGGGCCACATCGCGCCGGCCAGGTAACTGCCGCTCGAAATCAGCGCCAGGGCCGAGCCACGCCGTCGGTCGAACCAGCGACTGACATAGATGTACATCGGCGCGTTGATGCCCCCGAGCCCGATCACGCCGATGAACAACCCGTGCCCGATCCACAGCGGCCAGCGCGGGCCGAATGTCGAGATCGTGAGACCGACCCCGATCATCAGTGCGCCCAAGATCACGGTCCACCGTGTGCCGACCCTGTCGGCAATCCGTCCCATCAGGATGCCGCCGAGACCGGAACCGAGCCAGGCCAGCGCAACGGCGAGAGCCGGAATCGAACGCACTCCGTCAACCTCGGCGGCGATGTCCTTGAGTGCGACCGCCGCAATCCACGCGGCGCCGAACGCCATCAGCATTGTGACGAGCGCGGCGGTCGCCACGGCCCATGAGGCTTTGGTTTCGACAGAAGATGATGATTGCAGCATCAGGAGAGTCCGGCGGGCATCCTTTTACAGGCTGCACAGCATTTGACCACCCATGGCCGCGAGGGTCTGCCCTGCCTTTTGCATTGCGCCAAAATGCGCGGGAAGGGCGCGGGCGGAAATTTCCTTCTAGAACATGCGGGATTAACGAAATTGACCCAAAGCCCCACCGGTATAGCCTCTACGCAGGCTTCGCCGCTTTGCGTCGCAAAAGGCAAGCCTATATGAGTGGGATCCCGGTGCTGTTTGCGCCGCGTTGACAAGGCCATCCATGCCGCTTCGACCGGTCAGCCTCGAAGACAAATTCGACCTCGCCAAAGACCGTGTCTTTGTGACCGGCTACCAGGCATTGATCCGGGCGTGCCTCATGCAGAAAGAGCGCGACCGGCACGCAGGTCTGAATACTGCTGGTTACGTCACCGGCTATCGCGGATCGCCGCTTGGTGGGCTCGACCAGCAGTTCATGCGAGCTGCCCGCCCGCTCGCCGCTGCCGACATCAAGTTCCAAGCCGGGTTGAACGAAGACCTCGCTGCTACCGCTCTGTGGGGCAGTCAGCAGGCTGAACTGCGGGGCGAGGGCAATTTCGATGGTGTCTTTGGCATGTGGTACGGCAAGGGCCCGGGGGTCGACCGCTCCGGCGACGTGTTTCGCCACGCCAATTTGGCCGGGACCTCGAAGCACGGCGGTGTGCTCGCGTTGATGGGCGATGACCACACCGCAGAATCCTCGACGACCGCGCATCAGTCCGAATTCCATTTTGTCGACGTGATGATCCCAATCCTCAATCCCGCCGGGGTGCAGGAGATCATCGACTACGCGCAATATGGTTGGGCGATGTCACGGTTCACCGGCGCATGGGCCGCGCTCAAATGCATGCACGAGACCGTCGAATCGACCGGCATCGTCGATGGCTCGCTAGGGCGCGTACAGATCGTCACGCCAACCGATTTCGCGATGCCGCCGGGCGGCCTGAACATCCGGCTGACAGATACTTTCCTCGGCCAGGAAGCGCGCCTGCACGACTTCAAGCGCGACGCCATGCTGGCCTTCGTGCGCGCCAACAAGCTCAACCAGATCATCACGTCGGGTGGACGGACGCCGAAGATCGGCATCATCACCACCGGGAAAGCCTATCTCGACGTGCGTCAGGCCTTCGACGAACTCGGCATTGACGAGATTAAATGCAATGACCTTGGCCTGCGGCTGTTCAAGATTGCCTGCGTCTGGCCGATCGGCCGGCAGGAACTCGCCGACTTCGCACAGGGACTTGATCTCATCATCGTTGTTGAAGAGAAGCGCTCCCTCATCGAAGTGCAGGTGCGTGAAGAACTTTACGGGACAGCCAATCAACCGGTCTGCATCGGCAAGAAGGACGAGCAGGGCAACTGGCTATTCCCTGTCAAGGGCGCGCTTGACCCGAACGATATCGCGATCTGCGTCGGCGAGCGGCTGCTGCGTTATGGCACGAACGAAGAACTGGCTGCCAACGTGGCGCGGCTGAAGTCGGCGCAGCGCGCGCTTTCCGAAACCACTGATGTCGCGCAGCGCATCCCTTATTTCTGCTCCGGCTGTCCGCACAACACATCCACGCGCGTGCCGGAGGGCAGTCGTGCCTACGCAGGCATAGGCTGTCATTACATGTCGCAGTGGATGGACCGTAAGACGCTTGGTTACACTCAGATGGGCGGCGAGGGCGCCAACTGGATCGGCGAGGCGCCTTTTTCCAAGCGCGAGCACGTGTTCCAGAATCTCGGCGACGGCACCTACAACCACTCGGGCTATCTCGCCATCCGCGCCGCAATCGCTTCCGGCGTGGCGATGACGTACAAGATCCTGTTCAACGACGCCGTTGCAATGACGGGCGGGCAGGCGAATGACGGCGGTCTGACCGTGCCGCAGATCGCCGCACAGGTGGCGGCCGAGGGCGCGACGCGTGTTGTCGTGGTCACCGATGAACCCTGGAAATATGCGAAAGACACCGAGTGGCCGCGCGGGTTGACTGTGCATCATCGCGACGAACTTGATGCCGTCCAGCGCGAACTGGCGACCGTGCCTGGCGTCAGCGTGCTGATCTACGACCAGACGTGCGCCGCGGAAAAGCGCCGTCGCCGCAAGCGCGGCGCGTTCCCCGATCCCGACAAGAGGGTGGTCATCAATGATCTGGTTTGCGAGGGATGCGGCGACTGCGGCGTGAAATCAAATTGCGTATCGGTGCAGCCGCTGGAGACCGAATGGGGCCGCAAGCGCACCATCGATCAGTCGAGTTGCAACAAGGATTACTCATGCCTGAAGGGTTTCTGCCCCTCGTTCGTCACTGTGCATGGGGCGAAGCTGAAGAAGGGTGAGGGCGTCGCGGAGCCCCGCGACTGGCCTGCTTTGCCCGCGCCCGACGCTCCGCTGCTTAATCACCCCTACGGTATAATTGTCACCGGAATCGGCGGTACCGGAATCGTCACGATAGGTGCGATCGTCGGCATGGCAGCGCATCTTGAAGGTAAAGGTGTCGGCATTATTGATATGGCCGGGCTGGCGCAAAAGGGTGGCGCGGTCTCCAGCCACATTCGCATTGCCAATACTCCGGACGACATTCATGCGATCCGCGTCGCGGCCGGTGGGGCTGACCTCGTCCTGGGCGGCGACATCGTCGTGGTCGGTGCCAAGAAGGTGCTCGGCGCCATGAAGGCCGGCAGCACGCGTGTCATCGTCAACACGGCCGAGTTCCTGCCGGGCGACTTCACGCGCAATGCGGATTTTTCTTTGCCGACCGAACGACTCAAGCGTGCCATTGTTGGTCACGCCGGCCGGGACCGCAGCCATTTCGTGGATGCCGGGCGTCTCGCAACTGCGCTGCTCGGCAACTCCATCGGCTCCAACATGTTCATGCTCGGCTATGCCTATCAGCTCGGCGCTCTGCCGCTGTCGGCGGACGCGATCGAGCGCGCGATCGAGATGAACGGCGAAGCAGTGCCGATGAACATCTCGGCATTTCGTTACGGACGCCGCGCGGCGGTCGATCCCAAGGCGGTCGAGGCGCTGGTTGAGCCGCGTCCGCAGGAGCAGAACGATTCCATCAGGCTTTCGCAATCATTTGCCGAGACGGTTGATCGTCGTGCTGCATTCCTGACCGACTATCAGAACGCTGCCTACGCGAAGCGATATCGGAATTGGGTGGAAAAGGTACGCACAGTGGAGGCGGAAAAAGCGCCGGGCCAATGCGGGCTGGCGGAAGCAGTGGCGCGCTATTTGTTCAAACTGATGGCCTACAAGGATGAATACGAAGTTGCACGGCTTTATAGCGAGACGTCATTTCTCGAGCGCGTTAAATCGACATTCGATGGCGACAGGCTGCGCTTTGAATTTCATCTGGCGCCGCCCTTGCTGACCCGGCGCGACCCGCAAACCGGTGAGCCGAAGAAGATGTCGTTCGGTCCCTGGATGCTGCGGGCTTTCGCTGTGGTGGCGAAATTCAAGGTCCTTCGCGGGACCGTGTTCGATCCGTTTGGGTATACCGCCGAGCGTCAAACGGAACGCCGACTGGTCACTGAATATGAGCAGCTGCTCGATGAGCTATGCGGGCATCTGACACCGACCAATCATCGTATCGCGGTCGAGCTTGCGATGATTCCGGAGAAGATTCGCGGCTTCGGGCCGGTCAAACAGCGGCATTTGGCTGCGGCAAAGGCGGAAGAAACGGCGCTGCGCGAGCAATTCCGCGCCGGAGCACCGACCCTTCTCCGGGCGGCGGAATAACCGGCCGCCCCTCTACAACCAATTTACATGTGATCAGATACTTGACCGCCTTCTGGCGGTGTTTTCATATCGAGATAACAAGATCGTCCATAAAAGACGACGAGGGGTTGATAGCCGCGCCCATTGACGCGGCCGCACGGGAGGACTGGGGCTGTGGCGACCAAAGCCGCCGCGAGCGCGGATACGTTTCCCAAGCTGCTGATCCGTAATGCCGGCATTTACGGGGCGCGGCCGTCCATGCGGCACAAGGATCTCGGCATCTGGCAAACATGGACCTGGAGCCAGGTCCTCGACATCGTGCGCGCTTATGCCGCTGGCCTGCATCGTTTGGGTGTCAGGCGCGGCGAGACGATCGCGATCGTCGGCGGCAACCGGCCAAGACTTTATTGGTCCGTGATGGCGGCCCAGGTCCTGGGCGCGATTCCGGTGCCGGTCTATGCCGACGCGGTGGCCGACGAACTCGCCTATGTGCTGGCGCACGCCGACGTGCGCTTTGCCGCCGTCGAGGACCAGGAGCAGATCGACAAGATTTTGTCGGTCATGGCGCGTGTCCCCAAACTTGAATTGATGGTCTACGACGAAAAGCGGGGCCTTCGCGACTACGATCACAGCCGACTGCGTCCGATGGACGACGTCATCGCGGAAGGACGCAAAGCGCTCGCAGATCCCCTGGTCGCCGATTGGCTCGACAAGGAAATTGCCGCTGGCAAGGGTTCCGGTCCGTCCATCATCCTCTACACATCCGGCACCACCGGCGCATCCAAAGGTGTCATCCTCACCAACGAAGGTTCGATCCGTGCCGCAGCCGATACGGTTGCCTTCGACAAGCTGACTGAGAACGACGTGGCGCTCGCTTATTTGCCGCTTGCCTGGGTCGGCGACCACTACCTCAATTACGCGCAAGGCATGGTTTCTGGGTTCTGCACCGCCTGTCCCGAAAGCCCGGACACGGCCATGGCCGATCTGCGTGAGATCGGACCAAGCTTCTATTTCGCACCGCCGCGCACGCTCGAATTGCTGCTCACGCGCGTCATGATCCGCATGGAAGATGCCGGCACTATCAAGCGCAGGCTGTTTCACTATTTCATCGGCGTGTCGCGCCGCTTCGGAGAACGCATCCTCAACGGTCAGTCCGTGCCTTTCATGGGTCGGCTGCTGTATGGAATCGGCAATCTCCTCGTTTACGGACCGCTCAAGAACGTGCTCGGCTTCTCGCGCGTGCGTGTTGCCTACACCGCGGGCGAAGCAGTTGGGCCGGATCTATTCAGTTTTTACCGCTCGATCGGCTTGAATCTGAAACAGCTCTACGGGCAGACCGAAGCCTTCCTGTACGTCACCGCACAGCCCGATGGCGAAATTTATTCGGATACGGTCGGGCCTGCGTGCCCCAATGTTGATCTTCGCATAGCCGAGAATGGCGAGGTGCAATTCAGATCACCCGGCATGTTCTCGGGCTATTTCAAGGACGATGCCAAGACCGCGGAGGTGATGACTCCCGACGGTTACGTAATGACCGGCGATGCCGGCTTCTTTGATGAGAAGACCGGCCACCTCAAGATCATCGACCGCACCAAGGATGTCGGCAGGCTCAATGACGGAACGATGTTCCCGCCGAAATATATTGAGAACAAGCTCAAGTTCTATCCCAATATCCGCGAGGTGGTAGCGCTCGGTGACAAGCGAGATTTTGTCTGCGCGATGCTCAACATCGATCTCACCGCCGTGGGAAGCTGGGCCGAGCGCCATAACGTCGTCTACGGCTCCTATCAGGAGCTGGCCGGTCATCCGCTCGTCTACGACATGCTGGAAAAACACGTTGCCGAGGTTAATCGCTCGCTCGCCGAGGACAAGGTGATGGCCGGTGCGCAAATCAAGCGGTTTCTCATCCTGCACAAGGAGCTTGACGCCGATGACGGTGAGCTCACCCGCACTCAGAAGGTGCGTCGCGGGTTCATCGCCGAACGATATGCTCCACTGATCAAGGCGCTCTATGACGGTTCAAAGGATGCCGACATTTCGACTGAGGTCACCTTCGAGGACGGCCGCAAGGGCACGATCAGCGCGCGGGTGAAAATCCGCGACATGAAGAGCGAGCCCGCTCCCTTGGGGAAAGCCGCATGAGGGCGACCGGCGGTCCTGAAGCTGCGGTCGGAGATGTGCTTTTGTCGGTGGAGAACGTATCGCTCTCGTTCGGCGGCGTGAAAGCGGTGAGCGACGTCTCATTCGACATCCGTAAAGGAGAAATCCGGGCCATCATCGGGCCAAATGGCGCCGGCAAGACGTCGATGCTCAACGTCATCAATGGGTTTTATCACCCGCAGCAGGGACGCATCACATTCAAGGGCGAGACGCGCACCAGAATGCGTCCTCATGAAGCGGCCTATGGCGGCATCGCACGCACATTTCAGAATGTCGCGCTGTTTCGCGGTATGACCGCGCTCGACAACATCATGGCCGGCCGCACACTCAAAATGCGCTCGAGCTTCTTCTGGCAGCTGTTCCGCTACGGTCCGGCCATGCGCGAGGAGGTGGAGCACCGCCACCGCGTCGAGGAAATCATCGACTTTCTCAAGATCCAGGAAATCCGGCGGGTGCCGGTGGGCCGGCTTCCCTACGGCCTGCAAAAACGGGTGGAGCTTGGCCGCGCCCTCGCCATGGAACCTGAATTGCTTTTGCTCGATGAACCGATGGCCGGGATGAATCTCGAGGAAAAAGAGGACATGTCGCGCTTTGTGCTCGACGTGAACGATCAATACGGAACAACCATTGCGCTGATCGAGCACGACATGGGCGTGGTGATGGACCTGTCCGACCGTGTGGTCGTGCTCGATCATGGCATCAAGATCGCCGATGGAACGCCCGATGAAGTCAAACGCAACCAGGCGGTCATCGACGCCTATCTTGGTGTGGCCCACTGACATGGACATTCTCTACAAAGTCTTTGTCGATCCTTTCGTGCAGATGGGCGCCGCGCCCGACCTGCTCGTACAGACGTTGTGGGAAGGGCTTGTCGCCGGCGTCCTCTATTCGCTGATCGCGCTTGGCTTCGTCCTGATTTTCAAAGCCTCGGGCGTATTCAATTTTGCGCAGGGGATCATGGTGGTGTTTGCCGCCCTCACATTGGTGGGTTTTCACGAACATGGCGTGCCCGCCTTCCTGGCACTGGCGTTGACGATCGCTGTGATGTTCGGCCTCGCCTTTGCGGTCGAACGTCTGATTCTCAGACCGCTGGTCAATCAGCCCGATATCATCCTGTTTATGGCGACGTTCGGACTCACGTATTTCCTGATTGGCTTCGGTGAATTGATCTTCGGCGGTGAAACGAAAGTGATGATTGCCGACCAGCTTCTGCTCCCGCGCGGCGCGATTGACATCAAAATGGCCGGGGGCTTCGTGTCGCTTCAAAAAATCGATATCGCGGCGGCAATCATCGCATCGCTCATGGTCGCAACGCTCGCAATATTCTTCCAGCGAACGCGTATTGGTCGCGCGCTGCGTGCGGTCGCCGATAGCCACCGTGCGGCGCTGTCGGTCGGCATCTCGCTGGAGCAGATCTGGGTCATCGTCTGGTTTGCCGCGGGCCTTGTGGCGCTTACCACAGGGATCATGTGGGGCGCGCGCTCCGACGTTTCATTTGCGCTCGAAGTGATCGCATTGAAAGCCCTGCCAGTGCTCATTCTTGGCGGGCTGACGTCAATTCCAGGAGCCATTGTCGGCGGACTGATTATCGGCGTCGGCGAAAAGCTGGGCGAGTTCTATTGGGGCCCGCTGATGGGAAGTGGCATCGAATCCTGGTTCGCTTACGTCATCGCGCTCATCTTTCTTCTGTTTCGCCCACAAGGTCTGTTCGGCGAACGCATTATCGAGCGGATCTGATCATGTTTTATCGTGAGGCGGGCCAATTCAAGACGAACTACGCAGCGGACCTCGCTGTATTTCCGATCATGCAGGACCGGATCGGATTGGCGATCATCCTGTTCATTGCAGCCGTGATCATTCCCTGGTTCGGCAGTTCGTTTTTGATCCAGGCGGTCATGATTCCGTTCCTGATTTTCTCGCTCGCCGCCATCGGGCTCAATCTGCTCACCGGCTATACCGGACTTCTGTCGCTCGGGACGGGCGCCTTCATGGGTGTTGGCGCCTATGCCTGCTACAAGCTCACCTCGTATTTCCCGAGCGTGAATATTCTGATCTGGATCGTCGCGTCGGGCTTTTTTTCGGCGGCTGTCGGCGTTCTGTTCGGATTGCCGTCTCTGCGGATCAAGGGATTTTATCTGGCGGTGGCGACGCTCGCCGCGCAGTTCTTCTTGTCGTGGTGCTTCATCCGGCAGCCGTGGTTCTATAATTACAATGCGTCCGGCGCGATCGAAGTTCCGACGCGTACACTCTTCGGGATACCAATCACCGGTGCGACCGCGGCGGATACGACGCGCTATTTCGTCGTGCTTGGTTTCGTTGTTGTGATGACCTGGCTTGCGTCGAACCTCGTGCACGGCCGGATAGGGCGCATGTGGATGGCGGTGCGGGACATGGATCTTGCGGCCGATCTCATTGGTATACGGCTTCTGCAAACCAAGCTTCTCGCATTCGCAACGTCGTCGTTCTACTGCGGCGTTGCCGGCGCACTTCTGGTTTTCCTTTGGTATGGCGGGGCCGAACCGGCCGTGTTCGATGTCAATCTGAGCTTCTTCATTCTCTTCATGGTCATCATCGGCGGGCTTGGCAGTTTGACCGGGTCGTTTTTTGGCGCCGCATTGATTTTCATAATGCCGATCGCACTGCGTTACTTCCCTCCGAAGCTCGGCATCCCGGTTCACCCTGCGACAGTTGAGCACATCCAATACATGATCATCGGTGCGTTGATCGTGCTTTTCCTGATTGCCGAACCGGCCGGACTCGCGCGGTTGTGGCAGGTTGGCAAGCAGAAATTGAGGGTGTGGCCTTTCCCCTATTAACGAGGCACAATCTCAACCAACACCCCGGTCCAGACGGGGCGGCCCCCCGGCGTTGAGCCGAGGGCCGAGAGATGATGGGCGGCCCTGCCGTCCGGGAAACGAAAGGGAGGAAGGCAATGCGATTGTACCATCGACTGCTCGGAACGGCCTTTGCCGTCATCGTCGGCGCATCGTTCGCGCCTGTGACGGCGAGCGCGGCCGACAATATTTTCGTTCCGCTGCTGTCATACCGGACCGGCCCGTTTGCGGTTTCGGGCGCTCCGATCATGAACGGCATGGCCGACTACCTGAACATGCTCAATGAGCGTGATGGCGGGATCGGCGGCGTGAAGATCCTCGTCGAGGAATGCGAGACCGGCTACGACACCAAGAAAGGTGTCGAGTGTTACGAGCAGGTCAAATCGAAGAATCCAGTCGTGATCAATCCATATTCAACCGGCATCACGCTGCAAATCATCCCGAAAGCGGCGGTCGACAAGATTCCGATTCTGTCGATGGCCTACGGCCTCTCGGCGTCGGCGGACGGCACCACGTTCCCGTGGATTTTCAACCCGCCCGCGACCTACTGGGACGGCGCCTCGATGTTCATCCGCTATATCGGCAGCAAGGAAGGCGGCCTGGATAAACTCAAGGGCAAGAAAGTCGGCCTGATCTATCTGGATGCGCCGTACGGCAAGGAACCAATCCCGCTGCTCGAGGCGCTCGCCAAGGACTACGGCTTTGAGCTCAAGCTCTATCCGGTGCCGGCAGCGGAGATGCAGAACCAGTCATCGCAGTGGCTCAATATTCGTCGCGACCGTCCGGACTGGATCTATATCCAGGGCTTCGGCACGATGAATCCGACTGCGGTCAAGGAAGCAGCCAAGAATAACTATCCGATGGATCATCTCATCGGTAACTGGTGGGCCGGAAGCGACGACGATGCGCGCCCTGCCGGTGACGCAGCCAAGGGCTATCTGTCGCTCGACTTCAATCAGGTCGGGACCAATTTCCCTGTCATCAAGGACATCCAGAAGTACATCGTGGATAAGGGCAAGTCCCAGACTGCGAAGGATAAGGTTGGCGAAAACTTCTACAATCGGGGCGTGCTCAACTCGATCATCATCGCGGAAGGCATCCGCAACGCGCAGAAGATCACCGGCAAGAAAGTGATTACCGGCGAAGACATGCGCCGTGGTCTGGAAACCCTGAACATCACCGATGCCCGGTTGAAGGAAATCGGCGCCGAGGGTTTTGCGGCACCGATGAAAGTCGCGTGCGAAGACCACAATGGTCACAACTCGGCCTATATGGCTCGGTGGGACGGCACCAAGTGGACGCAAGGGTCTGATTGGATCGCGCCGCTCAAGACCAAGGTCCGCCCGCTGATCGAATCGGCGGCCAAGGACTACTCGTCGGCTAATGCCGGCTGGCCGAAACGCACTGAACCTTGCGACAAGTCATCCTGAGCGCTTGAAGTATCCCTCTCCTCGCCATCACGGCGGGGAGAGGGCTTTTTTCGGAGCGGCCATGTCGGCGGCAACGCAGACCGAAACCACGGCGTCCGCCAAAGCGGCGAAGATCCTTTCGGTCAACAATATCGAAGTCATCTACGACCACGTCATTCTGGTGCTCAAGGGCGTATCGCTCGACGTGCCGAAGGGCGGGATTGTCGCGCTGCTCGGCGCCAATGGCGCCGGCAAGACCACCACCCTGAAAGCCATTTCCAATCTGCTCCACGCCGAGCGTGGTGATGTCACCAAAGGCTCAATCGTGTTTGATGGCGCGGAGGTCCAGGATCTCTCGCCCAATGAACTGGTGCGCCGCGGGTGCATTCAGGTGATGGAAGGGCGTCAGTGCTTCGCTCATCTCACCATTGAAGAGAATCTGCTGACGGGCGCCTTCACGCGCCGCGATGGCAAGGCCGCCATCAAACGTGACCTGGATCTCGTTTATTCCTATTTTCCAAAGCTTGACGAACGAAAGGGCTCGCTTGCCGGCTACACTTCGGGCGGAGAGCAGCAAATGTGCGCCATTGGCCGTGCCCTGATGTCCCGGCCAAAGATGATCCTGCTCGATGAGCCCTCGATGGGACTTGCCCCTCAAATCGTTGAGGAGATTTTCGGCATCGTGAAGGATCTCAACGACAAGGAGAGCGTCTCATTCCTTCTGGCCGAGCAGAATACGCACATGGCTCTGCGCTTTGCACGATACGGCTATATTCTTGAAAACGGCCGCGTGGTGATGGATGGCGAAGCGGCGGCCCTCGCCGAGAATGAGGACGTCAAGGAATTCTATCTCGGAATTTCCGAAGGCCGGCGCAAATCCTTCCGTGAAGGCAAACACTACCGCCGCCGCAAGAGGTGGCTGGCGTAAGCCATGCCCGAATATTACGACGCCCTGGAAACCCGCGATCAGGCCGTGCGTGAACGTGAACAGTTCGCGCGCCTGAGCGACATCATTGCGCGCGCAATGACGGCGCCAGGCTGGTCAAAACATCTGTCGGGCGTGACTCCAGGGGCAGTCACATCGCGCCCGACGTTGGCGAAAGTTCCTGTCCTGCGGAAGTCGGACATATCGGCATTACAAAAAGAACATCCGCCTTTCGGGGGCCTCAATGTGACCGCAGCGGGTAAAGTGCGGAGGCTGCTGATGTCGCCGGGGCCGATCTTCGAACCGGAGGGCGAGGGCTCGGATTGGTGGGGCGCGGCGCGCGCCGTCTACGCTGCGGGCCTGCGGCCAGGTGACATCGTTCACAATTCCTTCGCCTATCACCTCACACCGGGCGGTTTCATTCTTGAGTCGGGCGCGCACACACTTGGATGCGCGGTCATACCGGGTGGCATCGGCAATACCGAGCAACAGCTTGAGGCGATCGCGCATTACAGGCCGGCCGGTTATTTCGGCACGCCGGATTTCCTCAAGATCCTTCTCGATGTCGCCGAGAAAACCGGGAAAGACGCATCGTCGATCAAGCGCGGGCTGGTGTCGGGCGCCGCGTTACCGGCTTCACTGCGCGACGAACTCGGTCGTCGTGGCGTTGCCGTACTGCAGTGCTATGCGACTGCCGAACTGGGCGTAATTGCTTATGAGAGCGAAGGCCGTGAAGGTATGATCGTGAACGAAACCGTTATCGTCGAGATCGTGAGGCCCGGCACCGGCGATCCTGTGCCAGATGGCGAGGTGGGGGAGGTCGTCGTGACCTCGTTCAACCCGGATTATCCGATGATCCGTTTCGGCACCGGCGATCTTTCCGCGCTGATGTCGGGTGTCTCGCCGTGCGGTCGCACGAATGCGCGTATCAAGGGGTGGATGGGGCGCGCCGATCAGACGGCGAAAGTAAAGGGTATGTTCGTGCATCCCAAGCAGATCGCCGAGATTGCCGCGCGTCACCCCGAGCTCAAGCGTCTCCGGCTCGTGGTCGACCGCGCAGGCGAACAGGACACCATGACCTTGCTGGCGGAACATGCGCCGGCCGGCACTGCGCTCGAATCCGCGGTTGCCGCGACACTGCAGTCGATCACCAAGCTCAAGGGCGCCGTGAAATTGGTTGCACCAGGAACGTTACCGAATGACGGCAAGCTGATCGCCGACGAGCGCAAGCCATGAGTCCGGATACGGTTACGGCAGCCGCCGGTCGTATTGGCGTGCTGCTGGTCAACCTCGGTACGCCCGACTCGACGGGCTACTGGGCTATGCGGCGCTATCTGAAGGAATTTCTGTCTGATCGGCGCGTGATCGAGGAAAACCGCCTGAAATGGTGGCTGGTTCTAAATCTGATCATTCTGACCGTCCGGCCGGGTCGCAAGGGGCGCGATTACGACAAGATCTGGAACAAAGAACGCGACGAGTCGCCGCTCAAGACCATCACACGCTCGCAATCCGACAAGCTCGACGAAATATTCGAAAAGGTTGCCAAGCGGGTCCGCGTCGACTGGGCAATGCGCTACGGCAATCCGTCGATCCGCTCCCGTCTGGAAGCGCTCGCGGCACAGGATTGCGAACGAATCCTGATCGTGCCGCTCTATCCGCAATATGCAGCAGCGACGACGGCCACCGTGTGCGATGAAGTCTTCCGCTCACTCGAACGCATGCGTTTCCAGCCAACACTGCGCGTCGCCGCCCCTTACTATGCCGAGCCTGTCTATATTGACGCACTCGCGGCTTCGCTGACGACGGCGCTGGCAAAGCTTGCCTTCAAACCGGAGGTGATCCTCGCCTCCTATCACGGCATGCCGGAGGACTACGTCGCCAAAGGCGATCCTTATTCCAGCCACTGCGCCGAGACGACGGCGCTCCTTCGCAAGAAGCTCAAGTTCAACGATGAGCGGCTGGTCATGACCTTCCAGTCGCGGTTTGGCACGGCTGAATGGCTTAAGCCTTATACTGACGCGACCGTCAAGTCGCTGGCAGAGCGCGGGGTGAAAAACCTTGCGGTTATCACTCCCGGATTTTCCGCCGACTGCCTCGAGACTCTGGAAGAGATCGCCATGGAGAACGCGGAGATCTTCCGCAAGGCAGGCGGTGAAAACTTTGCTGCGATTCCTTGCCTCAATGATAGCCAGGGAGGCATGGCGGTCATCCGCGATATTGTCGTGCGCGAACTCAAGGGATGGATCTAGCGCCGGAACTTGCTGCGTTCCGCCGCCAACCAACTTGACGCTGCAACGCTGATCATTTTTCGCCGAGCAGGCGGCGCATTTCGGAGCGCAGCTCCGGTGCAATGTCGGGACGGTCCAGCCCATAGGCTATATTGGCTGTAAGGAAACCGATCTTGGATCCGCAGTCGAAGCTGCGGCCCTCGAATTTGAGACCGTAAAATGGCTGCGCCCGCGAAAGCGCGAGCATGGCATCGGTGAGCTGAATTTCGCCACCGGTGCCGGCGGCCTGCTTTTCCAACAATTCAAAGATCTGCGGTTGCAGTATGTACCGGCCGGTTATGGTGAGGTTGGACGGTGCCTCACTCGCTTGCGGCTTCTCGACCATTTTTGTGATTGAAAATGCCTTGCCTTTCGGGGCGCCGACACCGACGACGCCATACATGTGCACCCGCTCTTTTGGCACTTCCTCAACCGCGATGATATTGGCGTTACCGTCAAGATCCTTCGCCGCGTCGATCATCTGCGCGAGGCAACCGCGCGTATGCTGAACCAGCACGTCGGGCAACAGCAGTGCGAATGGTTCATGGCCGACCAGTTCTCGCGCGCACCAGACTGCGTGGCCAAGGCCGAGTGGCGATTGCTGGCGGGTGAAGCTCACGGTCCCGGCTTCTGGCAGATCTTCCGACAGAAGGGTGAGCTCGGCTTTCTTGCCCCGCTCCGTCAAAGTCAACTCGAGCTCGAATTGGCGGTCGAAGTGATCTTCGATCACGCTCTTATTCCGGCCCGTAACGAAGATGAAATGCTCGATGCCGGCCTGGCGCGCCTCATCCACCACGTGCTGGATAAGCGGCCGGTCGACCACCGGAAGCATTTCCTTGGGCATCGCCTTGGTTGCCGGCAGAAAGCGGGTTCCAAGGCCAGCAACCGGAAATATGGCCTTACGGATGCGGGTCATGCGAGAATTTCAGGGGTCATGCGAGTCGCGAGTTCCTGGCGGCAGAAAGCACGGGTGAGGGCCGGGCGTCCAGTTCGACATTAAGGAAAGTACACCATTAACGCGGCTGAAATGATATCGAGGCACCCATAGATAGGGGGGAATTGGGTGGAGACGAGGACCGGCATGCGGAGAGCGTGGCCTATAGTCATCGCGGCAGGCATCGTGACGGCCGCTTGTGGCGTTGTCGCGGCGCAAGACGCACGCAATGGCCGCGGCACGGTCAGCACCACCGGGTCCCTTCCGCCCCCCGCACAGGCCGCGCCGGAGTGGAGCGGGGAATCGGGCGGCTCCGGTCACCCGCTGATGACCGCCGAGGCGATCCGTGCGGCCGCCGCAAGTTTCCACGCCTGCATCGACCGGTTGTGGCCGGCAGCGGCGCGACGCGGCATCTCGCGAAGTACTTTTCAGACCTATACCGCTTCGCTTACGCCAGACCTGCGGATCATGGATCTGCTCGACAATCAGCCAGAGTTCACCAAATCCTTCTGGGACTATCTCGACATCCTGGTGACCAATGACCGCATCGAGCAAGGCCGCGCGCTGCTCGAACGATATCGGAAGACCTTCGATGCTGCGGAGCGCGCCTATGGCGTAGACCGCAATATTATCGCTGCTATCTGGGGGGTCGAAACCAACTACGGCACGTTGGTTGGCGAACGTTCAGTTATCCGTTCCACCGCTACGCTCGCCTGTATTGGCCGCCGACAGAACTATTTCCGGGAGGAGTTTCTTTCCGCGCTGGAGATTCTCCAGCGTGGGGATGTCCGGCCCGATCGCCTGGTCGGATCGTGGGCCGGGGCATTCGGACCGACACAGTTCATGCCCACCGCATTCAAGAAATATGCGGTGGATTTCGATCGTGACGGTCGCCGTGACGTTGTCGACTCTGTAGCGGACATCATTGCCTCCACCGCCAACAACCTGAAAAAAGATGGCTGGGTTACGGGACAGACGTGGGGCTACGAGGTGGTGGTACCGGCGACGTTCAATTTTTTACTTGCCGACCATGCGCGCCCGATGAGCATTCGCGAATGGGAGCGCCATGGAATTAAACGTGCAAATGGCCAATCGTTTCCGCATCCGGAGGACAGCGCATTTTTACTCGTACCGGCAGGGGTCCAGGGGCCGGGCTTTCTGATGCTGGCGAATTTCAACGTCATCATGAAGTACAATCCGGCCGAGGCCTACGCGCTGGCAATTGGGCATTTGGCTGACCGGCTCCGCGGCGGACCGTCTTTCGTGCAGGATTGGCCACGGTATGAGCGTGTGCTGTCACGCTCAGAACGACTGGAATTGCAGCAATTGCTGGCACATCACGGTTACGATGTTGGTGAACCGGACGGTCAAGTCGGCCTTAAGACTCGCACTGCAATTCGAGATTTTCAGGCCAAAAATGGCCGGATTCCAGATGGTTTTGCATCGGCAGGTGTGCTCGATCAGCTACGCGCTCGTTAAGGATGTTATCGCGGCCACCTTTTGATTTGACATTTTTTGGGCGCTATTGGTCCATGGGTCGCGAGGGCGATGGGGCGATCGGTATGATTGGAAAAAACCTGTTATCGCGCTGCTTCGCGGGGGCGATTCTTCTGGCTGCGGCCGATCTTGCCGGCATTATCGCAGTCGAAGTTACGCTGACATCACCGGCCGCAGCCCAATTTCGCGACGACCGTTTTCCGTTCCTGAGTCGACAGCGTCCGCGATCCGGCGGCGGCGGCGGCTTCTTTGGCGGCCTCTTCGGTGGCGGAGATCGGTCCAATGAGGGGCCTTCCGAACAGGCAGCGCCCGTCGACAACTCGCGTGCGCCGCCTCCTCGCAAAGCGGATCCGAAAGCCGAGCCGGTTACTCCGACGACGTCGGTTGTGGTTCTCGGCGATGGCATGGCCGACTGGCTTGCCTATGGCCTGGAAGATGCATTTTCGGATTCACCCGAGATCGCTGTCGTCCGAAAGAACAAGGTTCATTCCGGACTCGTGCGCTATGACCAGAAGGGTGATCTCGACTGGTGGCGTGTTGCGCGCGACATGCTCACTCAGGAGAAGACCAACTTTGTCGTGATGATGCTCGGTGTCAGCGACCGTCAGGGCATCCGCGAGCGTGATCTCGCAAAGGATGCGGAAAAAAAGAAGGGCAAGGAAGCCGACAAGCCTGCGAGCGAGCAGGGCGCGCAAAACAAGGACAATAAGGATCAGATCGACGACCAGGAGCCGTCATCGATCGCCACGACTGAGTCGCAGCCGGCAAAAAAGACGAGCGGCATCGTTGAATTTCGCAGCGACCAATGGGCTGAGATATATTCGAAGCGTATCGACGACACGATCACGGCACTCAAAAGCAAGGGCGTGCCGGTATTCTGGGTGGGCTTGCCCTCGATCCGTGGCCCCAAGTCCACTGCTGATGCTGTTTATCTCAACGATCTCTATCGCGCGCGCGCGGAACGTGCCGGCGTCATTTACATCGATGTCTGGGACGGCTTCGTCGACGAAACTGGAAAATTTTCCAACTTTGGCCCCGATTACGAAGGCCAGATGCGCCGCCTTCGCTCGAACGACGGCGTTTATTTTACGAAATCGGGCGCGCTTAAACTCGCGCACTATGTCGAGCGCGAAATCCGCCGACACATGAACAGCCGTGCCATGCCGGTCGCGTTGCCTTCAGGCCCAATTGCGCCGGTGGTGCCCGACGGTAGACCAGCCGCGCGCCCTGTGGCCGGTCCTGTGGTTCCCCTGACTGTAGCGCCCGGCAGTTCCGAGGAATTGCTCGGTGGCGGCGGCAACAGTGCTCCGCATGGCGATGCCATCGCGACGCGGGTTTTGGTCAAGGGTGAGCCGATCCCTGCACCGGCCGGGCGCGCCGATAATTTCGCCTTGCAACGTGGTGGCGATGCGGATCTGCCGGCTGCCGCAGCTCCTGCAGAACTCCTGGTGTCCGCGCCGGCCGATACTTCGCGTGCCGAACCGGTAGCGGCTCCGCCCGAGATGAAAGCGGCCGTGCCAAAGAGCGGAAGCTCCGGCAAAACGACCCAGACGACCCAGCCCACCCAAACGACCGCGGTCAGGCCCAGGCCGAAACAAGATAATGTTCCGCGCCCGCCACGAGGCCTTTTCCCCTCTGGCGGCAATCCGTTCAGCTTTTTCCGCTAACGCGATGCAGGCACGTTGCCCTCGGACTTGATCCGAGGGTCAGCGCGGCAGCAAAGTCGAGCCCATCAGGAATTTATCGACCGCGTGCGCCGCCTGGCGGCCTTCGCGAATTGCCCAGACCACAAGTGATTGCCCACGCCGCATATCACCGGCAGTGAACACCTTGGGCACCGAGGTCAGGTAGGCATTGGTGTCAGCAGAAACATTGCCGCGTTGATCGAGTGCAACACCGAGCGCTTTGAGCATCCCTTCGTGCACTGGATGCACGAAACCCATGGCGAGCAAAACCAGATCGGCTTCGATCTCGAATTCGGTGCCGGGGACCGGCTTGAATTTCTCGTCCACGTGCGTGCAGTGCAGTTTCTTGACCTGGCCGTTTTCGCCGGTGAATTTTTGCGTCAGCACGGCAAATTCGCGGGCGACGCCTTCCTCGTGACTTGAGGAGATGCGCAGCTTAAGCGGCCAATCCGGCCAGGTGAGCATCTTGTTCTCGTGCTCAGGCGGCTGTGGCATAATCTCGAAGTTGGTGACCGATTCCGCGCCCTGGCGGGTCGAAGTGCCGATGCAATCGGAGCCGGTATCGCCGCCTCCAATGACGACGACTTTCTTGCCTTTGGCGAGAATCGGCTCGACATCCCCTTGCGGTTCATTGCTCACGCGCCGGTTCTGCTGCGGCAGAAATTCCATGGCGAAATGGATGCCTTTCAGCTCGCGGCCGGGAATCGGCAGGTCCCGCGATTTCTCGCTGCCGCCGGCAAGCACCACTGCGTCGTGTTCCTTGACCAACGTGTCAGCCGGCACGTTGACGCCCACATCAGCGTTATAGTGGAAGACAACGCCTTCGCCCCGCATCTGCTCGACACGCCGGTCGACGTGGATTTTTTCCATCTTGAAGTCGGGAATGCCGTAGCGCAGCAGGCCGCCCGCTTGGGCCCAGCGTTCGTAAACGTGCACCTCATGCCCAGCACGCGCGAGCTGTTGCGCGCACGCGAGGCCGGCCGGGCCGGAACCAACGACTGCTACCCTTTTGCCGGTCTTGCGTTGCGGCTTGTCGGGCTTGAGACCCTGCGCTATCGCGCGATCTGCAATCTCACACTCGATCGTTTTAATGGTGACCGGATTCTCGTCGATATTGAGCGTGCAGGACGCTTCGCACGGCGCGGGACAGACGCGTCCCGTAAACTCCGGAAAATTGTTGGTCGAATGCAGATTGCGCGCAGCTTCGTCCCAATTTCCGCGGTAGACCAGATCGTTCCAGTCCGGGATCTGGTTGTTGACCGGGCAACCGGTGGGCGCGCCGGTGATGCGGCTTGTGCCGTGGCAATAAGGCACGCCACAGTCCATGCAGCGCGCCGCCTGCTCACGAATTTCCTTTTCGGGAAGCGGCAGGACGAATTCACGCCAATGTTTGACGCGTTCAACGACCGGCTGATAGTCGCGATCCTCGCGTTCGATTTCCAGAAAACCGGTGACCTTACCCATACTTATTCCGCGGCCTGCATCGTGGCGGCCTTCTCCTTCGCCATCTCAGCGAGCGCGCGCCGATATTCGACCGGCATCACTTTCCGGAACAGCGGGCGATAGTGACTCCAGTTGCCAAGGATTTCAGCGGCGCGCTTTGAACCAGTGTAACGCGCGTGATTGGAGATCAGCAGGTTGAGCCGCTCGGCATCCTTGCTGGTCAGATCCGACATGACATCGACGCGGCCGTGGCTCTCGAGATCGTTGTAGTGGCCAAACTCCTCTTCAGCGACCTGCTCCTCTTCCGGCACCGGCTCAAGCTCGACCATTGTCATGTTGCAGCGCGACTTGAACGTATTGTCCTCGTCCAGAACATAGGCGATGCCGCCCGACATGCCGGCAGCGAAATTGCGGCCCGTGCGGCCGAGAACCACCACGACGCCGCCGGTCATGTATTCACAGCAATGGTCGCCGGCGCCTTCGATCACCGCGAGGGCGCCCGAGTTGCGCACCGCGAAACGTTCGCCCGCGACACCGCGGAAATAGCATTCGCCGTCGATTGCGCCATACAGCACGGTATTGCCAACGATGATCGATTCCTCCGGCACGATCCCGGAATCGGCTGGCGGTCGAATAACAACCCGGCCACCAGAGAGGCCCTTGCCGACATAATCATTCGCATCACCGTCGAGTTCGAAAGTGATGCCGCGCGCGAGCCATGCACCGAAGCTCTGTCCTGCTGTGCCGTTGAAGCGAACGTGAATTGTGTTGTCGGGCAGGCCTTCGTGGCCGAAACGCTTTGCCACTTCGCCCGAAAGCATGCCGCCGCACGCTCGATCGGTGTTGTGGATGGCGTACTGCAGAGTCACCGGCGCGCCGCGATCGAGCGCGGCTTGAGATTCGGCGATCAGCTTGCGATCGAGAATATCCTTGATCTTGTGATCCTGCGGCTCGCACTTGTAGATAGCTGTGCCTTTCTCCGCCGCCGGTTTGGTGAACAGCTTGGAGAAGTCGAGGCCTTTGGCCTTCCAGTGCTCTACCAGCTTGCGGCGATCGAGCATTTGCATCTGGCCGATCATCTCATCGAATGTGCGGAAGCCGAGCGCCGACATCAGCTCGCGTACTTCTTCGGCGACAAAGAAGAAATAGTTGATGACATGCTCGGGCTGCCCCTTGAAGCGCTTGCGCAGCACGGGATCCTGTGTCGCGACGCCAACCGGGCAGGTGTTGAGGTGACACTTGCGCATCATGACGCAGCCGGCGGCAATCAGCGGCGCTGTGGCAAAACCGAATTCGTCGGCCCCGAGCAGGGCGCCGACCACCACGTCGCGGCCCGTCCGGATGCCGCCGTCGACTTGCACCGAAATGCGGCCGCGCAGGCGATTGATGACCAGCGTCTGATGCGTTTCGGCGAGGCCGATTTCCCAGGGGCTGCCCGCGTGCTTGATCGAGGTGAGCGGGCTCGCTCCCGTGCCGCCTTCAAACCCGGCAATGGTGACGTGATCCGCGCGCGCTTTCGACACGCCCGCAGCGACCGTGCCGACGCCGACCTCGGACACCAGTTTTACGGAGACGTCGCCGGTCGGGTTGACGTTCTTGAGGTCGAAGATGAGTTGGGCCAGGTCTTCGATCGAATAGATGTCGTGATGCGGCGGCGGGGAGATCAGGCCGACGCCGGGCGTGGAGTGCCGCACCTTGGCAATGATTTTGTCGACCTTGTGCCCCGGCAACTGGCCGCCTTCGCCGGGCTTGGCGCCCTGCGCCATCTTGATCTGCATCATATCCGAGTTCACGAGATACTCGGCGGTGACACCGAAGCGGCCCGACGCCACCTGCTTGATGGCGGATCGCATAGAGTCGCCATTCGGCAATGGCTTGAAGCGATCCGATTCTTCGCCGCCTTCGCCGGTGTTCGACTTTCCGCCGATACGGTTCATGGCGATGGCGAGCGTGGTGTGAGCCTCGCGCGAGATGGAGCCGAACGACATGGCGCCCGTCGAGAACCGGCGCACGATATTCTTGGCCGGCTCGACATCCTCAAGTGCGACCGGCTTGCGGCCATCCTCTTCGGCCTTCTTCACCTGGAACATGCCGCGGATGGTGAGCAGCCGCTCATTCTGGTCGTTTACGATCTGTGCGAACGCGCGATAGTGTTCCTGCGAATTGCCGCGCACGGCATGCTGCAACCGCGATACGGTCTCGGCAGTCCAGACATGGTCTTCGCCGCGCACGCGCACCGCATAGTCGCCGCCGACGTCGAGCATTGAGCGGTAAATGGGAGAGTCATTGAACGCATCCCGGTGCTTGCGCACGGCCTCTTCCGCGATCTCGCCAAGACCGACGCCCTCGATGCGCGTGTGGGTTCCGGTGAAATATTTGTCGACGAAATCCTGCCGCAGCCCGACGGCGTCGAAAATCTGCGCGCCGCAATAGGACTGGTAGGTGGAGATGCCCATCTTGGACATCACCTTGAGCAAACCCTTGCCGATTGCCTTTATGTATTTTTTGACGATTTCCCTGTCGTCGAGCGGCTTGCCCGGAAGGTCGCCCTTCATGGCGATCAGAGTTTCGAACGCGAGATAAGGATTGATCGCTTCCGCGCCGTAGCCGGCAAGGCACGCAAAATGGTGGACCTCACGCGGTTCGCCTGTCTCCACAACCATGCCGACCGAGGTACGCAGGCCGTTGCGGATCAGATGATGATGTACGGCGGCGCAGGCCAGCAGCGCCGGGATCGGAATACGGTCGGCGCCGGCCTTGCGGTCAGACAGGATGATAATGTTGCAGCCTTTGCGCACTTCTTCCTCGGCACGATCGCATAATTCGTCGATCGCCCACCCCATACCGTCAGCGCCGTGCTCGGCGGGAAAAGTGATATCGAAGGTACTTGACTTGAAATGGTCGCCGCTCATCTCCGAGATCGAGCGGATCTTCTCAAGGTCTTCATTGGTCAGGATCGGCTGGCGCACCTCGAGTCGTTTGGTGTTCGACATGCCCTCATGATCGAGCAAGTTTGGACGCGGGCCGATGATGGAGACGAGGCTCATCACCAGCTCCTCGCGGATCGGATCGATCGGCGGGTTGGTGACCTGCGCGAAGTTTTGCTTGAAATAGGTGAACAACGATTTCGGCTTGTCCGACAGGGCCGAAATCGGCGTGTCATTGCCCATGGAGCCGACCGCTTCCTCACCGGTGGTCGCCATCGGCGTCATCAGGAATTTCAGGTCTTCTTGCGTGTAGCCGAAGGCCTGCTGGCGATCGAGCAGCAACAGGTTGGAGATTGGCGCTTCATTGGCGGTGCCGGGCAGCTCCTCAAGGACAATTTGCGTGCGTGCGAGCCATTCCTTGTAGGGGTGGCTCTTCGCCAGCGTGGCTTTCAATTCCTCATCGGGAATCAGGCGACCTTCGTCGAGATCGACGAGCAGCATCTTGCCCGGCTGCAGGCGCCATTTCTTGATGATGTCTTTTTCCGGGATCGGCAGCACGCCCATTTCGGATGCCATGACAATCCGGTCATCGCGCGTGAGCAGGTAACGCGCCGGCCGCAAGCCGTTGCGATCGAGCGTCGCGCCGATCTGGCGGCCGTTTGTAAAGGCAATCGCCGCCGGTCCGTCCCACGGCTCCATCAGCGCGGCATTGTATTCGTAAAAGGCGCGGCGCTCCTCGTCCATGAGCGGGTTGCCCGCCCAGGCTTCGGGTATCATCATCATCATCGCGTGGGCGAGCGAATAGCCGCCTTGCGTGAGGAATTCGAGTGCGTTGTCAAAACAGGCGGTATCGGACTGGCCTTCATAGGAGATCGGCCACAGCTTGTTGATGTCCTTGCCGAACAGCGGCGAGGACACCGAAGCCTGTCGCGCCGCCATCCAGTTGACGTTGCCGCGCAGCGTATTGATCTCACCGTTGTGCGCGATGTAGCGATACGGATGCGCCAGCGACCACGTCGGGAAAGTATTGGTTGAGAAGCGCTGGTGGACCAGTGCGAGAGCGCTCTCGAAATCCGGATCGCGCAGGTCGGGATAGTAGGCGCCGAGTTGGTCGGCCAGGAACATTCCCTTGTAGATCACCGTGCGGCACGAGATCGACACCGGGTAGTAGCCTGACGTGCGGCGCTCCCTGCGGCGATAGATCGCGTTGGAGATCGACTTGCGCAGAATGTACAGCCGGCGCTCGAATTCGTCCTCGGAGAACTTCTTTTTGCCGCGGCCGATGAACACCTGCATGTGCTTCGGCTCAGTTGGCTTGACGGTTTCGCCGAGCGTCGAATTGTCAGTCGGCACATCGCGCCAGCCGAGCAAGGTCAGCCCTTCGCGCGCGATCACCTCCGCGTAAATGTCGCGGATAATCTGCCGCCAGTTTGTATCGTTCGGCATGAACAGATAGCCGACCGCGTACTCGCCGGCCTTCGGGAGCTTGAAACCGAGCTCCGCCGTTTTCCTGGCAAAGAATTTGTGCGGGATCTGCACGAGAATCCCGGCGCCATCTCCCATACGCGGATCGGCGCCGACCGCGCCGCGATGTTCAAGATTGCAAAGGATGCGCAATCCATCTTCGATGAGCTGGTGCGACTTGCGGCCCTTGATGTCCGCAATGAAGCCGACGCCGCAGGAATCCTTGTCGAGCGCCGGATCGTAGAGACCCTGCGCAAGCGGAGTGCCGGGATCGGCGGTCGAACCGCGTCCGGCGAATTCTGCGCTGCGTTTCTCCTCGCTCATCTCATCCTGCCCCGCCGGTGCACGCCATGCTCCAGCGTACTCATCACCACGAGGCCAGCGCTCGCGGTCAACGCGTAACTGATCTCGAAAAAGGACAACCTTGTCCGGCTCGTCGCCGCCCGTGGCCGTTCCTGTTGGGCGCCACCGATGCCTGCCCTGCCTCCAAGGCCGCCACCGAGGCCACCCGCCATTAGGACAGCATTACTGTCCTAATGGACCATGCCAAATTTTGCCCCGCCACACAAGGCTGGTCCACGCCGGAATGGGTGAATCCTTTCCTTTTATTGCGGCGGCGCTCCTTAGCTAAGCAAGAACAGGACCACGGACACGATAACCGCGCAATGCCATTGCGTGACCGGCTGTTTTTTGAGGTTTGAGGCGGCGCGGAAAGGGATGGCAACACCCCCAATAGAACGAAAGCGCCCCGGAGAGCCGGGGCGCCGCCGTCCTGCAATTCGCTTGAGGCGTCAGGCTGCTGCTTTGGTGTCAACCACCCGAGCTTTGGCCTGGCCGTTGCCGATCGGAATCTGGCGCGGTTTCTTTGCCTCGGGGATTTCGCGTACGAGATCGACGTGCAGAAGTCCGTTCTCGAGGCTCGCGTTCTTGACCAGGACATGATCGGCAAGCTGGAAGACGCGCTCGAAAGCGCGCGCGGCGATGCCCTGATAGAGGACCTCACCATTCTGTTCCTCCTTGGCCTCCTTCGAGCCCTTGATCGTCAGCGTGTTTTCTTTCGCCTCGATCGAAAGCTCGTTTTCGCCGAAGCCGGCGACCGCAACGGTGACGCGGTAGTCGTTCTCACCGGTACGCTCGATGTTGTACGGCGGGTAACCCGGAGCGGCCTCAAATCCGTCCAGCATTGAAAACAGCCGGTCGAAGCCGACGGTGGAACGGTAAAGGGGAGCAAGATCAAAAGTTCGCATGGCATATCCTCCATTGTTGAGCGACATGCGGTGGTCCGCCGAATGGCCGGACCTAACCGTGCGCAGCCATCTGGCCTGCGCACGATTGATATGGGTGCGACTCTCGGGCGTGCAAGGTCTGCTCAATAGACCGATAGACCACTGAACTTACTCGGTATTTCACAAAAATCTCGACTTTGGATTGAGCGTGCTCGCCACCCTGCTATAAGCCCGAAGCGCTGCCGCACGGCTTTTTCCAGCCTCATGAAACTCGTCTCAATCCCCGCCAATCCGGTGCCAGACGGTGTGGTCGTCGGTGCGATCAAAACCTCCGACGGGGTCAATCTGCGCTTTGCGCGCTGGGCGCCGCCGCCAGGCCGCAAGGGCACCGTTGTGGTCATGCAGGGCCGTGCAGAGTTCATCGAAAAATACTTTGAGACCGTTCGCGATCTGCGGGCGCGCGGGTTCGCGGTGGCAACTTTCGACTGGCGCGGGCAAGGGCTTTCCGACCGCCGGTTGTCCGACCGTCACAAGGGCTATGTGCGAAACTTTGGAAACTACATCACTGATCTCGAAGCAGTGATGGAGCAGGTCGTCCTGCCCGACTGCCCGCCGCCCATTTTTGCGCTGGCTCACTCCATGGGCGCGGCGGTGATGATCCGCGCCTGCCATGACGGCAGCCGCTGGTTCGAGCGCACGGTGCTATCGGCGCCGATGATCGCGCTTCCGCCTGGACGGCTTACGCGCGTTGCCGGTCCGCTCGCACGCCTCATGCGGATGATCGGACGCGGAGGCGCTTATGTTCCGACCGGCGATTCCTCTGTGGCCGGAACTGAGGGCTTTGTCGGGAATGTGCTGACCTCTGATCCTGTGCGTTATGTACGCAATGCCGCAATCATGGAGCAGGAGCCTTCGCTTGGGCTCGGGGCGCCGACCGTGGCCTGGGCCGATGCCGCCATGCGGCAAATGAATCAATTCGCCGAGCACTCCTATTCCGCCAGCATCCGCCAACCGATTCTGATGGTGGCTGCAGGCCGTGATGAGGTCGTTTCGACCCCGGCAATCGAGACTTTTGGCCAAAACTTGCTGGCCGGGCGTCACCTCATCCTGGCCGGCTCTAAACACGAGATCCTGCAGGAACAGGACCAATACCGCGCACAATTCTGGGCGGCCTTCGATGCTTTCGTGCCTGGTACACCGCGGTTTTAGCGGGCGCCCGGCCCACTTCGCTCTCAGCTGCCGAGGATTTCCAGCGCTGCCTGATGCACGCGCCTGTCGCCGGCGACGATGATGCGACCGCCACCTTGTGCCGGGCCGTTGTCCCATGTCGTGACAATCCCACCGGCGCCGGTGACGATCGGGATGATCGCGACGATATCGTAGGGCTTGATTTCGGTCTCGATGATGAGATCAATCAGGCCCGCCGCCAGCATGCAGTAGGCGTAGCAATCGCCGCCGTAGCGCGAGAGCTTCACCCTGTCCTCCAGCTTTCCGAAAGCCGCGCGGTCGTCGCGGCTCATCAGCAGCGGGCTCGTCGTATACAACAAGGCGTCGTCGATGCCCGTGCATCCGCGGACGTGCAAATCGCGGTTGCCGGCCGGGCCACGGTAGCGCGCCGCGCCTCCATCGCCGGAGAAGCGCTCGCGCGTGAACGGCTGGTTCATCATGCCGAACACCGGCTCACCGAAGCGCATCAGCCCGATCAGCGTACCCCAGGCCAGCACGCCGGAAATAAACGACTTCGTGCCGTCGATCGGATCGAGAACCCACACGTATTCGGCGTCCGTACGCTCGGATCCGTATTCCTCACCCAGGATTCCGTGGCCAGGGAACTGCTTGCGGATGAGCGTGCGCATGCTCTGCTCCGCTGCGCGGTCCGCCGCGGTGACGGGATCGAAGCCACCGGCCTTTTTGTTCTCGATCGCCAGCGCGGTGCGAAAAAACGGAAGAATTGTATCGCCGGACGCGGTGGCAAGTTGATCGACGAAGCTGCTGAAGTCGATGGCCGTCATGCCGCCCACCTGTTGTCTGCCTTCCGCCTATCGGACAGCGCGCCCGTCGGCAACGGCGTGATCCGGCTGTATCGCCAAATCGAAGAAATTTCTGCTGCGGTGCGGGGGTTCCACGTCGATTGTTTTCGCATGGGCGATGCGGGAAGACGCGTCACGGGCAGCAGCCATGCGAAAATAGCATGGAAAACACAGCCTTAAACCTTGATTTTTGTGCGTCGCGATGTAGCTTATTGCAGTGCGGTAGCGAGAGCTACTGCTGCCCTCCTTGGGCGTTTCCTCCCTAGACTTGGGCCGCTCGCACCCGCTAGCGGCCCCTTTTTTTATGGAGCGGCGGCTATTCGGCGGCGGCCCGGTAGGGCCGAAGTTGCTCCAGTGGGATTTCACCCAGGCGTCGGGCCAGGGTCTCCAGATCAGCTGCCAGGCGGTCGAATGTTGATGACCGCTGGTAACGCCGTTCATCCATGTAAAGGGCGCGATTTATCTCAAGCTGGATGGCATGAAGGCCTGCAGCAGGGTTGCCGTAGTGTTCGGTGATGAAGCCGCCCGCATATGGCTTGTTGCGGCTGACCGTGTAGCCAAGCGCCCGCAGGGTCTTTTCGACCGTCTCTGCCACGACGCCGACGCAACTGGTGCCATACCGGTCACCCAATACAAATTCAGGCCGGGGTCGTTCGTCCCGATGACCCGCGGTGGATGGCATGGAATGACAGTCAATCAAGACAGCGGCGCCAAAATCCCGGTGCAACCGGCCGAACAGGCGGCGCAGGGTGCGGTGATAAGGCTTGTAAAGGCTCTCGATTCGCCGCAACGCGTCATCAACCGGTATCCGCTGATCGTAGATCTCCTGGGCATCGCCGACCACGCGGGCCACCGTTCCGAGGCCACCGGCCACGCGCATTGATCGCGTGTTGGCGAATGACGGTAGCCGCCCTTCGAACATGCGCGGATCGAGTTCGTAGGGCTCGCGGTTCACGTCGACAAAGCAGCGCGGAAAATGCGCGCGCATCAGGGGGAAACCGCAGTGAACCACGCCGGCGACGAGTTCATCGACGAAGCTGTCTTCCGAGCGCCGCAAGGTCGCGATATCGAGCCGGCAGGCCGTGAGGAAATTGCGCGGGTAGGTCGAGCCGCTGTGCGGAGAATTGAACAGCACCGGGCCCTGACACGCCTTGGGCTCGAGGACTTCGAACGGCGGATCAAGCTCGTCGCGGATTTCGCTCATGAAATACAGGCCATAGGAAGACTTGGATACCGTAGGGTCGGACAGGCTTTAACACCTCGTTATACCGTCTATTGTTCATGGCTGGGCCACAAAGCCAAGCCATGCTTTTGGTTCACTCGTTATTTACCGGGCATAAGTCTTAATGAGCTGGCTGAGACGGCCAAAGTCCGGCCGGACGGGGTGCTGAGTGGTGGTGTTGAGTGGTTATGTCCAAAATCCTCCTGGCTGAAGACGACACTGATATGCGGCGCTTTTTGGTCAAGGCGTTGCAAAATGCCGGCTTCGACGTGACCTCCTATGACAATGGCCTCTCCGCCTATCACCGGCTGCGCGAGGAACCGTTCGAACTGCTGCTGACCGATATCGTCATGCCGGAAATGGACGGTATCGAACTTGCCCGCAGAGCCGCCGAACTCGACCCCGATATCAAGATCATGTTCATCACAGGCTTCGCGGCGGTTGCGCTCAATGCCGACTCCAATGCGCCCAAGCACGCCAAGGTGCTGTCGAAGCCGGTGCACCTGCGTGAACTTGTGACCGAAGTCCAGAAAATGCTGGCCGCCTAGCGGCGCCGGTGGCCTTGCCTCGTCCCGGTGGAGCCGATAGATCATGCCGGTTTAAGGGCGCGTAGCTCAGCGGAAGAGCACTACCTTGACATGGTAGGGGTCACAGGTTCGATCCCTGTCGCGCCCACCACGCAGTCGCCTAGTTTCTACCGCACAAGAAAATCAGTCGAGTTTATTGGACGCCCCGTTGG
>DASXLC010000150.1:0-4450 GCA_036496445.1 Pseudolabrys sp. | reverse complement strand
GATGTAGACGCCTGCACCGGTCTTGCCATTGAGCTCGAGCAGAAAGTGCTTGCGCAGCAATTCCTTGTTGGCGCGCCATTTCGGAATCACGTGCCGCGCTTCCTCGGCCACTTGCTGACGGCTCCAGCCTTTCGGCGAATTAAATTCGACCAGTTCGAGAATCATGCGGCCTCTCCTTTTATTTCGGGCGCTGCGCTACCAGCATGTAGTTGACGTCCATATCGGATGACAACTGCCAGCGGTCGGCGAACGGGTTGTAGATCACGCCGCGCTCTCCGGTCACCTGCAGACCGTTGCGCTCGATTGCGTCTTCAAGCTCCACAGGCGTGACAAATTTGTCCCACTGATGCGTGCCGCGCGGCAGCCAACGCAAGACATATTCGGCGCCGACAATGGCGAGCGCAAAGCTCTTCAGTGTGCGATTCAAGGTGGCGGTGATCATCAAACCACCGGGTCTGACCGTCGTAGCGCAGGTCGCCACGAACGCACCAACGTCAGCGACGTGTTCAACCACTTCCATGGCCAGCACCACGTCGAAGCGCTCGTTCGCAGCGGCCAGATCTTCCGCGGTCGTGGCGCGATAATCGACGACGACGTCCGCACCTTCGGCATGCGCCCGGGCAGCATTGATATTGTCCTCCGACGGATCCGCGCCGACCATCTCCGCACCCAGCCGCGCCAGCGGCTCCGACAGGATGCCGCCGCCGCAGCCGATATCCAGCATGCGCAGGCCTTTCAGACAGTCCAGCTTTTTTGCATCGCGGTTGAAATGCGCCGCGGCCTGGTCGCGGATATAGCCGAGCCGGACGGGATTGAACTTGTGCAGGGCCGCCATGGGCCCGCGCGGATTCCACCAGTCGGCGGCATGGCGTGAGAAACGCTCGATCTCGGCTTGATCGACCGACGATGCGCGACGCTTGCCTGCCATGCCTGTCTCCGGCCGCCCTGGTTTCAGCGGGCGGTCACCTGATTTCGAAATTCGAGGGGCGCGTCGATATCGTGCAACGGCTCGATGCCAACGCCGGTCCCGCGAATGGTGATGTCACCGAAATTGAGCATCCGTCCCAATATCGACTGATCAACATCCACGCTTTCAACCTTATCCATGTTCATCTCAACCGTATGCCGGCGGATGAAGCCCCGCTTGTAGACGATGCGGCGGTCAGTCACATCAATCTCGGTCGTCCAGCGCCGGAACCAGGCCCTGAAAGCCAGTCCAAGACCGGCCAGCGCACAGACAAGCGCGGCCAGAAGCGCAACCGGCCCCGTAACGCCGCCAACGGTGAGCGCAATGAAAGCCAGCAGCCACAGCCCGATCGCCGGCAAATAGACGACCCAGTGCAGGGTCGTCGTATAGGCCACGGTCTCGCCGGGCTGCAGGATGTGCTCGATGTATCGCGTCATCAGACCCTGGATTCTTCGAACTATAACCACGTTGTAGCAGCGATGTTGCGGTTGCCGCACCCCGCCGGTATGTATACGCGCGTTTTCGGCCGGCGCTCAGGGCTTTAACGTTTGCGCCGGCCGTTTGTTAGCGCCTTTCGGCGCATCCGGGAATGTCATGGCTCGTCTGGTGATGAAATTCGGCGGAACGTCGGTCGCCGATCTTGACCGCATCCGCAACGTGGCACGCCACGTCAAGCGCGAGGTCGATGCCGGCCACGATGTGGCCGTCGTCGTCTCCGCCATGGCGGGCGTGACCAATCAGCTGATCGAGTGGTCTCGACAGGCGGCCATGCTGCACGATGCCCGCGAATACGATGCGGTCGTCGCTACCGGGGAACAAGTCACCGCCGGGTTGCTCGCAATCGTACTCGAAGGCATGGGCGTGAACGCGCGATCGTGGCAGGGCTGGCAATTGCCAATCCTGACCGACAACGCGCATGCCTCCGCCCGTATTCTGGATGTGAACGGAGCGGAGCTTATCAAGCGGTTCAAGGAGCACGGGCAGGTCGCGGTCATCGCCGGCTTCCAGGGCATGAACAAGGAAACCGGCCGCGTCACCACGCTCGGACGCGGCGGTTCCGACACCTCGGCGGTGGCGATCGCTGCCGCAATCGGCGCGGAACGCTGCGACATCTACACCGACGTGGATGGCGTTTATACCACCGACCCGCGCGTGGTGCCGCAGGCCCACCGTTTGGCCAAGATTGCGTACGAGGAAATGCTCGAGCTTGCCTCGCTCGGCGCGAAAGTCATGCAGGTGCGTTCGGTCGAGCTCGGCATGGTGCACAATGTGCGCATCTTTGTGCGCTCGAGTTTTGAAAAACCGGAGGACATCGATCCCTCCAAACCGCCGTCGGGCACACTCATTTGCGACGAGGGAGACATCGTGGAACAGCAAGTCGTCACCGGCATCGCATTTTCCAAGGACGAGGCGCAGATCTCGATTCGCCGGGTGCAGGATAAGCCCGGAGTCGCGGCCGCCATCTTTGGTCCGCTCGCCGACAGCAACATCAACGTGGATATGATCGTGCAAAACGTTTCGTCGGATGGAGCCACGACGGATCTCACCTTCACGGTGCCCTCCGCCGACTATGAGCGCGCCCGTATGACGCTCGACAAGGCCAGGAGTTCAATCGGCTTCGAACGGCTGGACGGGGCAACCGACGTTGCCAAGGTCTCGGTCATCGGAATTGGCATGCGCAGCCACGCCGGTGTCGCTGCACAGGCTTTCAAGGCTCTTTCCCAGCAGAAGATCAATATTCTTGCCATCACCACGTCCGAGATCAAATTTTCGGTGCTGATCAAGGCCGCTCAAACCGACCTGGCAGTGCGCACGCTGCATACGCTTTACGGACTGGACAAGGCGTAGCTTTCATCAGTTCCCGCTCGATTTTTTATCATTCCAGGGCGCTGCCCGAGGCCGCGAGCCCGGAATAGCTTGCAAAAGGCAGACGGTTTCGAGGGGCAACGGCCGCTTTGGCTTGCCCCTTGCATGGGCCATTGGCTATAGCCTGAGCATAGGCGGCCGCCGGTGCGGAATCGCGCAGTCGCCATTCGTACACGATTTGGCCATATAGATGCCGCGGGCCCAGGCCGCGGCCAGAGGACCTCAATAATGCGTGGCGCGCTCGGCGGTCCGCGCGTGCTGCTGCGCCGGCTTCGCGAGGTTATGGCGGAGCAGGTCAGCGCACAGGATCGACTCGACAAAGTAGTGGTGTTGATCGCCGCCAACATGGTGGCCGAGGTGTGCTCTGTCTACGTCCTGCGCGTAGACGGAACGCTCGAGCTATACGCCACCGAAGGATTGAAGCGCGAAGCCGTCCACCAGACCGTGCTGAAAGCCGACGAAGGCCTGGTCGGTCTGGTCGCCGGCGAAGCCAATCCGATGAACCTGTCCGACGCGCAGGCGCATCCGGCCTTCTCCTACCGGGCGGAAACCGGCGAAGAAATCTACCACTCGTTCCTCGGCGTGCCGATCCTGCGCGCCGGCAACACCCTTGGCGTGCTGGTGGTGCAGAACCGCGCGCGCCGCACCTACACTGAAGAAGAGGAAGAGGCGCTGCAGACCACGGCGATGGTGCTCGCCGAGATGATCGCATCCGGCGAGCTGTCCTCGCTCGCGCGACCCGGCGCCGAACCGGTCGCGCGCCACCCGATGCACCTGACCGGAAGCTCGCTGTCGGACGGGATCGCGCTCGGTCACGTCGTCCTGCACGAGCCGCGCGTGGTCATTACGGACGTTATCGCCGACGATATTCCACACGAACTCAAGCGGCTTGACGCCGCCATCGCCACCTTGCGCGAGGATCTGGATCGGCTGGTCGAACACCGCGATATTGCGGATGGCGGCGAGCATCGCGACGTGCTCGAAGCCTACCGCATGTTTTCGTATGACCAGGGCTGGCTGCACAAGATCAAGGAAGCGGTTATGACCGGTCTCACCGCCGAGGCCGGAGTGGAACGCGTGCAGTCCGATACCCGCGCGCGAATGCTGCGCGCCTCCGACCACTATTTGCGTGAGCGTTTGCACGACCTCGACGATCTCGCCAACCGGCTGATGCGCGTGTTGATGGGCCAGGACCACGCGCCGACCAAGGAACAGTTGCCGGAAAATGCGATCGTCGTGGCGCGCTCCATGGGACCCGCGGCGCTGCTCGACTACGACCGCAAGAGGCTGCGCGGCCTCGTGCTGGAGGAGGGCGGACCGACCTCCCACGTCTCGATTGTTGCACGCGCGCTCGGCATTCCAACGGTGGGCGAAATCGACAATGCAACAGGCCTGGTCGAAACGGGCGACGCCATTATCGTCGACGGCTCCACGGGCCACATTCACATGCGGCCGCCGCAGGACATCCAGGCATCGTACGGCGAGCGGGTGAAGTTACGCGCCCGCCGGCAGGCGCAATATCGCGCGCTGCGCGAGCGGCCTTGCGTCACCAAAGATGGCCAGAAAATTGCGCTGATGATCAATGCCGGCCTGACCATCGACCTTCCCCATATCGAG
>DASXLC010000149.1:0-3685 GCA_036496445.1 Pseudolabrys sp. | reverse complement strand
ATTGATGGCCGCGAGAATCGAAGCGTTGCTGATGCCGCCGACGCCGGACATGACTAACAGCTTCGGCATTGAGCCGTGCATTTCGCGGCGAACGAGCTGAAGGAAGGACATGATCGTACGCTCGTTCTACGGCAGTGCAGGTGTTGCCGGGTTACCGGAATTCGTCGGCGGCTTGGCCGATCTACGGCGCCGACTAAGCCGATCTATTCGCGGGATCGCCATTCAAAACGACGGGATGGGCCGGTCATGAACAGGACCGGCAACACCAGCAACGGAGTCGCGAACAGCGTAAGGATGAAGGTTCCCCAAAAACCCATCCGACGATGCGTGCCGCAGAAGCCCGTAAGCAGGCACGCGATGATGTAGGCGAGGATGGCTGCTGCCATGATTGGACTGCGACGGATTGACTGCCACGCGTTTACTAGGCCGATTTACGGACCAATACTCCCGAAAGCCTGTTTGCCGCCATCCGTTGTGTCATGCCTATGTAGGGCGTCCGCTGGGTATCGGTGAGCGCCTAACAGATAGCTTTGGGCGCGAGAAGGGGCGTCGTTTCTGGGTATCGGTCGATCGTGTAGCGCCCCTCGTTTCGCTAGACGAATCCTAGTTTCGCAAAACCGCGACGATTCAAGGAGACGACGTCGCCGTCGTCGAGCTGGTGTTGCGCGGGCGTGAACGTGACTCCCACATCTCTTTTTGCGCCTTTACGAACTCGCGGTAATCCGGCGGATTGAAGTCAAGCAACGTGCCGCCCGATTCAAAGTGCTGAACGAAGGCCTTGCCAATGGCGTAAGTGGCACCGGCCGAAAGCACGGGCATGATGAATCCGGCAGCCAAGAGATTGAGAACCGGCACCGCCTTGAGTGCGCTTGCCGCGCCCATGCCGCTCGTCGCCGGGATCATGCAGCCGGCGAGCGCTGCAATCAGTGCCTTGCCACGGTTTTGAGAAAACTCCACACCATAGATTTGCGAGAGTCGACGCAGCATCTGCACTTGCAGTCCGCCAACCGCGAGCACGTCAACTACCGGCAGCGGCACCAGTCCGGCGACGCCGGACCAAAGAGCAAATCTGTCAACCAGCTTGGAGGCGACTTGATCGCGCGCTTCGGACACCTCGGCGGCCGCCGACCCGGTATCCGAAGTCATGGAAGCACTCGCTTTGTCCGCCATGGCGTATCCTTTCTGTGATTGCCGGCTCCGGACCGGCGCGCGCCACTTCGCGATGCGATCGGCCGGCCAGAACTCTCGTTGGCTCAAGCTATTGAGCGATAAAAAGGCTAGCATGGCAGGTTCCCGGTGCCAAGTCGCTGCCCGTTCTACGCTTAATGCGTGCAATGCCGTCCCCGAGCGTCGTCGTTTGGACGCCCGCTCTGCCGCCGAGTGGGTGAGGACTGCAGATGATGATTAATAAAAATGGCGCGCCGCGGCCGATGAAGATGGGCACTATAGCTTGGCCATGGCGCTATTGCCCGTCTTCTGTACCTGTGCGCCGGCAGGACCGGATATAGCGAGTGCCCCCAACAGGACGCCGGGTACCGCAAGTATAGTGACAGTTTTGCCCCTGTTCGCTCTCACTTTGTTTGGTGAATGGCCAGGAAAATGCCGAGACGCGGTAGGTGCCCCGCTTGCGCGGGAACACCTCACGCCTAGCGTCGTCTGTGCGATGAGCCGGTCGTGCTATTTCGCGGCGTCGCTGAGGTAGTCAAACTTGCCATTCTGACTGATGAAGAAGATGCACTCGTTCGCCGAGATGCACTTCGTGACATGGCGTTCGCCGCCCTTCTGATACCAATAGGACCCCACAGGCAGCGCCAGATCCGCGCTGCCGGGCTTGCCGTTGACGGCGACGCCGGAAATCACGACACCCCAGTAGTCCTCGGTGTGGGTGTGAACCTTGCTCACAAAGCCGGCCGGCATCTTTATGAAGGTGCCGTGCGCCCCTTTGGAATGGTCGCCGTAGGCCGCGGCGGCGTACAATTCGCCATGCGCACCATCAGATACGCCAGTCGGGCCGAACTTCAGGTCCATTTCAGGCGTGCTGACCGACGCACCTGACCCCGCGGCGGCGATCGCGCCGAATGCGAACGCAGACAGGAAAGCGGCTGCGACGGCCGCCGATGTCGTGATCTTCATATCGAATTACTCCCCTGGATTTACTGGGTGATAGATGCAGTGAAGCCGCACCGAATGTGAACGCTGTATTTACCGCTCGCTGCGACAGAAATAACCGGGTAAATTTTGGAATCACTCTCCCGTCAAATGAGAAGCCATGGATCGATTTGAAGCCATGTCGGCGTTTGTAGCCGTGGCGAAGGTGGGCAGTTTTTCCGCCGCTGCCCGCGAACTCGGAACGCCGCTTGCAACCATGAGCCGCCGCGTCGCGGACCTAGAGACCGACCTCGGGGCCCGCCTGCTGCGGCGATCGACGCGCAAGGTGTCACTGACCGATCAGGGGCAGCTGTTCTATGTCGCCTGCGAGCGCATTCTCGACGAGGTGAGGGATGCCGAGCAGTCCGTCACCCGGGCCTACCAAACGCCCAAGGGCGATCTCACGGTGACCGCGCCGGGAGGTTTCGGACGCCTGCACCCTCAGCCTGTCGTGCTTGAATTCCTGACCGCCTTCCCGGACATCAATCTGCGGCTGATGCTGGTGGATCGCGTCGTCAACCTTGTCGAGGAGCGTGTCGACGCCGCCGTGCGCATCGCGGAACTGGCGGACAGCAGCCTGATCGCCCGGCAGGTCGGGCATGTGCGGATCGTTCTATGTGCAAGCCCGGACTACCTCGCCCGCCGCGGCACGCCTGCGCATCCACGCGACCTCGGCAAGCACGACTGCATCGCCTGGTCGGCACTGGGACCGCTCAATAGCTGGTGGTTTCGCGGACTGGGCGGCGATCAGACCTTTCCGATCCATGTGCGGATGTCGACCACCATCGCCGAGTCGGCGCTGGCCGCGGCCGAGGCGGGACTCGGCATCGTTCAAGCTACCAGCTATCAGGCGGAGCAGGGAGTGCGCGAGGGCAGGCTCGTGATCCTGCTTTCCCGGTTCGAATGCGCATCCACGCCGGTCAGCCTGGTCCATGCGTCGAACCGGCTGCTGCCGGTCAAACTACGCGCATTCATCGATTTCGCCGTACCAAGGCTCGAGGCGCGATTGCGCGCGATCGAGCAATCGATCGGCGCGGGGGCAAGCCGGAGCGCGAAAGCGCCGGCCCGCCGACCCGGGCGCAAGAAGACGAGCTGATCGCGAATTACGGAACGGCATGGCTCAGCGAGAGGCAACGACATGATTTGCCAAAGCAGCGCCAGATAGCGGCCGCTTGCGGGCATCCTGAAATCGACGCGATGAACCAGACTTGGAAACCCTGTTAAACAGGCCAAGTACCCGTTCCAAACTAACGGATCGCGATCCGACGGAGAGGACACCAAGCATCAACATGGAAGATCCGCCAACGATGCACTGCCGCCCTATTTTGCGGTTAGTCTGTGGTGAGTTTCGCTTTCGTCGTGCATCCGGCGCTTTTGCTAAAAGCATTGATTTTTCTGGCGCGCCCGAAGAGATTCGAACTCCTGACCCCCAGATTCGTAGTCTGGTGCTCTATCCAGCTGAGCTACGGGCGCGGCGCGTCGTAGCTATAGGCTCCCATGCATCATGGCAAGGTTGGATGGCAAGGCTGGCACCGTG
>DASXLC010000148.1:0-11133 GCA_036496445.1 Pseudolabrys sp. | reverse complement strand
GCCGACATTCCCCGCTTCGCCGGCACCCTTGGTGCCAAGCGGATTTGTCTTGGTTGGCACCGGATTGGACTCGACCTCCATTTCACAGAGGTTGTGCGCGTGCGGCATCGCGTAGTCCATGAACGAGGCAGTGACGAGCTGACCGCTCGCGTCGAAGTGGATGTCTTCCATCAGCACCTGGCCCGCGCCTTGCGCCACACCACCGTGGATCTGGCCATGCAGCAACATGGGGTTGAGAACGGTGCCGACATCATCCACCACGCTGTAACGCACGATGTCGACCACTCCGGTTTCCCTGTCGATCTCCACTTCGCAGACGTGACAGCCGTTCGGAAAATTCTGCACCGGCGCCTTGTAAACGGCAGTCGCAAACAGCCCGGGCTCCATTGACGCCGGAATTTTCGCCGGGTTGGCGGAGTCGATGGCGACGTCCTTGATCGTCATAGTCCGGTTGGTCTTCGGCGAGGAAAACACGCCCTCAGCGAAATTCACGTCGGGGACATCGATCTTGAGTGCGTGCGCGGCAATGGCCTTGGCCTTCTCTATCACTTTATCGGTCGCCATCTGGAATGCCGCGCTGGACATTGTGGACGTCCGTGAGCCGCCTGTGCCTTCGCCGTAAAAGACCTCGTCGGTATCGCCTTGCACGTAACGCACGTCGTCAGGATGTAATCCGAGACGGTCACACACCAGCTGCTTGAACACGGTTTCGTGTCCCTGGCCCGCAGTCACCGAACCTGAAAACAACGTCACGCTGCCGCTGCGGTCAAAGCGGACTTCAGCGCCTTCGGTACCCCCCGCTGCCGCGCGTTCGATGGTATTGGAAATACCGAGACCGCGTAGTTTGCCGCGTCTGCGCGATTCCTCGCGCCGCCGCTTGAAACCGGCGCTGTCATGCAGCTCCAGCGCCATATCCATGTTTTTTTCAAATTCGCCGCAGTCGTACGTGAACGTGAGTCCGGTCTTGAAGGGCATTTGCTGGGGCGAAATGTAGTTGCGTCGTCGGAGTTCGATCGGATCGATCTTCAGCTCATCGGCGGCGATGTCGATAATGCGCTCGATGACGTAGCCGGCCTCTGGTCGACCGTTGCCGCGATAGGGCCGGACCGGATTGGTATTGGTGAAAACCCCGGTGATGTCGACGAAGATCGCTGGCGTACGATAGGTGCCGGCCAGCGTCCCGGCGTTGAGGAGAAACGCCGGCATGTTGTTTTGCAGGTAGGCGCCAATCGCGGCAATCGTCTTTACCCGCAGGCCCAGGAAGATACCGTCTTTGTCGAGCGCAAGTTCGGCCTCGGTGACATTGTCGCGCGCCTGCGCGTCGCTCAGAAAAGCTTCAGTGCGCGTGCTGATCCATTTGACCGGGCGGCCTGTCAGCTTCGATGCGAACAAAGTGAGCGGTGCTTCATTGAACACCGGGGTCTTCATGCCGAAGCTGCCGCCGACATCGATGCAAATCACCCGGACTTTACTCTCCGCGACTTTGAGAACCTGTTTCGCCAGTTCGCTGCGATAGGGATGTGCGCGCTGCACTGGCGAGTGAATGATGTAGCGGTCTTCCAACGGCAGATAGACGCCGACGGCGCCGCGTGGCTCCATCGAGGCGGCGGTCACACGGTTAATGACAAAACGGTGCTTCACTATGTGCGCGGCGTTGGCGAACGCGGCGTCGGTAGCGGCCTTGTCGCCAATCAGTTCGACGAAGCTGATGTTGTCAGCGCAACCGTCCCAGACCTTCGCAGCATCAGGCTCAATTGCCTTGGCGGTGGAGACGACTGCAGGCAGCGGTTCGTAGTCTACAGCGATCAATTCGGCGGCGTCTGCCGCCTGGGCTTGCGTCTCCGCGACCACAAATGCAACCGGATCGCCGACCCAGCGCACGCGGTCGTCGGCCAGCACCGGATAGGAGGGGTTGAACATTGGCGAGCCGTCGCGACGCTTGAGGCCGCCATGTGACGGCAATTCACCCAAGCCGGCGGTTTTCCAATCGGCGGCGGTGATCACGGCCAGCACACCAGGCGCTGCACTGGCGGCACTGGCATCGATCGAGATGATTTTGGCGTGGCCATGAGGCGACCGCAACACGACACCGTACGCCATGCCGGGATAAACGACATCGTCGATATATTTGCCGCCTCCGCGGATCAGCCGCGGATCCTCGAAACGCGACACGCCTTGGCCGATGGCGAATTCACCCATGGACGCTTAAACCTGTTGAATACATCTGCCACCGGGCCGGTGGCGGGGAGGGAATGTGTGCCCTTCTCGCGTCAACCTGCCTTGAGCTTCTCCGCTACCCGCGGCGCGAAATATGTGAGCACGCCATCGCAGCCGGCGCGCTTGAAGGCAACAAGGCTTTCCATCATCGCGCGCTCGCCGTCCAGCCAGCCGTTCTGGGAGGCCGCCATGATCATCGCGTACTCGCCCGACACCTGATAGGCGAAGGTCGGCATCCCGAATGTCTCCTTCACGCGCTGGACGATATCGAGGTAGGGCAGCCCGGGCTTGACCATGATCATGTCGGCGCCTTCCTCGATGTCGAGCGCGACCTCGCGCAACGCCTCATCGGAATTGCCGGGGTCCATCTGATAGGTACGCTTGTCGCCGGTGAGCGTTTTTGCGGAGCCGACCGCATCGCGGAACGGGCCGTAGAAGGCGGAGGCGTATTTCGCCGCATACGACATGATCGATACGTCGATGAATTGCGCGGCATCGAGTGCCTTGCGGATCGCGCCAACGCGCCCATCCATCATGTCGGAGGGTGCGATGATATCGCAGCCCGCTTCGGCCTGAACAATGGCCTGCTTGACCAATATGGCGACAGTTTCGTCGTTGAGGATGACGCCGTCGCGCAGCAGCCCGTCGTGGCCATGACTGGTAAAGGGGTCAAGCGCCACATCACAGAGGATGCCGACCTCCGGCACTTCCCGCTTGATTGCGCCGATGGCCCGGCAAACGAGATTGTCCGGGTTAAGCGCTTCGCTTCCCGTCTCATCGCGCAGGCTCGGATCGGTGTATGGGAAGAGTGCGATGCAAGGAATGGCCAGACGGGCAGCACGCTCGGCCTCACGGACCGCATGGTCGATCGACAGCCGCTCAACGCCCGGCATTGAGGGAACCGGGATGCGGGTCTTTTCGCCATCCATCACGAACAAAGGCCAGATCAGATCGTCGGCGCTGAGCACGTGCTCCCGCACCATGCGCCGCGCCCATTCGCTACCGCGGTTGCGGCGCATCCGCGTGGGGATGTCGAGCCTTTCGGGCGCAGCCGGTCCGGTTTCCATCGGGGTGAATCGGGTGCGGTTTTCGATCGGGCGGCCAAATTTTATTGCCATAGATGTACTCCCGCCGGTCTTTTATCGCGTCCGCGCAAGGGCCGCTACCCGTCGGCAGGAATACCGAAATTGCTGGTTAGCCGGGTGCGCCTTTGGCTTTTCCGGCCTGCCGTTCCATTTCCAGGCCCGCTTCAAGACTGTCTTTGTCCCGATAAATCGAGGCGACGGCCATTACGCGGCCGCCCAGTTTGTAGCGGACGACGCAGTCGCGTTTCATGGGATCGCCCTCAATGTCGATCGAGTCCCATTTCTCTGCGTGCCCGACATAATTTATCGGAACGTCGTAGTGCTGGCTCCAGAAGAACGGGGCCGATCTGAATGGAGTAGGGACACCCATCATATTGAGGGCGGCGATTTGCCCCTGCCGTTCGGCGACCACCCAATGCTCGACGCGGATGCGTTCGCCGGAGATCGGATCCGGCCAGCGGGCGATATCGCCGGCGGCGTAAATTCCGGGCGCGCTGGTTTCCATGTATTTGTTGACGGTCACGCCCTTGTCGATCGCGAGTCCGGCCTTTTCAGCGAGCGTCAGACGTGGACGCACTCCGACCCCGATCACCACCAGATCGGCGTCAAGCGCGCCTCCGCTCTTGAGCGTCACACGCTTGCCGTCAATTGCACTCACGCTGTCCTCGAGATGGAATTTGACGCCATGCTCTTCATGCAGCGTACGGATGAAGTCTCCAAGCTGAGGCCCGAATACCCGCTCGAGCGGGCGTTTTTCCGGCGCCACTACATGAACCTCGATGTCGCGAGCACGCAACGCAGCCGCCGTCTCCAAACCGATGAAGCTTGCGCCGATTACCACGGCTCGCTTTGCGTCTTTCGCCTGCGCGATGATCGCGCGGCAATCGTTCAACGAGCGTAAAGTGTGGACGTGCTTCTGATCGGCGCCTGGAATATCGAGCTTGACGGGTTCAGCCCCGGTCGCCAGCAGCAATTTGTCAAACCTGATCTTGCTTCCGTCTCCTAACACCAGCTCTTTCGATTTTGCGTCGATGGCGGTGACCTCGGTCTTGAGGTTAAGACTGATTTTGTTCTCGGTGTACCAATCATCCCCACGCAGGGGCACCCAATCTTCCGGTGCGCTGCCGGCGAGATAATCTTTCGATAAATTGGGCCGGTCGACGGGTGCGGCAGTGTCGTTGGACAGCATCGTGATAATGCCGTCGAAGCCACGGCGTCGTAAAATCTCCGCCGCCGCGAAACCTGCGGCGCCTCCGCCGACGATGACGATGCGCCCGCCCGCCGATGCAGCGGTCTTTGGCGCGGACGGCCCCTTCTTGCCCTTTACGACAATCGTGCCGTCACGCTCTTCGACCTGCCAGCACGCCAGTGGACTCAGCGCCGGCGCGGCCACGGCTTCGCCCGTCTGCAAGCTGAAGCGTGCATGGTGCCACGGACAGCGGACTGTCTCGCCGACAAGGAGACCCTCGGCGAGCGGCCCATGGTAGTGGGTGCAATGGGCTGACACCGCAAACAGCTTGCCGCCCTGGCGCGCCAGCATCACCTCGTCGTCACCAATGTGACCGGTCAGCATGGCCCCTTCAGCGAGATCGGCAGCTGGAATGCCCTTGGTTAAGTCGGGTCCGCTGGGCTTATTGTCCCCACTTGCCATTTTTGCTCTCCGTTCATGGCCGACTGCCTGTCAGATTAGATGCTTTAGCAGCCCGAAAATTCCGGCATATGTCATAAATCTCCGAGAGGCCTGCCCGGTTGCCGCGCGCCGGGCCCGCTTGCTAAAGCCGGAGGCAGCAGGGTGGGCCATCCATGGATTTCGAGCTGTCCGAGGAACAACGCGCATTTCAGGCCACGGCGAGGCAGTTCGCGCGCGATGAAATGATGCCGCAGGCGCGCGACTGGGACGAGGGTGAGATCTTCCCGGTCGAAAGCATGCGCAAGGCCGCCACCCTCGGCTTCGGTGGTATTTACGTGAAGGAAGATGTCGGCGGCTCGGCGCTCAGCCGCCTCGACGCCGCGTTGATTTTCGAGGAACTGGCACACGGGTGCACGTCGACCGCCGCCTACATCTCGATACACAACATGGCCGCGTGGATGATCGATGCCTACGGCGGCGCCGATGTCCGCAGAAAGTTTCTGCCGAAACTGTGCACCATGCAGCATTTCGCAAGTTACTGTTTGACGGAGCCGGGCTCGGGCTCTGATGCGGCGAGCCTTAGCACGCGAGCGCGGCGCGAGGGAGAACATTATGTGCTCGACGGCGCAAAAGCATTCATCTCCGGCGGAGGCGTCTCGGATATCTACGTTGCCATGGTCCGAACCGGAGAAGCCGGTCCGCGCGGGATATCCTGCATCGTGGTGGAGAAGGGCACGCCAGGGCTGTCGTTTGGCGCACGGGAAAAGAAACTTGGCTGGAAAACGCAACCCACCACGATGGTGATGTTCGAGAACTGCCGCGTGCCGATAACGAACCGGATTGGCGCCGAGGGGCAGGGCTTCAGGATCGCGATGGCGGGTCTCGACGGAGGCCGCCTGAACATAAGTGCCTGTTCCATCGGCGGGGCGCAGTTCTGCCTCGATCGGACAATCGACTACATGAAGGAGCGCAAGCAGTTCGGATCGCGGCTTGCCGATTTCCAGGCACTACAATTCCGCGTGGCGGATTACGCGACGGAACTGGATGCCGCGCGCCTGCTTCTCCACCGCGCCGCGGTAGCCGTAGGCGAGGGCGAGCCTGCGGGGACGCGTCTGGCCGCGCAGGCCAAGCGACTTGCCACCGATACGGGTTTCGAGGTGGTCAATGGCTGCCTGCAGTTGCATGGTGGGTACGGCTACCTGCGCGATCATCCAATCGAACGCGTCTTGCGCGACGTGCGCGTGCATCAAATACTGGAGGGGACCAATGAAATCATGCGCGTGATTATCAGCCGCGCTATGCTGGGCAATTAAAGCCACAAACGTAACAGTAGGCAGAGGTCACCATGGAACAGCTTCCACGCCTTTATCTCTCACGCGAGGAAATGCAAAAGCGCATCGCACGCTTCAAGGATCTCAAAGGTTTTGATGGCGGCTTGCCGGACAGCAAAATGCCGGGTTGCGAGCGCACATTGTTCAACGTCATCGGCTTTCAGCCGCCGGAAGGGTCGGGCGGTGCGGTGACGTCGCCGGTCGGAGAGCAGGCGGCACAACTTGCCGCGATCAAGATCAGCGAAGGCTTCAATCTCGGATACTGCAAAGCAAAGCCCGGCCACGGCCCGGAGATGCACAATCACGACACCAATGAGACCTTCATCCCGATGACCGGGACATGGCGCGCGAGCTGGGAAAACGAAAAGGGCGAAGTGGAATTTGTCGATCTTGGGCCGCTTGATGTGGTGTCATTCCCCCCTGGTATGGTCCGCCGTTTTGAGAATGTGACGAAGGGCGAGCCCAACGTTGAATCGATCTTGATGTTTGTGATCGGCGGTGACGGTCCGCGCGCCGAGTTCACGGATCAGGCGATGGATCGCCTCGAAAAGGCCGGTGTTTGGTCGCCACAACGCGCGTAAGGCGGAGGTCAGCATGAGCGCTGCGATGTGGACCGGTGAGCTGGCACTGGCGACGGCCGGGATTTTCGCAGGGGCTGCAGTCTATGTCAGCGTGGCCGAACAGCCGGCGCGGCTGAAGCTCGATACCCAGGCCCTGTTGACCCAGTGGCAGCCGAGTTACGAGCGCGGCGCCATCATGCAGGCCAGCCTCGCAATCCTGTCCGGCCTGCTCGGTGTCGCAGCGTTTCTTTTCACTTATGACTGGCGCTGGCTCGTTGGTGCGGCGCTGATCCTCGCGCCATGGCCCTACACGATGTTCATCATTATGCCGACCAATCGCGTATTGAAGGCAACGCCGCCGGCGCAGGCCACAGAGCAAACACGTGGTCTGGTCATGCAATGGGGGCGGCTGCATTGGGGCCGTAGCGCGCTCGGGCTGCTCGCGGTTTCTGCTTATCTGTCGGCGCTCAATTGAGGCGGCCGTGAGCGAGACGGAAATTTTGTTCGAGCGGCGCGGAGCCGCCGGTATCGTCACCCTCAATCGCCCCAAGGCGCTCAATGCTGTCACGCACGGCATGGTGCTCGCTCTGCGCACGCAGCTCGATCGCTGGGCTGACGACGCGGCGATTACACGTGTCGTGATCACCGCCGCAGGCGACCGGGCCTTCTCAGCCGGGGGTGACATCCGCGCGCTTTATGATCTCGGCAAGGCGGGCCGCCACGATGAAGCGTTGCAATTCTGGCGTGATGAATATCCGCTCAACGCGACCATCAAGAATTACCGCAAGCCGTACGTGGCGCTGATCGACGGCATCGCAATGGGCGGGGGCGTTGGCGTGTCGGTGCACGGCTCGCATCGTGTTGCAGGCGATCGCTTCTCATTTGCCATGCCGGAAGTCGGCATTGGATTTTTTCCCGATGTAGGTGCGACCTGGTTCCTGCCGCGCATGCCGGGCGAGCTCGGCACCTATACTGCGCTAACGGGTGAGCGGTTCGGCATCGCCGATGCGGCGGCTGGCGGGATCGTCACCCATCGCATTTCTTCGGACCGTTTTGGCGATCTGCTCGATGGACTGAATGGCACCGTGCCAGTCGATGCGGTGCTTGCCGCCTTCGCCGAACCGGCAGGCGAGGGACCCATCATGCAACGCAGGGCCGCAATCGACCGCCTCTTTGCCGGCGACATGGTGGAGAACATCCTGGCCGCGCTCGACAGCGAAGCCTCGAGCGGAAGCGCCGACGCCGAATGGGCTGCCAGGACGACTGCCACCATGCGTGCAAAATCGCCACTGAGCCTCAAGTTGGCGCTGGCGCAGGTACGTCGCGGCAAGACCTGGGATTTCGAGACGTGCATGCAGATGGAATTCCGCATAGTGTCACGCATCATCCATGGGCATGATTTCTACGAAGGCGTGCGCGCAGTGATCGTCGACAAGGACAACAAGCCGCGCTGGCGGCCGGCCACGCTTCCCGATGTTGGGGAGGAAGATGTTGAGCGTCATTTCGCCCCGCTCGGTTCTTCCGAGTTGGTGCTGTCGTGAATAGACCGACTGCCGGCTCCGACGATCTACGCACCCTGGAGCCGGTGCGAGAACACGAGGGTGAACGATCAGTCGGGCACTGGACTCGATGGCTTATTCTTTTTCTACGGGTCATGGCCGCGATATCGATGGTCAAGGGCCTCTATCACTGGGCGCAGGTATGCGGGATTGGTTTCGGTGATACACAGCCGTTCGAAAGTCATTCGATTGCGTGGCAGACCGCGACGGTGTTCTTTGCCGTCATCGATCTGGTCGCCGCCGTCGGTCTCTGGCTGGCCGCCGCCTGGGGGGCGGTGATCTGGTTGACATCCGTTGCTTCCATGCTGGCCGTCGAAATATTTTTCCCCCAGGTGTTTGGCGGCGGCTGGTTGACTGGTCTTCTGGAGGGCGGACTGCTCGCGATTTACCTTTGGTTGGCATTGAAATCAGCGCAGGAACATCCGCAGTAAAAAGTCGGGAGGGCGCCATGGCGCGCATCGGATTTATCGGCCTCGGCAATATGGGATTGCCGATGGCGCAAAATCTGCTCAAGGCGGGCCATCAGGTCGAGGGCGTCGACGTCAATCCGGCATCGATCGAAAAACTCAGGGCCGCGGGAGGGACGGGGATCGAAACCGCAAAGAGCGCTGCGGCGCGCGGCGACGCCGTCATCACAATGCTGCCGTCGGGCAAGGAAGTGCGTGAGGTCTATCTCGGCTCTTCCGGCATTCTCGAAAACGCCAATCCGGGTACGCTGCTGATCGACTGCTCGACGATCGATGTTGAAACCGCACGCGCGGTCGCAGCCGAAGCGGAGAAAAAAGGTCTGTTGATGCTCGACGCGCCGGTGTCGGGCGGTGTCGGCGGCGCGACTGCAGCGACGCTGACCTTCATGGTCGGCGGCAGCGCGCAGGCGTTTGCGCGCGCGGAATCGATTTTGCAAAAGATGGGTAAGACGATCGTGCATGCCGGGGGAGCCGGCAACGGCCAGGCGGCCAAGATCTGCAACAATATGATCCTTGGTGTTTCGATGATCGCTGTCAGCGAAGCCTTCGTCCTCGCTGAAAAGCTCGGCCTCGATCACCAGAAGTTGTTCGACATTTCCTCAAAGTCATCGGGCCAGTGCTGGTCGTTGACGAGCTATTGTCCCGTTCCGGGACCCGTTCCGACATCGCCCGCCAACCGCGACTATCAGGCGGGATTTACCGCAGCGATGATGCTTAAGGATTTAAAACTGTCGCAGGACGCCGCAAAGGCGACAGGAATCAACACAGAACTCGGGGCCGATGCAGCGCGCATCTACTCACAATATGTCGCGAGCGGCGAGGCTTTGCGCGACTTCTCCGGCATTATTCAATTCATCCGCGATTGATGCGGGTTTGTAGAGTGAACGAAGCCTTGCACGGTCTCGTAGAATTGTATGATCAAGAGATCGTTCACCGTTGCAAATAAACCCAATCTTTATGGTGTTATTTAAGCCGATTTTAGAATCGCCCTCATAAGGTGCGCCTCATCCGGAGCGGGGGAACAGGGCCTTTGCAACCGGGGACGTACAAATAAAACGCAAGGGGCGTTGAACATGAAAGCCGTCGCGAAGACGGTCGAGCCCGCCGGACGCGAGGCGCCGCTCGATCACATTAGGCCAGCATATCTGGAGGCCTTGACGCTAGTCGAGCGGCTTCATCGCCGGCTGCTTGACGTTATCAAGGACGAATTCGATCGGCGCGGTCGCTCCGACATCAACTCGGTGCAGGCTCTGCTGCTTTACAATATCGGCGACAAGGAACTGACGGCCGGTGAGCTGCGCACGCGCGGTTACTATCTCGGGTCGAACGTTTCGTACAACCTCAAGAAGCTGGTGGAGATGGCGTTCCTCGATCACCAGCGTTCGCGCGTTGACCGGCGCTCGGTCCGCATCAAGCTGACCGACAAGGGCCGCGAGGTGCGTGACATCATCGAGGCGCTCTACCAGAAGCACGTACGAACGGTTGAGCAGGTCGGCGGAATCAATGCCGAGGAGTTCTCGACACTCAACAAGTCGTTGCACCGGCTCGAGCGTTTCTGGACCGACCAGATCCTCTACCGGCTCTAATCCGACTGCGGGTGGATTAACTTTGCCCCGGCCAGCTGGCCGGGGTTTTCTTTTGGCGTGTCGCAAAAGCCGGTCTGGGGCCCTAGATATGGGGCCCCGCAGTCCTCCACAGCCCAATGCTTGGCGGGTGGCGGGCGATATGCTATTGCCGGACGCAATCCCAGATTTTACCTGGGCGCATGATTTTTTCCGAAAACCGGTTGCCACTTTTCGGGATCATGCGCTTTCCCAAAGATCGGCGCCGACCGTGCCCGGCGCCAGGAGACTGTGATGTCGGCGACCTCGAGCCCCAGGCCAACAAGCGACGTGGAGGCATTGTTCTCGGCCGGCTTGGCTGAGGTTGATCCCGAAATTGCCGAAGTGATCGAGCTCGAACTTGGCCGCCAACGCGACGAAATCGAACTGATCGCTTCGGAGAACATTGTTTCGCGTGCTGTTCTTGAAGCGCAGGGTTCGGTTCTCACCAACAAGTACGCCGAAGGCCTGCCGGGTAAACGTTACTACGGCGGGTGTCAGTTCGTGGACATCGCGGAACGGCTCGCAATTGAGCGCGTGACGAAACTTTTCGGCTGCAAGTTCGCCAACGTGCAGCCGCACTCGGGGGCATCGGCAAACGCCGAAGTGTTTTTTGCTTTGCTGCAGCCCGGCGACACTTTCATGGGGCTCAACCTGGCTGCCGGTGGCCATCTTACCCATGG
>DASXLC010000147.1:0-6389 GCA_036496445.1 Pseudolabrys sp. | reverse complement strand
GTGGCCGAGAAGAACAGCGTCTGTCGCGCTTTCGGCAGCATGGCGACGATCTTCTTGATGTCGTGAATGAAGCCCATGTCGAGCATGCGGTCGGCTTCGTCCAGCACCAGCACTTCAACCTGGTCGAGGCGTAGTGCACGCTGATTGACCAGATCGAGCAAGCGGCCAGGGGTCGCCACCAATACTTCGGCGCCGCGTGCAAGCGCACGCACCTGCCGGTTGATCGGAACGCCGCCAATCGCCAGGGCGATTTCGAGCGGACGGATGTGACGGCCATAGGCGCGGAAACTATCGGCGATCTGACCGGATAATTCGCGCGTGGGCGAAAGCACCAGCACGCGGCAGGATTTCTGCGCGGGCCGCTGACGCTTGTTGAACAGATGATTCAGGATCGGCAGCGCGAAGGCTGCGGTCTTGCCTGTGCCCGTCTGCGCGATGCCGATGACATCGCGGACTTGGCACGCAAGAGGAATGGTCTGGGCCTGGATCGGAGTTGGAGTGACGTATTTCTCTTCGGCAAGTGCGCGAAGGATCGGCGCTGCGAGGCCGAACTCGTTAAATGAAGTCAAAGAGTCTCTTTCTTATACGGCGAAACGGCCGTGCTGCCGTTGCAGCCGGCGGGATCGCGGGGTTCTTAAAGACATCCCGCGTGGCCAGGGTTGTCGATTACATTGGAGAAACGGAGGAGGCGGGGCGAAATTCGTTTTAATGACTTTCGTGCACGCAGCCCGCAACCCGAGATCGGGTCTTCATCCGCTGGGGCTCATATGACAGGTAGCAGTGTCCTTTTCAAGGCATCGGCGGAGCTTATTCCGCGGAATGATGAATAAAGTGGCTGCAGGCGGCCCTCTTCGCCCGATGGACAAGGCGCGGGAGATCGGGGAATGTCGGCCCGAAAATCCAGTCCCGGGACGAAACCGCCACTCCGGAGCCATTGAAATGCCGTTCCCCAAGGGCTCCCAGGCCCTTTCCCGCTTTACCGTTCTCGATCTTACCCGTGTCCGCTCGGGACCCACTTGCGTTCGCCAGCTCGGCGATTGGGGCGCCAATGTCATCAAGATCGAGACGCCCCCGCATCTGGTCGATGGCGAAGGCCCGGGCGGTCCGCGCGAAGGCTCCGACTTCCAGAATCTTCAGCGCAACAAGCGCGGTATGACGCTCGATCTGAAATCACCGCAGGGCCTCGCGGCCTTCAAGCGGATGGTCGAGAAGGCCGATGTGGTGGTCGAGAATTTCCGTCCCGACGTGAAGGATCGTCTCGGCATCGATTATGACTCGCTGAAGAAGATCAACAAACGCATTGTGCTCGCCAGCATTTCCGGTTTCGGCCAGGATGGGCCTTACGCCAAACGTCCGGGCTTTGATCAGATCGCCCAAGGCATGGGTGGGTTGATGTCGGTCACTGGCGCGCCGGGTGGCGGTCCGATGCGGGTCGGCATTCCGGTTGCCGATTTGACGGCAGGGTTGTTCGCCGCACTCGGTATTCTGACAGCGTTGCTCGAACGCGAGGCCTCCGGCGAAGGCCAGTGGGTGACGACCTCCCTGCTGCAGGCGCAGATTTTCATGCTCGACTTCCAGGCATCGCGCTTCCTGACCGAAGGGGTCGTGTCGAAACAGGCCGGCAACAATCACCCGACCTCGATTCCGACCGGCGTGTTCAAGACCAGCGACGGATATTTGAATATCGCGGTCGCCGGCGCGGTGATTTGGGAGCGTTTCTGCAGTGCCGTCGGTCGTCCGGAGTGGGTCACGTCCCCGGATTACAAGACGGGCAAGCTACGGCTTCAAAACCGCGACACGCTCAACGCGGAAATCGACAAAGTAACCGCGACGAAGTCGAGCGCCCAGTGGGTCGAAATTTTCAACAAGGTCGGCGTGCCGTGCGGCCCGATCTATTCGATCGATCAGGTATTTGCCGATCCGCAGGTCAAGCATCTCGGTATCGCGCAGGAGTCGGCGCGTTCGGACGGAAGCAGGCTTGGCCTCGTGGGCCAACCGTTCAAATTGTCGCGCACGCCGAGCGAGATCGCGGTGAGGCCGCCGAATCTCAGCGAGCACACCGATGAAGTGCTTAAGGAATTTGGTTTCGCGGAAAAGGACATCGCCGAGCTGCGTGCAGCCAAGGCGATTTAAGGAGTGCAGGGAATGTCGAAGACCGACAAGATGTTGTCGCGCAAGGAAGGCAAGGTCGGCTATCTGACCTTCAACAACCCAGAACGCCACAATGCCGTTTCGCTCGAAATGTGGGAGGCGGCGTCGGGCTTTCTCGAGGATTTCAAGAACGACAACAACATTCGCGTCGTCGTTGTTACCGGCGCCGGCGGGAAGGCCTTTATCTCGGGCGCCGATATCTCCAAATTCGAGAAGGAGCGTTCGACCGAGGAAGCAGTCGAGCGTTACAACGCTGCGGTTGATCGCGCGAATAGTGCCTTCTACATCTTTCCCAAGCCGACCATCGCGATGATCCGTGGCTATTGTATCGGCGGTGGCGTCGGGCTGGCTCTTTGCTGCGACATGCGCATTTGCACGGAAGGCTCGAAATTCGCCGTGCCGGCCGCGAAACTCGGCCTGGGCTACCGCTATGACGGCCTCAAGAAGCTGGTCGATGTGGTTGGTCCATCCTTTGCCAAGGAAATTTTCTTCACTGCGCGGCAATTCACAGCCGCGGAGGCGCAGATGATGGGCCTGGTCAATCGCGTGCTGCCCGACGGGGAGCTTGAGACCTACGTGAAGGACTATGCCGACACCATCGCGGCCAATGCACCGCTGACGGTCAATTCCGTCAAATATATTGTCGGTCAGGCGGTCACCGAGGAAAGCAAGCGCGATCTGAAGAAATGCGAAGAGATGGTGCGGGCGTGCTTCGCCAGCAATGATTACAAGGAAGGCCGCAAGGCGTTTATGGAAAAGCGCAAGCCGGCGTTTACCGGGTCATAAAAGCACAGCCGCGACAAGCGGCGGGTTACGAGGGAGGAAGCGCGTGGCGTCCGTCGAGTTGCGAGACTTGACCAAACGATATGGCCCTGTCGCGGTGGTCGACGACATATCGCTCACCATTGAGCATGGTCATCTGGTCTGCCTGCTGGGTCCATCCGGCTGCGGCAAGACTACGACATTGCGCCTGATTGCCGGCTTTATTGAACCGAGCGCAGGTGAAATCCGCGTCGGCGAGAGACTTGTATCCTCGCCGGCGAATACATTGCCACCCGAACGGCGCAACATGTCGATGATCTTCCAGAGTTATGCGCTCTGGCCGCATATGACGGTTGAGGAGAATATCGTCTATGGCCTGAAACTACGTAAGCTCGATCGGGCCACCATCGGCAAGAAGCTGGACGCGATTTTGGCCACCACTAAGCTCGCGCCGCTGGCGCAGCGTTATCCGGGTGAACTGTCGGGCGGTCAGCAGCAGCGCGTGGCGCTTGCGCGAGCATTGATCGTGGAGCCGGAGACGCTGTTGCTGGACGAGCCGCTCTCCAATCTTGACGCCAATTTGCGCGAAGAGATGCGTTTTGAGGTGCGCCGCCTGCACGATGCCTATCGGTACACCACGGTCTATGTCACGCACGACCAGTCGGAGGCGATGACCACCGCCGATCTTATTTGCGTCATGAACGCAGGGAAAATCGAGCAATCGGGCAGTCCGGAAGACATCTACGATCGCCCCCGGTCGGAATTTGTCGCTCGCTTTATCGGATCGAGCAACGTCATCAAGGGCAAAGGTCTCGATGCTGCCCGGATCGATTTTGCGGGCACCCCGTTGCGTTGCAGCGGCGAGACAATCAATTCAGGGGCGCCGACGCCGGTGTCCATCCGCCCGCATGACATCGCCATATCTGGTGCTCAACGGCAGGGTGAGAACATCGTGCCGGCGACCGTTGTGCGGCAGGTCTTTCTCGGTAGCAGCAGGGACTATATGGTTGAGGCAAAGGATGGCACACAACTGCGCGTGGTCACCGCCGCCGGCGAGAGTATTCCACAGGGCAGCGCTGTCTGGCTGCACTTGCCGCCCGAGCGTTGCCGCGCGTTAAGCGGATAACAATATCGCGGGGCGAAACGACAAGAGCAGGGTATGGAGGATACGTCGATGAAGGGTTCAGGAATTTCTCGCCGTGACGTGTTGGTTGGCTCCAGCGCGCTTGCCGCGGGTGCTGTGTTTTCAACCAGGGTTATGTCTGCGGCGCCGCCGCCGACTGCGATCACACCGCAGTTGATCGAAGCGGCAAAAAAAGAGGGCAAGGTCGTCTGGTATACTTCGGTCGACCTGCCGCTCGCGGAAAAGATCGCCAAATCATTCGAGGCAAAATTCCCCGGTGTCGCCGTACGCGTCGAACGCACTGGCGCGGAGCGCGTGTTTCAGCGCATCGGCCAGGAGTATGGCAGCAATATTCACGCAGTTGACGTCGCAAACTCATCCGACGCCGCACATTTCATCGTCTGGAAAGGTCAGGGACTTCTGCAAGCCTATGTGCCTGAGGATGTTGCCAAGGTCTATCCGGCCGAGCACAAGGACCCCGACGGCATGTTTGCCAGCTTCCGGGTCTGGGTCTCGATCATCGCCTACAACACCAACCTGGTGAAAAAAGAAGACGCGCCCAAAAGTTTTGCCGATCTGCTCGATCCCAAATGGAAGGGAAAGATCGTCAAGGCGCATCCGGGTTATAGCGGCACCATCATGACCGCGACTTACCAGATGCAGCGCGATCTCGGCTGGGGCTTCTTTGAGAAACTGGCCGCACAGAACATCATGCAGGTCCAGTCGTCGGCGGATCCGCCAAAGCGGCTGGCGCTCGGCGAGCGTGCGGTGATGGCAGACGGGAATGAATACAACATCTTCCAAATCGCGGAGAAAGGCGGGCCTGTCGCGCCGGTTTATGCCACGGAGGGTTCACCGCTCATTGTCGGTCCCACCGGCATGTTCAAGGCGGCCCCCAATCCGAATGCCGCGCGTCTGTTCTGCAACTACAGTTTCACCGCTGAATGCCAGCAGCTGATTATTGATGTCGGCGGTCTGCGCTCTATGCACCCTGATACCAAGGAAAAGCCCGGGCGCACGCCGTTCAAGCAGATCAAGGTCATGAAAGACGATCCCGCCGCCGTTGAGAAGATGAGCGACGAGATCAAGCAGCATTACGTCAAGATTTTCCACGTCTGAGCGACATCCGCGCCGTCCGGGCGCGGTGCATCAGTCTGCCGTGCCCGGAAATGGAATTAGTGGTGACATGACGATCGCCTTGCCTGCCCACGCCGAACGCCGTCGCTTCGGATTCGATGTTTCGACGCCGGTCCTCTATGTGTTCGCAGCCATTCTCTGCGTGCTGATCATATTGCCGCTATCGTGGTTGTTGCTGTACAGCCTGACCGATCCCAAGGGTGCTTTCACGCTTGGCAATTTCTATCGGCTGTTCACGGAATCCTCGTTCTATGATCCTCTGGTCACCACTTTCATCCTTGCCACATCATCGGCCTTTATCTGCTGTGCGGTTGCGGCGCCGATGGGGTGGCTGGTGGCGCGTACTGACCTGCCATTTGCTCCTGTCATCCGCGCCCTTGTCACCGCGTCGTTCGTGACTCCGCCATTCTTGGGCGCCATCGCCTGGGAACTGCTCGCGGCTCCAAACAGTGGACTTTTGAACAAGATCGCCCGCGACTGGTTCGGCATGGCGCCGGACCAGTATCTGTTCAATATCTACACGCTGCCCGGGATCATCTTCGTCATTTCTTGTTACACGTTTCCTTACGTATTCGTGCTGGTTGCCAATTCTCTCGACCGGACGCCGGGCGAGCTCGAAGATGCCTCATCGATCCTCGGCGGAGGACGCTGGTACACCGCCCGACGGGTCACCATTCCGCTGGTGTTGCCCGCCCTGCTAGCTGGGGCCCTGGTCGCCTTTCTGCAGGCAATGACGCTATTCGGCTCGCCGGCCATCTTGGCGCTGCCGGCCGGCTTTCACACCATGACGACGAAAATCTGGAGCCTGTTCCAGTTTCCGCCCAAGCCGGAACTCGCTGCTGCCGCTTCGTTGCCGCTGCTCGTGCTCACCGTCATTCTGTTGCGTGCTGAACACATGATCCTCGGGCGTCGCGGCTATTCTGTTGTGGGTGGAAAATACGGCGCGCCTCGGCTTATCCCGTTGCACAACTGGCGCTGGCCCGCACTCGCGTTGTGCATGCTTGTTCTGCTTAACCCGGTGTTTCTCCCATATGCCGCTCTGTTCAACGCGGCCTTTTCGCCGGTGGCTTCCACTTTCCTCACCGTGCAGAATTTCACGCTGCACAATATCAATTTCGTGCTGTTCGAGCTGTCGGCCGCTTCACTCGCCCTGAAGAATACGGTGATCCTGGGCACCGCGACTGCCACCATCGGGACTGCAATTGCGCTTGTCATC
>DASXLC010000146.1:0-16252 GCA_036496445.1 Pseudolabrys sp. | reverse complement strand
CCTGCAAAAACGAATCGATGCGCGTTGCCACTACGCAGGTGCCGCGCATCATGCTGCGCAATGCGTCAGGATATTTGCGTTAGTCGGATGAGCGACGGGGCTGAACGCTGTCTCGCAACCGATCAGTGTCCGGTTTGGTTTCTGGCTGGGTGCCGGTTTTTTGCTGGAAATGGAATCATGCCGGACGGGCGTGACTGTCGTTGCTTGCGGCAACCGATCGCCTTTACTGGCCCGATTGACCGAAACAGTAACCCCTGCCGCATTGTTGGCGGTGACGGGGCTCGTCAGTGCGCAAACGGCGCCCGCGATCAGGCCGCTCAAAAGCAAAGCTGCGGCTAGATTCTTGAGCCTCACGCCAGAAACATAACGCATGGCACACTCCAACAACGCGGGGTCGCGGCCGCGTCAATAAGAAATGCCATTCAGGATCAACAGGCCTACAAACACGGCCGTCAGCGACAGACCAAACACCTGTGCAGCTGCTCGTTCAGTTGTATTGACCATGACGTCGATCCCTGCATTTCGGTTTTTTGTTTCAGCGACAGGGACCAAGCTAGAGCGCGCATGTGCAATCGGACCAGCATACGGAGGTAGCCATCAGGTATAGGAAGTTGGCGGCAAACTTATACGTAGGTTCAATAGAGGGGGCCGGCCGGCCCGGCCTAGCGCCACCAGCCAAATGGGCCATTCGAGGAGCCGTTCGAAGGACCGATCGGCATCGGTGGACGCGGCATGCCGTCTTGTGGCGGCCTTGGCCTTGAAGCTGAAGTTGAAGTTGAATTTGAAGTTGAAGATGAACTTGAAGCCGAAGCCTCCTGTTTTTGAGGCTTTTTCATCGGCTTTTGCTGCGTGGGCTTCTTACGCTCGTCCTGTTTCAGGTCGGGGGGTGCCGAGGCCAAGGCGCTCTTCGCACTGGCCGGCAAGGCGTTCGGTTCGGCCGCCACAGGCGCGACTGGCGCGACGACTGGCGCAACCGGCTCGGATTGGGCTGCGCTGGCGCTCGGACGCCATGCAAAACTGTCGGCGCGCCCGGCTGGCGCGGGCATAGTCTCGCCCTTCGCCAGGACTTTCGCCGCGAGAGCGTCGCCATGGATGGGACTGCTGCCGGGAGCTCCAAGCAGTTCGTCCGAGTCTTTCGAGGTCGCCGGCGTTTTTCCTCCGGTCAGCGGGACCACCGGGCCCATCAGCGGCCGCTCGGCCGGCTTTGCCTCGGATGGTGCGGCTTCAACCGGTCCGGACGGCAGTGCCACCGGCACGCGATTGCTCATATATCGGCTGAGTGAATGCTCGACGTAGCGCGCGAGCTTGATCGCTCCGGCTTTGGTGAAGAAAACACCGTCGCTCGATCGCAGGCGGCGGACCTGGCCCTCATAGTCGGGACCGTAGTTGGAATACTTGCCGGCTTCATCCACGAAACCGTCCCACACATCGATGTAGGTGATGCCGGCGCGCTCGGCGCGGGCGCGATAGAGTTCGTTGAGGTAGGCCGCCTCGCCCGAGGAGCGAGCGCCGCGAATTGACGGCAGACCGACCCAGATGACCGGCACGCCTTTGCTCTTGAGAGCCGCGATCGTGTCGTCAATGCGCCGCAGGTATATCTTTTCCCATTCGTCGCTCCGAAACTCGGCGGAGCCACCGGCTTTTTTGGCGCGCTGCGGGGCAGGCGAGCTGGTCTCGGCAGCATTGTCGTTTTTGGCAGACTTCTGTCCGCTCGTTTTATCGGCTTCATCTTTCGCCTGGTCTTTGGGATCCTTCGTCTGGTCCTTTGTCTGATCCTTCGCCTGATCCTTCGTCTGATCCTTGGCCTGCTGTTCCTTGGCTCTTGTTTCAGCCTCTTTGGCGACATCCTTTTCGCGAATTTCCCCACGGTCGCTGAGGCCGAGCATCATGACGACGTAGTCGGCCTTCTCTTGCGTCAGCGTGTCTCGCGCAACATGCCACCAGTCGAGATCGCCTTTACCGTCGTAGCGCAGCAGGCCAGAGGAGAGCTTGTTCTTGCGGACAATGCGAATCTCTGGCGAATCCGAGAAGACATCTTCCAGGCCATAGCCAAGCCAGTCGGCCATGTCGTCGCCCATCACCACGACTGATGTGGTGGGCCCAGTCTGATCGCCCTTCGCCTCTGTTTTGCGCGGCGGTGGCGCACGCGAACTTTCAGTCGGCTGTTGTGTGTGTTGTTGCCGTTGTGCCGGAGGGCCGAAGTCGTCGTCGCTGGGCCGCGAATATTCGCGGTCGCGAGACCGCGAATTGAACGGCTCGAAGAAGTTCCCGAAGAAGCCGCCCGACTGCGGTCGGGATCGCTTGTTCTGGTATTGCTGGTCCCAGAAAAACTGTGCGTGGACCGGAATGCTTACGGGAACGGCTATCGCCAGCACGCCCGCCGCGACAAGCCAACGCATACACCGCATTTTGCCAACCATGCCGCTCGCCAACGAGTTCGAGAGATATGGTGGCAACTGATTCCGGCTGCAATGGGTTCCTTGTGAGTCAAACTAATGAAAGTGGAACAAATGCCTACCGGAGTACGGACGAGCGACGCGGCACGACGTTTTTACTGAACCTGCTCGCGCGATCCCGACGGCTACCGGCCAAGCACGAGACACCAATAGCGGTTGCGCCCGCCGGCAGCCGATGCAAGCCCATAACTTCTGACATCGGACAGCAGCATGTTGGCGCGATGTCCAGCCGATCCTTCCCACATGCTGATCGCACAACTTTCCGTGCTGCAACCCCACGCCACATTTTCCGCTCGTGCGCCGGCCGCACCGCGCTCCGAGTAGAAGCCGGCATGATCCATTGATTGACGAGCAGCCATGCTTCTCGCATGGCGTGACGCCATTGCCTGGAGCGCTCCGCTCCGATGCAGGGCCGGAAGGCCGTGAGCTTGCCGGAAGGAATTCAAAGTATCGGCCAGCGTTGGCGAGCAGCAGGCAATGAGTGTGATGAATGAAATGAGAAAGCAGCGAACAGCCATAGCGTTGCCCCAAATTCTGCCTGCGTTCCCGACGCGGGCTCATGCAAACGAGTCCCATTTATACCTGAGGCCATCGTCCTGAAAAGCCGGTTTCACGCCGCGGACTGTGAGGCAGCTCACATAGTCTTCTTCCGGCGAGCGCAATAGTCCGTTCGAGGGCGAAGCACGCAGGAGGCTATCATGGATCGCCAATTCGTCATTGCGTCTGTCATCGCGCTGACGCTTGCCGCCGCCATCAAGATTCATTCGCCGATCGAGGCTGCTGCCAATTCGGAAATGGCAAATACCCAAATTCAGGCTGCGGGTGCGACCGAGCCTTCAACGTTTACGCAACCGGACCCGATGTGGCTGGTGGGTCCTTGATACGGGGGTAAGCCGTAGCCCATACGAGCGCAGCGAAACGCGATGCCGCCCGAAGTGCCGGATTTCGCTTCACTCATCCCGGGCTACGTTTGCCTGCCGCACCGGAACGAAACTTGTGTCCTGCGGATTATAGGCAGTAATCTCACTCAATCCATTTGAGATGCGAACGCCATGAGGTTCCGGCCGTTCATGCATGTCGCGGCGATCCTGGCGCTGCTGTGCCCGGGCGTACTGATTTACTCCGGCAGCGCGGGCGCCCAAATGATCGATTTCGGTCAGATCGATTCGTTTGAATCGATGGGGACGGGCACGCAGCATGGTGGATCGCGGCCAAAGACGATCGTTGACGATGGTGAGTGGCATACGGTTCTCTTCACGATCCTCGACTCCGGTACCGACGCCAAAATTTACTGGCGATCGCCGGATGGCGACCAGACAACAATCATTCGCGGGCCGAGTGTGAAGGCATTTCAAACCGCCGGCACATTCAAGGTTGAAGCTCTCGGCAATGAAAACCAAAGCTTCAAATATGGATACGTGCTGTTTCGCCTGAAAAATAACAGGGGGATTTGAAGCGGTTTGCCTATAGCCCGCATGAACGCAGCGAATGCGGGGCCGATGAAGTCCCGGATTTCGCTCCGCTCACCCGGGCTACGCTCGTTTTCCGCTCAGCGCGCCTGCGGCGGGCTTCGAACGGTTGCTGCCCGGCGGCGGCAATCGAGATATTCCTTCGAGCCAAGCGCTGCGTAAGAACGACAGCGCGCGTCGTCGATGGATGCGACCGTGTCGTCGCTTTGCTGCTGCTGCACCATCTGCTGATGGCCTAACGTGTCCGGTGCGCAGTTGTTGCTTGATGTTCCGGTCAGGCAGTCGAGCGAATGTCCTGCGCATCCCGCAAGAAGCAGAACAGTGGCGACCGTGATCAGCGCCAAGCCACGCGGCATGATAGAGCCAGCCATAAATCGGGTCGCCGCGGCGAATCGAAGTGCGACGTTTCGACCAATCTTGCCCAAAGGCGAAGCGAAGTCGACGTCGGAACTATCTATGACGGCCGGCAAAATGTGTTCGGATTACACCGTCACGAACGTCAGCACGGCAGCGTAATGGCAGAACGCGGCGGTGAGGACAAAGCCGTGCCAGATCGCGTTCTGAAAACGCAGGCTCCTCCACGCATGGAAGACGACACCGGTCGAGTAAAGCACGCCGCCGGCGGCGATGAGCACGAGCGTAACCGGCCCGAGCGCGGCGGCAATCGGGCCGATGGTGAAAAGGCCGCTCCAGCCCATGACGAGATAGAAAACAACGGATGTGCGGTCGAAACGGCCCGGCCATAACAGCTTGATTGCAATGCCCGCGAGTGCCGCGGCCCAGATGCCTGCGAGTGTGACGGCTGGGGCGGCGCCGTGCATCGGCAGCATGAAGGCCGTGTAGGTTGCCGCGATCAGCAGATAGATCGCAGAATGATCGAGACGCCGCAGCCACCATTTGAACGGCGAGACCGGCCAGAGATTATACGCCGCCGAGAAACCCACCATGGCCAGAAGTCCGGCCAGATAGATTGCGACTGCAATGAGCTGCGCGATGTCGCCGCCGCGCACGGTGATGACGATCAGCACTGCAGCGCCACAAACCGCCAAGGCGACGCCGAGGAGATGGACGATGGCGTCGGCAAGCGTCTCGCCGCGGTCATAGTCCCAGGCGAATGGAAAGGTCATGCCGGCCGCGTAATTGCGCATTGCGGCAAGGAGAGGGCTGAAGAACGGCGGTTACGTAGTCAGCTTTGAGCCACGCGCGCACATTCACAACGGAGTACCGCCAAGTAAAAAGGGCCGCCCTCATTCCGCTAACCTTGCGGCGGCAGCCCTGCTGATCGGCGTGTCGCAGAATTGATCATGTGCGGATCAAAGGCCGAGATCAGAGAGACCAGGATGGTTATCCGGCCGCCGGCCGAGCGGCCAATGAAACTTGCGATCTGTTTCCCTGATCGGCAGGTCGTTAATCGAGGCAAAACGCCGCTGCATCAGGCCCGCAGAATCAAACTCCCAGTTCTCATTTCCATAAGATCGGAACCAGCTCCCGCTGTCGTCATGCCACTCATAGGCGAAGCGAACAGCGATACGGTGATTGTCAAAAGACCACAGCTCTTTGATGAGCCGATAGTCGAGCTCTTTAGCCCACTTTCGCGTCAGAAATTCCACAATCGCTTTTCGTCCAACCGGAAACTCTGCGCGGTTCCGCCATTGACTATCCTCGGTATAGACCAGCGATACACGATGCGGGTCGCGGCTGTTCCAACCGTCTTCGGCCATTCGGATTTTCGCAGTCGCCGTCTCCCGCGTGAACGGGGGTACAAGTGCGGCCATTGAGTCACCATCCTTTCCAGTCGGGCAGGACGCTGTCCTATTTCGGCCTGAGTTGAAATTCGAAAGGCGAACCTACGCGTTCGATGCGTTTGACGGAAGAACGTTCCCGTCCAAAATTTTCCGGAAGGAATTACCGCCGTGTTTGCGGGTGGCGTATCGCTGCGCGCGCAACGATCACCTTTTCTTCTTGGCCGCGCCCTTTGGTTTCGCTGCTTTCTGTGGCTTCGGTGAAGGCGGCGGCGCGTTCGCCGCGGCCTCTCGGTCGGCGGCTTCCTTGGCAAGTCGCAGCGCCCTCAGTCGCTCGGTCTTGGCGCGCTCCGCGAGGCCGGCAGCCTTGTATTCCGCAGCGGCGGTGGCGCCTTCGCGTGCCTGGATTTCCTTCTTGTGGAACGCGGCTTGTGCGCGTTCCATGTCTTTTGTGCTCTTGCTCACGAACACCCCGTCGTTGACCCGCACGTATCGCACTTCATGCAGGTGCCGTTGCGCACCAGTGTGAAGTTGCCGCATTCGCCGCAGGCCTCGCCTTCGTAGCCTTTGGCGCGCGCCTCGGCGCGTTTCTCCGAGGCCGCCGCCTTGGCATGTGCGCGCGCGTCGTGTGTGTCGACGCGAAGCTCGAGCTGTTCGGCCGGCGAGAGTTTGGCTTCCGGCTCGGCTTTGAGCGCAGTGGTGCCGGCAACCTCGGCACGGGCGCCGCCGACTGAAGCGAGCGCCGTGACATTGCCGCCCGCTGCGGGCGGCGCAATGCCGCGCACGACAGACAGACGATCCGTGCGCGAACGTGTCAGGCCCTTCGAGACATAATTGGTCGCCGGCGCCGTCTTGCCTTCCTCCACGCCCTTGCCGAGCGCGTCGAAGCCGCCAACCTCGGTCGGGTCCACATGGGCGAGGTCGAAACGCTCCAGATAGGAGACGGCGAGCTCGCGGAACACGTAGTCGAGGATTGAAGTCGCGTATTTGATCGAGTCGTTGCCCTGCACCGGGCCCTGCGGCTCGAAACGGGTGAAGGTGAAGGCGTCAACATATTCCTCCAGCGGCACGCCGTATTGCAGGCCGAGCGACACCGCGATGGCGAAATTATTGATGATGGAGCGCAGCGCGGCGCCTTCCTTGTGCATGTCGATGAAGATCTCGCCCAGCCGGCCGTCGTCATATTCGCCGGTGCGCAGATAGACCTTGTGGCCGCCCACAACCGCTTTCTGGGTGTAGCCCTTGCGGCGGTCGGGCATGCGCTCGCGCTCGCGCAGCACGGTGACGCGCTCGACGATCTTCTCGACCACCTTTTCGGCCAGCGCCGAAGCGCGTGCCGCGTTGGGGCGATCAATGAAGGCCTCGATGGCATCGTCCTCGTCGTCCTCATCCGCGATCAACTGCGAATTGAGTGGCTGGCTGAGCTTGGAGCCGTCGCGGTAGAGCGCATTGGCCTTGAGCGCCAGCTTCCACGAGAGAAGGTAAGCCGACTTGCAATCCTCGACCGTCGCCTCGTTCGGCATGTTGATGGTCTTGGAAATGGCGCCCGAAATGAACGGCTGCGCTGCCGCCATCATGCGGATATGGCTTTCAACCGAAAGGTAGCGCTTGCCGGTGCGGCCGCACGGGTTGGCGCAGTCGAACACCGGATAGTGTTCTGACTTGAGGTGCGGCGCGCCTTCAACTGTCATGGCGCCGCACACGTGGACATTGGCGGCCTCAATCTCGCGCTTGCCGAAGCCGAGCGCGGCGAGGAGGTCGAAAGCGGGGGAGGCGAGGTCCTCGGCGCTGATGCCGAGCGTGTCGCGGCAAAAGTCCTCACCCAGCGTCCACCTGTTGAAGGCGAACTTGATGTCGAAGGCCGTTGGCAGCGCCTTCTCGACCTTGGCGATGGCTTCATCCGTGAAGCCCTTGCCCTTCAGCGTGGTGTGGTTGATGGCAGGCGCCTGCGCGAGCGTGCCATGGCCGACCGCGTAAGCCTCGATCTCGGCGATGTCGGCTTCGCTGTAGCCGAGCGTGCGCAATGCTTCAGGCACCGCGCGGTTGATGATCTTGAAGTAGCCGCCGCCGGCAAGCTTCTTGAACTTCACCAGTGCGAAATCGGGCTCGATGCCGGTGGTGTCGCAATCCATCACCAGGCCGATGGTGCCGGTGGGCGCAATCACGGTCGCCTGCGCATTGCGATAGCCGTGCTTCTCGCCGAGCTTGAGCGCGCGATCCCATGCGCCCTTGGCGTGAGCGATCAGCACCGGATCGGGGCAGGCGGCGTGGTCGAGCGGAACGGGCGGCATCGCCACCTTTTCATAGCCGGTGCGTTCGTTGTAGGCGGCGCGGCGGTGATTGCGCATGACGCGCAGCATCGCCTCGCGGTTTTTCTTGTAGCCGGGGAACGGCCCGAGCTTCTCCGCCATTTCGGCCGAGGTCGCATATGACACGCCGGTCATGATGGCGCTGAGCGCGCCGCCGATGGCACGTCCGGCATCCGAGTCATAAGGAATGCCGGAGGTCATCAGCAGGCCGCCGATATTGGCGTAGCCGAGGCCGAGCGTGCGGAATTCAAAAGACCGCTCCGCGATCTCGCGTGACGGGAACTGCGCCATCATCACCGAGATTTCGAGAACGACGGTCCACAGGCGAACGGCGTGCTCGTAGCTTTCGACCTGGAAATTTCCGGTCTTCTGGTCGCGGAACGTGAGCAGATTCAGCGAGGCGAGATTGCAGGCAGTATCGTCGAGGAACATGTACTCCGAGCACGGATTGGATGCGCGGATCTCGCCGGAGGCCGGGCAGGTGTGCCAGTCGTTGACGGTGGTGTGGTATTGCAGGCCGGGATCGGCGGAGGCCCAGGCGGCGTAACCGATCTTCTCCCACAGCTCACGGGCATCGATCGTCTTCGAAACCTTGCCATTCTTGCGATAGGTCAGATCCCATTTGGCGTCGGATTCGACGGCCTTGAGGAAGCCGTCGGTGACACGCACCGAATTGTTCGAGTTCTGCCCGGCGACGGTGAGGTAGGCCTCGCTGTCCCAATCGGTGTCGTAGGTCGGGAAGTTGATATCCTTGTAGCCCTGTCGCGCGAACTGGATCACGCGCCTGATGAAATTATCCGGCACCATCGCCCGGCGCGCGAGCTTGATCTCGCGCTTGAGCGCAGGGTTCTTCTCCGGCGAGAAGCAATCGTCGCCAGAGCCCTCGCAGTTCACGCAGGCCTTGAGAACGGCCTTGAGGTGCTTCTGGTTGATCTTGGAGCCGGTGACCAGCGCGGCCACTTTCTGCTCTTCAAGCACCTTCCAGTCGATATAGGTTTCGATATCCGGGTGATCGACATCGACGATCACCATCTTGGCTGCGCGCCGCGTGGTGCCACCCGACTTGATCGCGCCCGCGGCGCGGTCGCCGATTTTCAGGAACGACATCAGGCCGGACGACTTGCCGCCGCCGGACAGTCTTTCGCCTTCGCCGCGCAGCCTGGAGAAATTCGAGCCGGTACCCGAGCCGTATTTGAACAGGCGCGCCTCGCGCACCCACAGGTCCATGATGCCACCGTCGTTCACCAGATCGTCGGAGACGGACTGGATGAAACAGGCGTGCGGTTGCGGATGCTCGTAAGCGGACTTGGATTTGGTCAGCTTGCCGGTGAAGGGGTCGACGTAATAGTGGCCCTGGCTTGGCCCATCAATGCCGTAAGCCCAGTGCAGGCCGGTGTTGAACCACTGCGGCGAATTCGGCGCGCACATCTGTGCGGCCAGCATGAAGCGCAGCTCATCGAAGAAGGCCTGGGCGTCGTTTTCAGAATCGAAATAGCCGCCCTTCCAGCCCCAATAGGTCCAGGTGCCGGCGAGCCGATCAAACACCTGTTTGGACGATTGTTCGCCGATGATGCGCTCCTTCTCGGGCAGGGCGGCGAGCGCATCCTCGTCGGCGACCGAACGCCACAGGAAGGAGGGTACTGAATTCTCTTCGATCTTCTTCAGGCGGGCAGGGACACCGGCCTTGCGGAAATATTTTTGCGCCAGCACGTCGGAGGCGACCTGCGACCAGAATTCCGGCACCTCGACATTGTCGAGCTTGAAGACCACCGAACCGTCGGGGTTCTTGATCTCACTGGTGGTGAGCCGGAACTCGATGCCTGCGTAGGCCGATTGTCCATCCTTGGTATAGCGCCGCTCAATTCGCATGTGTCTCTAGCCCCAATTTCCGGACGATTGACCACCGCCCTTTTGTTTCAGACGGACCTGTCCCGATCCGCCGTCTTTGCTCGTACCCGTTCGACGCCACCCACCTCATCTAAGTCCGGCGCTCTGATCCGGCACCGGTTCAATCCGGGGTTTTCGCCCGGGCACAGAAAATCCCTGTCCCAAACGCCATCGTTCTGGCGTGGGTTGAGCTCATCGACTGAAAAGCCGTTCTGAGGGTCCGGAGGGAACCTGAAACTCAACGCCACCGAACACACCAAAGCTAAGTGGACTCGCCCTACGCGTCAACAACACATAGTGATCAAATCTGAATCAAACACTAAATCTTGTGTCCAACCGGTGAACTTCGGGGACAACGACCCGATAGAACGCAGGCAGTATTGGGCCTGCGCGGTCCCGCGAAAAGTTTTTTCTCGGCCCCGGCGGGGTAGGTTTTTATGCCTCCGGCCATGACAGAAAAATGACCGAAAAACGGGACTTCCGTGCGCGAACGCCGTGGGCCCGGCGGCAAGTGCGGTCGGGGACAAACCGGGGAAAATTCGCTGGATCGCGGTGCCGGAGTCTCTGATTCTCGAAATGAGGTCAGTGCCTTACGGCTTAGACGCGACGGGGATCGAAACGCGGTGAGGTAGCCCACTGCTGTGAATTCCGGGGCGCCTACAGGGGTACGCACGGTGCCACGAAAAAAGGCGGACCCGTGAAGGGCCCGCCTTTAATTCCGGCACTGTCATTTCGAATCTTCAGCAACTCTGATGAGTTCCTGGCCAGGATACCCACAGGCCGCGCAAAAACAACATGCACTGCAACATGGCTTTCCGCGCTGGCTGCGGTCAGCGGCGCGCTGCCGGCCGGATCGCGTCTTCGGAATGGTCGCTTTCCCTGAAGCTGAGTTGCCGCGATCGGGGCAGTGCTTCGGGGTGCTCCCTTTGCAGAAAATCGATGAGCTTCTCGCGCACCTCGCAACGCAAGTCGAAGGTCTGGCCGGGCGCACGCGCGCTCAACAGGCAGCGCAACTCCATGGCACCTTCCTTGAGATCGGTGACCTGCAGGCTGGCGGTGGCGCCGTCCCATTTGTTCGACTGCTTGAGGATTTCGGTGAGCTTGTCGCGAATAAGAGCGACTGGCGCGCCGTAATCAACATACAGAAAGACACTCCCGATCAGCGATGATGATCGCTCACGCGTCCAGTTCTGAAACGGCTTTTCGATGAAATAGCTGAGCGGGACGACCATTCGGCGCAGGTCCCAGAGTTTGACGGTGACAAACGTCGAACCGATTTCTTCGATCGTGCCGTACTCACCCTCCACGATCACGGCATCGTAGAGCCGGATCGGCTGGGTCATCGCGATCTGCACGCCCGCCATCAGATTTCCAAGCACCGGTCGCGCGGCCAGACCGGCGACGATGCCGGCCACGCCGGCGGAAGCGAACAGGCTGATACCGTATTGCCGCACCGATTGAACGGTCATCAGCGCGGCGCCGACCGTCACCAGGATCACAATGACGTCCGCACTGCGCAACAGCACGCGGACCTGAGTGTTATGCTTGCGGGCCAGAAAATTGTCGTCGACGTCGAGGCGAAAGCGTCGCAGATAAAGTTCGGCAGCAATGTGCATGATGACGATGATCGTCCAGCCGATCATGCCGATGACCGCCATCGCCAGAAGCCGCGCCAGCACGCTCGCCGTGTCCGGCGGCAGCGGCGCGACCGGAATGACGATGATCATCGCCAGCGTCAGCAATGCGAGCCGGGTGGGGCCGCGAGTCTGGCTGAAAATCGAAAACGTGTTGGGATATCGATGGGCCAGCAGCCGGCGTGCCAGTTGGGTCGACCAGTTATGCAGCGCCAGAGCGACGACGGCGGCAAGCCCCAGGATGATGGCCGCGACGACGGGGTTCGGGAGCCAGTCGAGCCAGTCCTTGATGTTGGTCACGACCGATCTGATCGAATCCATGCGGCCTTTTATCACTGCTGGGAAAACGGACGAATAGTTGGCCCGAATGGCGAAGTTTGGGCGCTGGCTTGGGGGACCGGGCTTGGGCGAAGGCTTGGGCGTCAGGCTTGGGCGCCAGGCTTGGGCGCTCGGCTTGGGCACTGGATTTGGGCACTGGACATGCATGCTGGACTTGGGCGGTCCGGGGTGGCAAAACGCCCGCGTTGCAATTGTTTTCAATGCGCGGCGGCGATGAAAAATTTCCTTCTCAAGTTGTTCACCTGGTGGAATACGCAGACATTCGGGACCCAGTTCTGGACCTGGATGTATGGCGAGGCGGTCGGTGAGGATGAGTTCGGCAACCGCTATTACCGGACCATCGGCGGCAAGATCGACAAGACGCTCGGCTTCGAGCGGCGTTGGGTGATCTACAACGGCTACACGGAAGCTTCCTGCGTGCCGCCGTCCTGGCACGGTTGGTTGCACCACACCGTCGACACGCCGCCGACACAGGAAAGCTACAAGCCATACTCGTGGCAAAAGCCGCATCGTCCGAATATGACCGGCACGCCGGGCGCGCTGCGGCCACCGGGATCGACGCTCGCTGCGGGCCGCCGGCCGAAAGCAACGGGCGACTACAAGGCGTGGACCCCGGGAAATCGGTAATCCACAGACGTTTATTCCGGAATCGCGCGAAGCGCCGCGGGCAGAATCCACACGGTGCAGCCTGCGGGTTCCATGTTCGCTAACTTCCGCTCGCGCCCTGGAATGAGCAGCCTGGATTTGGGCGCCCTTCCACCGCCGTATTCCCCGTGTTAACCGGGCTCTACCGGCGCCAGGCGAATCCACGCCGGCCAGGCAAAAAGCCGCTTTAATGGGGCGTCCCATCGGTCCAGTCGCGTTGTTGACAGTCGCTGCGCTATTTGTGGCGCAGCCTGCTCCTGCGCAGTTTGGTTCGATCTTCAGCGATCCTCCGCCGCGCCCGCCGGCCGATGTGCCGGGCAGCCGATCGCCTCCGTCCCAACAGCCCTACTATCCCGGCCGCGACGAACCGCCGTCACAGCCGCTGCCGGCACCGATGAGCCTGCCGCCATCGAACCGGCCCGGTGGCGGCGGCGTTCAATCGCAACCGCTGCCGCCGCCACCGGGCGGAATAGTGGCGCCGGCGCCTCCGCCAGGTCAGGTGCCGCAGGGCGCCGCTGTTGCGCCCGGACAGCCCGCACCTTTGCCGCCAGGCCCGGGCTCGCCGCGCAATGCTCCGCAGCCGGCCAATACCGCGCCGCAGCCGAGCGACGAAATCGTGGTCGCCCCGTCGCCCCAGCGCATCAACAATCCGACCGCGGTCTTCTCCGGCCTCGACAAGATCACCGGCCGCATCATTTCGTTCGATGTTGCGATCAATGAGACGGTACAGTTCGGTGCCCTCCAGGTGACGCCGCGCGTGTGTTATTCGCGGCCGCCCACCGAAACGCCGAACACCGATGCCTTTGTCGAAGTTGACGAGGTGACGCTGCAGGGCGAGATCAAGCGCATCTTCACTGGCTGGATGTTCGCAGCGAGCCCCGGTCTGCACGCGGTCGAGCATCCGATTTACGACGTGTGGGTCACGAACTGCAAAGGCGGTCAGAGTCCCGCCGTGGCGGAAGTGCCGCCGGAAGCGCCCAAGCAGCCGGCGCGCCAGCAGCAGCAACGGCGAACGCCGCCGCCACCACCTCCGTCCGCGCAGCGTCCGCCGCCACCACCGCCACCGCCTCCTTCTGCGCAGCGTACGCCGCCGCCGCAGCAGCCCAGTCTGTTCCCGTTCCTGCGGTAGTTCCTTGTCGTTCCGGGCGCGTGGATGCCGGAAAGCTCAGTTCAGGTTTCTGGATTATGGGTCCGCGCGCGAGACGATCGCGCCCTGGAATGACTGAGATTTATTGGCCGTTGAAAATAGTCGCCAGCGCTTCTTCGCCGCTCATTGGCTGATCGAGCGGCAGTGCGGCGAAATCGCCGTCGCCGATGAGGGCTTCCTCCAGTAAACGATGATAGCGCCGCTTTGGCACTTCGACTGCTCCGAAGGTCCGCAAGTGCTCGGTAACGTATTGCGTGTCGAGCAAACGGTAACCGCCGGTCTTTAGCCGTGCGATCAGATGCACAAGGGCTATCTTGGAGGCGTCACGCGCACGGTGAAACATGCTTTCCCCGAAGAAGGCGCGACCTAGCGACACGCCGTAAAGCCCGCCGACAAGCTGGTCACCGTCATAGATCTCGACGGTGTGGCAATGGCCACGCTCGAACAGCGCGCGGTAAATGCGGCGGATGCGCGTATTGATCCATGTACGGGTGCGATCCTGCTTGGGTTCGGCGCAACCGTCGATCACGCCATCAAAATCGCGATCGATGTGGACCGTCCATGGTGTCAAGCGAACGGTGCGCTCCAGTCTCGCCGGAACATGGAATCCCTCGAGCGGAATGATTCCGCGCATGTCCGGCTCGATCCAGTAGAGCGCCGGATCGTCCGCACTTTCGGCCATCGGGAAGATGCCGCAGGCATAGGCCTTCAGCAGCACCTCCGGGGTGATCTCGATGAAGGTGTTTTCGCGGTTTGCCATGGTTCGAGTCGCGGCGACAGGGTACGTGATCTTACGGCAGAGCCGGCGGTGTGAGGAGAGGACCCTCTACTGCCGCCGTGTTAACCATTTAGACACCATAAATGCAGCAGATTTCTGAAGCGGATGTGGGGAGGGAAACATGATACGAGGCGCCACCCCGGTTTCGGTTCTTGTGGTCGAAGACGAAGTCCTCATCAGCAATCTTGTCGCTGATGCTCTGAGCGCATCCGGCTTTTTGGTCCACGAAGTAACGACTGCCGACGAGGCGCTGGAGTACATCGATTCCGGCGCCGCCATCGACGTCCTGTTCACAGATATCAACCTGCCGGGTGGCATGAACGGCGCGGAACTGGCGACGCGTGCGCGCCAAATGCGGCCTGAGATGCCGATCGTTTACGCTTCGGGACGTTACAAGCTGTCCGAAATTGCACCGCTGGTGCCGCGCTCGCTCTTTATGGCGAAGCCCTATGATCCAAACGACGTCTGTGCACTGCTCACGCGACTGACCGGGGCCGGATCGCCGTCGCCCTAGCTCTCCATGCCGCCGCGGGCAAGGAACTGTTCCAGCCAGTGGATGTGATAATTGCCGTCGATGATGTCGTTCTCGCGCACGAGCGCGCGGAACAGCGGCAGCGTCGTTTCGATTCCGTCGACCACGACTTCATCGAGCGCACGTTTCAGACGCATCAAACATTCGGTGCGCGTCTTGCCGTGAACGATCAGCTTGCCGACGAGTGAATCGTAGTAGGGCGGGATGGTGTAGCCCTGATAAACGGCAGAATCGATGCGCACACCGAGCCCGCCCGGCGCGTGATAGTGCAGGATCTTGCCCGGCGAAGGCCGGAAGGAAACGGGGTTCTCGGCGTTGATGCGGCACTCGATCGCGTGACCGTGGAATTTCACGTCACTTTGCTTGATTGCGAGTTCGCTGCCGGCGGCGACACGAATTTGTTCGAAGATCAGGTCGATGTCGGTGATCATTTCGGTGACCGGATGCTCGACTTGAATGCGCGTGTTCATTTCGATGAAGTAGAACTTGTTGTCCTCGTACAGAAATTCGACGGTGCCGACACCGAGATAGCCGATCTCGCGCATGGCTTTGGCGACCGTCTCGCCGATCGTATCGCGCGCGCCGGCATTGAGCGCAGGCGAGGGACCTTCCTCCCAAACCTTCTGGTGGCGACGTTGCAGGGAACAATCGCGTTCACCGAGATGAATGGCATGACCCTTGCCGTCGCCGAGCACCTGGATTTCGATGTGGCGAGGGCGCTCAAGATATTTCTCGATATAGACGGCATCGTCGCCAAATGCAGCCTTGGCCTCGGCGCGCGCGGTCGACAGTGCGAGCGAAAGCTCGCTTGCGCTGCGTGCCAACTTCATGCCGCGGCCGCCGCCGCCGGCTGCAGCCTTGATGAGAACCGGATACCCGATGCCGTCCGCAATCCTGGTTGCTTCCTGGTCGGAACCGACGCCACCTTCCGAACCGGGCACCACCGGAATGCCGAGCTTCTTGGCGGTGCGCTTGGCCTCGATCTTGTCGCCCATCAGGCGGATGTGTTCGGCCTTTGGCCCGATGAACAGCACACCATGGTCGGCGAGGATTTCGGCGAAGCGCGCATTCTCGGATAGAAATCCGTAGCCCGGATGGACCGCGTCGGCGCCGGTGATCTCGCAAGCCGACAGGATCGCGGGAATGTTGAGATAGCTGTCTTTCGCAGCGGGTGGCCCGATGCACACGCTCTCATCGGCAAAGCGCACGTGCATGGCGTCGGCGTCGGCAGTGGAATGCACGGCAACCGTGGGAATGCCGAGTTCCTTGCAGGCGCGCAGCACCCGCAGCGCGATCTCACCGCGATTGGCGATC
>DASXLC010000145.1:0-1617 GCA_036496445.1 Pseudolabrys sp. | reverse complement strand
ATCCTGTCTGATTTGCTACGGTCGTTTCACTGCCTTCGAAAGCTCTTTGTTCTGCTTGTTTGCGAAATCGCGTGTTTCCGCAGAGCAGGGATTGGCGCTCTGGCTGATCTCGCGGATTAATGACCCAGATGTATGGTCCGGCCGTGCGTTGCAAGACGATTTCGTCGAATTGGCAGTAAGCGGTCTTGCATCAATGTATCCGGCCTTTGATTGGAGCATTGCTCCGGGCCATCATGGATATCAGCGCGCGTGCGATCTCGTTAACGGACAGGCCTCAACGGGCCATCTGGGTCACCAGTATGCGCATGCGCTCGGAAGACCGAACCTCCATCTCGCCTCATCCTCTCGCAGACCTCGGCTGGAAACTGTTGATAGGTTACGTCATCGCTTGCTCCTCAGATCGCTCGGTTCCTTTGTTTGAGCCAGGGGCCGTTCCTTCGTCCCGGCCCGCAGAACGTCGATCGCGTCGCGCGCAGGGGCGGTCAAGGCCGGCCGTCGCGCCTGGCCTGCGGCCGGCGCCGGCGTTGCCAGGCTGCGCCTTGACCGCACCGAGCACGGCGCGAGGATCAAGCGGGTTGGACGCCTGCATCGTCGGTCCTCGTCAGTTCGAAGGCGCGTCCTTTAGACAGCACCGCCCAGGCGATGCGAGCAAGCTTGTTGGCGAGCGCGATCGCTAGAACGTTGTGGTGCAACCGCCTCTTGGCGGCTTCGATCCACGATTTGAGCCCGTAACGTTCCCAGTCCTTTATCCTGACCAGCACAACCCAGGCCGCCTGCACGAACAGAACGCGCAGGTAGCGATTGCCGCGCCTGGAGATTTTGCCGAGGATCGTGCGGTCTCCCGTCGAGATCTGTTTGGGCACCAGTCCGAGCCAGGCGCCGAAGTCGCGGCCTTTGGAGAATACGTCTCCAGTGCCGATCGCGGCTACCATGGCGCTGGAAATGATCGGCCCGATGCCGGGCACCGTCATCAGGCGCGAACATGCCCGATCCTGACGGGCCAGTGCTTCGATCTCGCGTGATAGGCCATCGATGCGCTGATCCAGCCGGCGCCAGTCGCCCGCCAACTCCTCGATGACCCGCAACATGCGGGGCGACAGGGTATCGGTGCGCGTCGCAAGGATGGTTGGCAATTCCGTGCGCAGGAAGCCGATACCCTGGCGCACGGCGATCCCGCGCTCCAGCATGAAGGCGCGAATCTGGTTGATGATGCCGGTGCGTTGCGACACCAGCCGCTCGCGCACCCGATGCAGCGCCTGCAAATCCAGTTGCTCCGCCGTCTTGGTCGCCACGAACTTCATCGTCGGGCGCTGCACGGCTTCGGCAATCGCTTCGGCATCATTGAAGTCGTTCTTCTGTCCCTTGCTATAGGGGCGGACATATTTGGCCGGCATTAACCTGGCATCGTGACCCAGCGATGCGAGTTTGCGGCTCAGGTGATGTGCGCCGACGCAGGCTTCCATGCCAATCAGGCACGGCGGTATATTGGCGAGCCGCGCTTCCACTTGGCCACGCGACCACTTTTGCCGCAGCACGATCGCGCCGCGTGCATCGTGGCCCACGACGTGGAACGAGTTCTTGCCGATATCGATGCCGATCACGGCGATCGCGGTATTG
>DASXLC010000144.1:0-79494 GCA_036496445.1 Pseudolabrys sp. | reverse complement strand
GCTCAAAGCCTCAATCTCGTCGGGGCTGAGATGTCGGTGCGAATTGAGACCGACGGTCGCCTGACGGTTTTCGCCGGGGCCGACAATCGGCCAATCGCAACGGCTGCACCGACCGCAGGACCTCCGGCCGTCACTGGGCCCGATTCAACCGCACCCCAAAGCATTCTGCGTGGACAGTTCGCAAATCTCGCAGCGCTCATGGCGCGGATCGATGCCGTTGGCGAAACAGGTCTTGACGGCCACGACCTGCGCGAACTTGGTCTTAAAAATGGAAATCTGGTCGTTGATGATCGGCGCAACGGCAAGCAATGGAAGTTTGACGGAATCAATGTGAGCCTGACGCGGCCGAGGCAGGGCGGTGTCGTGTTTCGGCTGGAGTCCGACAACCCGGAACGTCCCTGGGTGCTGAGTGCGGCGATGCGCCCGCTTGCTGACGGCGTGCGCGCGTTAGGCATCGAGGCGCGGCAGGTTTCTACACGCGACATTCTGCTCGCCGCGCGCCTCAACCTCGGTAACTTCGATGTTGATCTGCCACTTTCGGCAAGCGTTCGCGCCGAAATATCTCCGGAGGGGATCCCGCAGCAGGTGCAAGGCCAGCTCGTTGCCGACGCCGGGACAATTGTCGATCGCGAATACGAAAAGGTCAGTCTGAATATCGATCACGCCGACTTCCGGTTCAATTGGGATGCGCAGCGGCACACTTTGATCGTGCCATTTCAGGTTCAATCAGGCGGCAATCAGTTCACGATGCGCGCCACCCTGGAGGCGCCACCCGAACAGAATGGTGTCTGGCTGCTCGGCGTGACGCGAGGGGACGCCGTGATTGATCCCATCATCATTGCGCCGGGCGCATCGTCAGATGACGAGGGTATAGCCATCAACCGCCTCGCTGTACGTGCACGTATCGATACGAACCGCAAACGCTTTGAGCTTGAACAAGGAGACTTCAGCCGCGTCGATACGCGCCCCTCGCATAATATCGGCATCGCGGTTACCGGAAGCCTGGACTTTGCAGGCGCCGAACCACACGCCGCCTTTGGCGTCGCTGGCACTCGCATGCCTGTGTCGGCGTTGAAGCGTCTCTGGCCGATATTTGCGGCGGTCGATGTCCGGTCATGGGTCGATGAACATATTTCCGGAGGCATGGTTGAGCGCGTGGTGGTCGCGGGCAATGCGCCACTGGAAGATTTCAAGCACAATGGTCCGCCGACTCCAGAAGACGGGTTGTCCGTCGATATTGAGACCAGCGGAACAACTGTGCGGCCGATTGCGTCTTTGCCCGCAATCCGGGATGCCGACCTTACGGTCCGTATCACTGGCCGCAACGCTGTCGTCAATCTTGGTCGGGGTACTGTCGAGGCAGCGCCGGGGCGCAAGCTGAGTATTGCCGGAGGCGTATTCGAGGTTCCTGACACTCATCCCAAACCGGCTTTGGCGCGCGCCAGCTTCCGGATCGACGGCGGAGTCCCGGCGGCCGCGGCGCTGCTTGCAAGCGATGGCCTGCGGGACACCGTAGGGATTACGCTTGATCCGGCGTCGACGCGTGGCACGGTTGCTGCCCAGGTCGCAGTCAAATTGGCGATCGCGAGGCCGATGCCAGAAGATGCCTCGAGTTATGTCATCAACGCAGACCTTACGAATTTTTCCGCCGATAAAATGTTGCTCGGCCAAAAGGTCGAAGCGTCGATACTCAAAGCGGTGGCATCAAGCGACGGTTTTCAAATCAAGGGTGACGTCAAAATCAACGGGACACCGGCGACGATCGACCTGCGCAAACAGAAAGGCGCGGCCGACGCTGAACTACACATGCAAGCGACAATTGACGAAGCAGCTCGTCGGCGATTCGGTATGGACCTTGGTTCCACCGTCACGGGTGCCATTCCTATCAAGGTGGTTGGCCGTGTCGGCGATAATGTGAGTGACGATGGCATGAGCGTGGAGGCCGATCTCACGCCAGTGAAAATCGACAATCTTTTGCCGGGATGGGCGAAACCGGCGGGCAGACCTGCGCGTGCAACTTACACGATGCTGAAAACCGGCAAGGCAATTCGCTTCGACGATTTGAGCGTCGACGGTTCGGGTGCGACTGTCCGCGGTTCGGTTGAATTTGACAGTGCGAACGAACTCATTTCGGCAAATTTTCCTGTTTTTGCTCTTTCCGACGGCGACAAGCTCACGTTGAAGGCTGATCGGGGCACTGACGGCGCGCTGCGCGTAGCCATGCGCGGCGATATTTACGACGGTCGGAATTTTGTGAAGTCGACGCTGGCGTCGACTGACAAGGCCAAGCAAAAGCAGGAGGACCTTGATCTCGACCTCAAGGTCGGCACTGTCGCCGGCCATAACGGCGAAACCCTGCGCGGACTCGATTTGAAACTGTCGCGCCGTGGTGGCCGCATCCGCACTTTCAATATGACGAGCAAAATCGGCCGCGATACGCCGCTCAACGGAGACTTGCGCGTGCGCGCGCGCGACAATCACCAGGTTATTTATTTCGAGACGGATGATGCCGGGGCGCTTTTCCGCTTCACGGACATGTATCCGCGCATGTTCGGCGGCCAGATGTGGGTCGCGATGGATCCACCGACTCAGGAGCAATCACCCCAGGTCGGGACGCTTTTTATCCGCAGTTTCGCCGTGCGCGGAGAACCCGCGCTCGAGAGGGTGGTGTCAGGCGCACCGGGAACGGCCGGGATCGCCGGGGTGGATTTCAGCGAGATGCGCGCCGATTTCACGCGTTTTCCCGGCAAGATGGCAGTGCGCGATGGCGTCGTGCGCGGGCCGCTGGTTGGCGCGACCGTAGAGGGGAACATTGATTACACGCGCGATGACGTTCATTTGCGCGGGACCTTCGTGCCGTTCTACGGCCTCAACAACATGTTTGGGCAAATTCCAATCGTGGGACTGTTCCTTGGCGGAGGCAACAAAGAGGGGTTGGTCGGAATCAACTATGAAGCGGTCGGACCGCCGGGTGCTCCGCGCATCACGGTCAATCCGGTCAGCGCCATAGCGCCGGGCCTGTTGCGCAAATTCATCCCGTCGCCGGGGACATTTGATCCCAATTTCCTCCCGCCGACGCGGTGAGCGGCTATTTCCGCCTGAGCTGAAAATGACGTTTTTTGCCGAACGAGAGTATGTGCACGCCTTCAGGCGTCGCGTTGCCCCTCGTCAGCGTCATTTTCTCGTCGACCACAACCACGCCGTTCAGTTTAATGCCGCCACTTTTGATCTGCCGGCGGGCTTCGCTTGTCGATGACACGGCGCCAGTCGCCACGGCAGCGTTGAGGATACCGACACCGTTCTCGATTTCGACCGTTGGCAGAGTCTCGGCTGGCGCCCCTTCCTCGAAGGTCTTGCGCGCGGTCTCAGCGGCCTGGTCGGCCGCGCTACGGCCATGAACGAGTGCGGTCGCTTCCGTGGCGAGAACCTTCTTCGCCTCGTTGATCTCGTTATCCTTGAGTCCGGCCAGCCGCGCGATCTCAGCGAGAGGCAGGACTGTAAACAATTTGAGGAAGCGTCCGACATCGCCATCCTCTGTATTGCGCCAGTACTGCCAGTAGTCATAGGCGCTCACCAGATCGGCGTTGAGCCAAACTGCGCCCGCGGCCGTCTTGCCCATTTTGGCGCCCGAAGAGGTCGTGATCAGTGGTGCCGTTAGCGCAAACAGTCGTGCGTTTGCCATGCGGCGCCCAAGATCGATGCCGTTGATGATATTGCCCCACTGATCGGAGCCGCCCATTTGCAGGATGCAGTTGTATCGTTTGCTTAGCTCTACGAAATCATAGGCCTGGAGGACCATGTAGTTGAATTCGAGGAACGACAGCTCCTGCTGGCGGTCGAGTCTCAGCTTCACCGAATCAAAAGACAGCATTCGGTTGACCGAGAAATGGCTACCAACGTCGCGAAGAAAATCGATGTAGTTGAGCTTGTTGAGCCAGTCGGCGTTATTGCTCATCACGGCATTGCCGCCCGCGCTCTCGAATTTCAGGAACTTCGAAAAAACCGCGCGGATGCCTTTAAGATTTTCATTGATGGCTTCGTCGGTGAGAACCCGGCGGCTTTCATCCTTGCCGGACGGGTCGCCGACGCGGGTTGTGCCGCCACCCATGAGCGCGATGGGGCGATGTCCCGTCTGCTGCAACCAGTACAGCATCATGATCGGCAACAGCGAGCCCACATGCAGCGAACCGGCGGTGCAATCGAAGCCGATATAGGCGGTAATCGCGCCGGCCTTGGCCTGCGCATCAAGTGCATCCGGTTCCGAGATCTGGTGGATGAACCCGCGCTCGGCCAGAATATTGAGGAAATCGGATTTATAGGCGCTCATTGTTGCGATCTCGGGCCGCGGCCTTGTCGCTTCCGTCGGCGGGTGTGTGTAACAGGTCCCGCGTCGGATTCAACCAACGCACGCGACCTCTAAGGCACGCGATCCAGGGGGCGTCGTTTCCCCAAAAATGCCGCACAAAATCCGGCGTCGAATTCCCGGTAGTTGTTTGTGATCTCTTCGCCTTTGCGGATTGTGCGACGGGCAACGATGTGGCCGTTTCGCCAATGGGTGTTGGCGTTATCAGAGTGGTTCATGTGGTGGTCGTGGTCGCTGGTCAACAGAATCTCGCCGTCGACCCGGTACCCGTAGTTCCAGATGTAGTCACGCGCCGGCTTGGGCAATTTGGCAAATTGCGTCGGGGAGTACACCCTGTCGAAGCCATCGACGAAACGCCAGACCTTGGTGCCTTTGCGAATAACCTGGGACGCAAACACACCAAGGCCGTGAATGGAGCTTTTATCAAGGTAAGTTTTGACAAGAAGCATGGGTCATAGGGCGGACGGCAATCCGCATGTCGCCAATTCTAACGCCAGACGCACTTCAAGCGTTGCGGACCGGCGGGCCGGCAATTCCTACGCTGCCGGTTTGCGTTCGGTCTTGAGCCGCTTGTCGAGGTAGGCACTGATCGAAGTAAGCAGCGCTTCCACCTTGCCGTCAAAGAAATGGTTGGCGCCTTGCACAACCTTTTGCTCGATCACGATACCTTTTTGGGTCTTGAGCTTGTCGACAAGCGTGGTGACATCCTTGTGCGGCACCACGGCATCCTTGTCGCCATGAATAATCAAGCCCGAAGAAGGGCAGGGAGCCAGAAATGAGAAGTCATAAAGGTTGGCGGGTGGGCAGATCGAAATGAACCCTTCGATCTCGGGCCGACGCATCAACAACTGCATTCCGATCCAGGCGCCGAACGAGAAGCCGGCGATCCAGCAACTCTTTGCCTCGGGATTGATGGTTTGCGCCCAGTCGAGTGCCGCCGCGGAGTCGGACAATTCGCCTTGGCCATGGTCGAAGGAACCCTGACTGCGGCCGACGCCGCGGAAATTAAAGCGGAGCGCCGAAAATCCCCGATGCACGAACGCGTAGTAGAGCTGATAGATGATCGGGTGGTTCATCGTTCCGCCGAACTGGGGATGCGGGTGGAGGATGATGGCGATTGGTGCGTTTTTCTGCCGCGCAGGGTGATATCGCCCCTCAATGCGTCCGGCGGGACCGGTGAAGATAATTTCAGGCATCGCTATCGACCTCGAACCGGCTTGCCGCAGCCGACGGCGGCATCGGGGTGGGGTTGTGGCCTGGCGGACTGACCGGACCGGGCACTTAGTTTAGAATTATTCTAATTATATGGATTCCGCTTTTCCCAGCCCCAGCACACGTTATAAGGGCCAGGCGATTTCGGGCTTCTAACACGATCCCCGGGGCGAAAAGCAAGCTTTTTGCGGCAAAACGGTATTTAGATATTGGCGAAAGTCATGGCCGAGCGCGCCTATTTTGACTGGAATGCGACCGCTCCCCTGCGGGAGGAGGCGCGCATTGCCGCAATCGCTGCGCTGGAAGTGGCCGGGAATGCCTCCTCGGTGCACGCCGAAGGCCGTGCTGCCCGTAGTTTGGTGGAGCGCGCGCGTGAGCAGGTCGCCAACCTGGTCGGAGCCGACGCGAAGAACGTCACGTTCACCAGCGGCGCTACTGAAGCCAACATGTACGCGCTGACGCCGGCGATCGAGATTGGCGGGCGCAAGGAGCCGCGCGACCGGCTGTTTGTATCGGCAATCGAGCATCCATCGGTGCGCAGTGGCGGCCGCTTTGCTTCCGACCAAGTCGAGGCCTTGCCAGTCACTGGCGACGGCCTCATCGATCTCGTTGCGCTCAAAGCCGCTGTCACCAGGGCCGAGCGGCCGTTGGTGTCGATCATGCTCGCCAACAACGAAACAGGCGTAATCCAGCCCATCGCCCAAATTGCAGCCGCCGTGCACGCTGCGAACGGTGTGTTGCATGTGGACGCAGTGCAGGGCCCCGGCCGCATTGATTGCGATGTGGACGCGCTCGGTGCGGATCTGCTGTCAATTTCCTCCCACAAGCTTGGCGGTCCTCAGGGCGCGGGCGCACTCGTTCGCCGCGGCGACATCCATATCGCCGAGCCGCTAATCAAAGGCGGCGGACAGGAGCGCGGGCAGCGGGCGGGAACAGAAAACGTCGTCGCCATCGCTGGCTTGGGAGCTGCCGCCATCGCCGCAACACAGGTGGACGTGACGCGAATGGCGGCTCTGCGCGACCGGCTGGAATCAGATCTCAAGGCGGCAACGCCGCAGGCTGTGGTTTTCGGCGCCGGCGTCCCGCGCCTCCCCAATACGACATTATTCGCGGTTCCCGGCCTGAAGGCAGAAACAGCGATAATCGCCTTCGATCTCAATGGGATAGCGGTTTCTTCCGGTTCTGCATGCTCGTCCGGCAAGGTGCAAGCGTCGCATGTGCTGGCGGCGATGGGGGTGGATCCTTCACTTTCACGAGGTGCGGTTCGCGTCAGCCTTGGCTGGACCACTACCGAAGCCGATGTCGAGGCGCTGATAAGTGCTTGGAATAAGGTGGTTTCGTCACTACTTAACAAGCATGCGAATGCCGCCTGAGGCGGCGCAACCAGGAATGATCGCAACGCGATAAGCGAACCGACCATAACCGACAAATCCAACCCGCGGTCCTTGCAACCGTGAGCGGAGGGAAGAATGCCGGCAGTACAAGAGACCGTCGAACAGGTCCGCCGTATCGACGTTGACCAATACAAATACGGGTTCGTCACCGATATCGAATCCGAGAAGGCGCCCAAGGGCCTTTCGGAAGATACCGTTCGATTCATTTCGGCCAAGAAGAACGAACCGGACTGGATGCTCGCCTGGCGGCTTGAAGCCTATCGCCGCTGGCTCACCATGCGCGAACCGACCTGGGCGCGCGTGGACTATCCAAAGATCGACTACCAGGACGCCTATTATTATTCGGCACCGAAGAAGAAGGCGCTGGCTTCGCTCGACGAGGTCGATCCAGAGATCCTCAAGACCTATGAGAAGCTTGGCATTCCGCTGCGCGAGCAGGAGATTCTTGCAGGCGTCGTACGGCCGGAAGGCGAACGGCGCGTTGCGGTGGATGCCGTGTTCGACTCCGTCTCGGTCGCCACGACCTTCAAGGAAGAACTCAAGCGCGCCGGCGTGATCTTCATGCCAATGTCAGAGGCGATCCGCGAACACCCTGAGCTGGTGAAGAAATATCTCGGCTCCGTGGTACCGACTTCGGACAACTTCTTCGCGACGCTGAATTCCGCCGTGTTCTCCGACGGGTCATTCGTCTATGTGCCCCCGGGGGTCCGCTGCCCGATGGAACTGTCCACCTATTTCCGCATCAACGAGGCGAATACCGGCCAGTTCGAGCGCACGCTGATCATCGCCGACAAAGGCGCTTATGTAAGCTATCTCGAAGGCTGCACCGCGCCGATGCGCGATGAGAATCAGCTGCACGCGGCGGTGGTCGAATTGGTCGCGCACGACGATGCGGAGATCAAATATTCGACGGTACAGAATTGGTATCCAGGCGACGCCGATGGCAAAGGCGGCATCTTCAACTTCGTCACCAAGCGCGGTGACTGCCGCGGTACACGCTCGAAGATATCCTGGACGCAGGTCGAGACCGGCTCGGCCATTACCTGGAAATATCCGAGCTGCATTCTGCGCGGCGACAATTCACGCGGCGAGTTTTATTCGATTGCGATCTCGAACGGCCACCAGCAGGTCGATAGCGGGACCAAGATGCTGCACCTCGGCAAGAACACGACCAGTCGCATTATTTCCAAAGGCATCGCGGCCGGAAAATCCAACAACACGTATCGCGGCCTCGTTACCGCCCATCGCAAGGCGACCAACGCCCGCAACTTCACCAATTGCGACTCGCTGTTGATCGGCCACAACTGCGGTGCGCACACCGTGCCGTATATCGAGGCGAAGAATTCCTCCGCGGTGTTCGAACACGAGGCTACCACGTCGAAGATTTCCGAAGACATGCTCTTTTATTGCCGGCAACGCGGCATGTCGGCGGAAGAGGCGACCGCGCTCGTCGTCAATGGCTTCGTCAAGGATGTGCTGCAGCAGCTTCCCATGGAATTCGCGGTGGAAGCGCAGAAACTGATCTCGATAAGTCTGGAAGGAAGCGTGGGTTAATCGAATGGCGTTTCTTGAAGTCAAAAATCTGCATGTCGAGATCGAGGGCAAGAAGATCCTCAATGGTCTGAACTTGTCGGTCGAGAAGGGCAAAGTCGTTGCCATCATGGGCCCGAACGGCTCCGGCAAGTCCACGCTCGCCTATGTCCTGGCCGGCAAGGACGACTACAAAGTCACTGAAGGCGATGTGCTGCTTAATGGCAAAAGCATCCTCGAAATGGCGCCTGACGAACGCGCCGCAAAAGGTGTGTTCCTCGCATTCCAGTACCCGGTGGAAGTACCCGGCGTAGCCACGATGACCTTTCTGCGAACCGCCCTTAACGCGCAGCGCAAGACGCGCGGCGAGGCAGAGTTTTCGACGCCGGAATTCATGAAACTGGTGCGCGATACGGCCACGCATCTCGGCATCAGCCAGGAAATGCTGCGCCGCGCCGTCAATGTCGGCTTCTCGGGCGGTGAGAAGAAACGCAACGAGATTCTGCAGATGGCTGTATTGCAGCCGCGCCTGGCAGTGCTCGACGAGACCGATTCCGGCCTCGACATCGATGCGCTCAAGATTGTGGCCGAAGGCGTCAATCGTCTGCGCTCACCGGAACGCTCGATGATCGTGATCACGCACTATCAGCGATTGCTTGAATTCATCGTACCCGATCTCGTGCATGTGCTGGCAAAAGGCAAAGTCGTGAAGTCGGGCGGCAAGGAACTCGCGCTCGAACTCGAGGCGAAAGGTTATGCGCAATATGCCGGCGAGGCGGCGTGACGCCATGAACGCCGAAGTCCGCGCAATGAAGACACCGGCAGAGCAGGCGCTGAGTGCTGCCTATCAGGCCGCGCGCGGCAATTTGCCCGGCATGGGTGCGGTTGCAGCGTTGCGTGCGGATGCGTTCAAGCAGTTCGAGAGGGTGGGACTGCCGCACCGGCGCGTCGAGGAGTGGAAATACACAGACCTGCGCGCGCTGATGCGCGAGGCTTATCCCTTGGCCGCGCCGCCCGACGCTTCGGCCAAGGCGCACGCCAAATCGGCGGGCGATATTCTGTCCGGATTCGATTGTCGGCGGCTGGTGTTTGTCGATGGCGCCTTCGCGCCTGACCTGTCCGACCTCAAGCCCGAGCCGGGCCTGACCATTGGATCGATGGCTGAGGCTTTGACGAAGGGCAATGCTTTGGTCGCGCAGCACGTCGGCAAGACCTTCGCGACGGATGACGCGGCCGTTGCTCTCAACACCGCGCTGATGGGCGACGGAGTCGTGATCCGGATAGCCGCGGCCGCCGAAATCAAGCGGCCTATACACCTTGTTTTTGCCAGTGGTAGCGACAAACCGAGTTCGATCTTTGTCCGGTCCCTTATCGTGGTGGAGAAAGGCGCCAAGGCGACAATTATCGAGGACCACGACAGCGGGGCCGCCCAGGTCAATGCCGCACTTGAGCTCATCGCCGGCGATGAAACGCAGGTCGATTATTTCAAGTTCACCCGCGCCCGCGCCCTGCATGTGGCAAGCCTGCTCACTTCGGTCGGCGCGCGCGCTGCCTTCAATACGTTTGCGTTCACCAGTGACGTCAATGTCGTGCGCAACCAGAATTTCATTCGCTTTGCGGGAGAAGGCACCAAGGCCGGCATTCGCGGCGTAACCCTCTTGCGCGGCAAGCAACACGCTGACACGACCTTGCTCATCGAGCACGCCGCCGGCCACTGCAAGAGCCGGGAGCAGTTCAAGTCGGTGCTCGACGACCAGGCGCACGGCGTGTTCCAGGGCAAGATTGTCGTGAAGCCGCACGCGCAAAAGACTGACGCCAAGATGATGACTCGTTCGCTTCTTCTGTCCGACGAGGCGGAGGCCGACAACAAGCCAGAGCTGGAAATCTTCGCTGACGACGTGGTCTGCGGCCATGGCGCGACGACGTCTGCGCCCAACGAGGCGCTCAAGTTCTATCTGATGTCGCGTGGCATTCCCGGGAAGGAAGCCGAGGCGTTGCTGATCCAGGCCTTCATCGACGAGACGATCGAGGAGATCGCGCATGAGGGCATCCGCGACGCCCTGATGTTCGCGGCACTTCGGTGGTTGGGCGCGCGGGAGTAGTTCATGCATCCGGCGGTCAGCAACGGGTCCTACGACGTCGCCAAAATCCGGACGGATTTTCCCGCGCTCGCAATGCAGGTCTACGGCAAACCGCTGGTCTATCTCGATAACGCGGCCTCGGCTCAGAAGCCAAATCAGGTCCTGGAGCGGTTGCAGCATGCGTATACCGAGCAATATGCCAACGTGCATCGCGGGTTGCACTATCTCGCCAACGAGGCGACTGAGGCTTACGAAGCCGCCCGAGAGACCGTGCGTGCGTTTATAAACGCCGAACGCAAGGAAGAAATTATTTTCACGCGCAACGCCACCGAGGCGATCAATCTCGTTGCCTATACCTTCGGGCGCGAGCGGATCAAGGCTGGCGATGAGATCGTCCTCTCGATTATGGAGCATCACTCCAATATCGTGCCATGGCACTTTTTGCGCGAACGTCAGGGCGCGGTGATCAAGTGGGCGCCTGTCGACGAGGAGGGAAATTTCCTCATCGACGAGTTCGAGAAATTGCTCGGTCCGCGCACCAAGCTCGTCGCGATTACGCAGATGTCGAACGCGCTGGGCACTGTGGTGCCGGTGAAACAGGTCGTGAAGCTCGCGCATGCGCACGGCATTCCGGTGCTCATCGATGGCGCGCAAGGCGCGGTGCATCTTGATGTGGATGTGCGCGATCTAGATTGCGATTTTTACGTTTTCACCGGTCACAAGCTTTATGGTCCGACCGGGATCGGCGTGCTCTATGGCAAATACGATCTCCTTGCGTCGATGCCGCCGTTCAATGGCGGCGGCGAGATGATCCACGAAGTGTCGCAGGACCGCGTCACTTATGGCGAGCCGCCTTATCGATTCGAGGCCGGTACGCCCGCGATAGTTCAAGCGATCGGTCTGGGCGCGGCCATCGACTACGTCAATTCCATTGGCAAGGCGCGCATCCGCGCGCATGAAAACACGCTGGTCAAATATGCCCACGACCGGCTGGGCGCGATCAACTCGTTGCGCATCATTGGCAATGCGAAAGACAAAGGCCCCGTAGTATCATTCGAACTCAAGGGCGCGCATCCGCACGACGTCGCGACCGTGATCGACCGGCAGGGTGTGGCAGTGCGCGCAGGCACCCACTGCGTTATGCCGCTGCTCGCGCGCTACGGCCTGACCGCGACTTGCCGGGCCTCGTTCGCTCTTTACAACACCAAAGACGAGATCGACGCGCTCGCCGCGTCGCTCGCCAAGGCGCAGGATATGTTCGCATGACTGACGATACGCAAACGCCGACACCTGTCGCGGAAAAGCCGCCGGAGAACGCTGCCGTCGTCCGCTCCGCGGCGCTGCCGGAGGACGAGCTCAACAAGCTTACCGATGACATCGTGGCTGCGCTCAAAACCGTCTACGACCCGGAAATCCCGGCCGACATCTACGAACTTGGTCTGATTTACAAGATCGATATTGGCGACGACCGCGGCGTGAAGGTCGATATGTCGCTGACTTCGCCCAATTGCCCGGCCGCTCAGGATCTTCCAGTCCAGGTCGAAAACGCGGTAGCGAGCGTCGCCGGCGTCAAAGAAGCCAAAGTCGAAGTGGTTTGGGATCCGCCTTGGGACCCGAGCCGCATGTCGGACGAGGCCCGGCTTGTACTCAATATGTGGTAATATTTGCGTGAGACACTAGATAAGGATTGATGAGGACCGCCATGGCGACTGCCCGACCCCGACCACAGGTGATGCGGCTGACCGAGGCCGCGGCGCTGCGCATCAAGGACGTGATGGCGCGCGCGGAGCAGCCGGTCGCCGGCGTACGCGTTGGTGTCAAGAATGGTGGCTGTGCCGGCATGGAATACACGATGGAATACGCCCAGGCGGTGAAGCCGACCGACGAGGTCGTCGAGGACAAGGGCGTCAAGATCCTGATCGATCCGAAGGCGGTACTGTTTCTGCTCGGCACGGAGATGGACTACAAGACCGGCAAACTGTCGGCGCAATTCATCTTCAACAATCCAAACCAGACCAGTGCCTGTGGTTGCGGCGAGTCTGTACAGCTCACGCCAGCAAAAGGCGCGGAGTAGGGGCTGTCAGGCAACCTCGGCGGCAGCGCTCTCGGCGGTGACTTCCGGATCAGCCTCGCACATCACGCGATTGCGGCCATGCCGCTTGGCGGCATAGAGACATATATCGGCACGCTCGATCAATGACTGGCCGCTATCGCCCTTCCGCAGTGCGGCGACTCCAATCGAAATCGTGATCCTGCCGAGTTGTTCGCCGGTCGAGCGCTTCATCAATTCCTTAGCCATTACCGCGCGGCGAATGTGCTCGGCAACTGTCACTGCCGCACGCAGGGCGGTGTTTGGCAGGAGGACCGCAAATTCCTCACCGCCATAGCGCGCTGCTGTGTCCTTACCCTTGACGTTGTGCTTCACGGCCATTGCCACCAGGCGCAAAACCTGGTCGCCGGTCAGATGGCCGAAGTTGTCGTTGAAGGCTTTGAAATGGTCGATGTCGGTGAGCATCAGCGACAGCGCTTCGTTCCTTGAAAAAGCTTCCGCTATGGTCTTTTCCAGGGTGACGTCAAAAAATTTCCGATTGGCAAGCTGGGTCAGAGGATCAGTCAGACTTTCAGTGCGAACTACCTCGAGGTCTTCCTGAAGTTCATTGATCTCCAGCTTGGAAGCGGTGAGACGTTCTTCCAGTTGCCGGTTGGAAGCCTCCATGGCCTTTGTGGTTTGCACCAAACTTTCGACGATCGCGCGCAGGCCTTCGCGATCTTTCGAGCCGTCGAGTTGCTGGGATGCACCAGCGAGACTTTCAGTGTAGTTGGTCGCCGAACCGACGGCGGCGTCGATCATAGCCATGACCTGATCGATCTCGCCTTTGACCTGGCTCCCGACCAGATCGATCCGTTCCGTCAGCCGGGTTGGTGACAGGTGGTTTTCGTAGATCTGCGCAAGGTCAGCTTCTGAAATCGTGCCCTTGGCCTTGATAGTCGCGTTGACCTGCTGGTTGAGGGCGGGATGATAGCCACTCGCATAGGCGTACCAGATCTCGTAGTTGCGCGGCGTCGCAACCTGGCGCAGTGCCTTCATCTGTCCGAGGGCAATGTCCGCGAACGCCATCGTGCGTTCGTAATCTTCGGTACGCCCCGTCATCAGCAATATCTCCGGAAGCCTGTACCTGTGGAGGACGGGCACCAATAGCGCCACCGGTAAACGGTATGCGAGGGAAGTGAATGGGGGGTAAATTTGGAACAAAGCCGGCAACCGCGGGTTGCGGTCGCCGCGGGTGTACCGCCGTCAGGCTTTAACGGAAACCGGTCGCAACAAAAAGGCCGGCAGATGCCCGCTCTCGCTCTCTTCGGTCTGCGGAGGAGGAGGCGCCGTGTGAGCGGGGACCTCCTTTTTTCCTCGGTGCGCGGGTTTGCGATCACGATGGCGATTGCGTGGTTCGGCGCGCCCGGCACGGTCGCCATTTTGTGGCGGGGGGCGGTCGCGCGGTTCGGCCGGCGCAGGCTTGCCCATCCATGGAATCGTCTGGCCGATCAGCCGCTCGATGGCGCTGACCGATTTGCTGTCGATCGGAGCGACAATGGTTATCGCCGTGCCTGTCCGCCCGGCGCGACCGGTTCGACCGATGCGATGGACGTAGTCATCGGCATGATGCGGCACGTCAAAATTGAAGATATGGCTGACTTCCGGAATATCGAGCCCGCGGGCTGCGACGTCAGAAGCGACCAGCACCGTGACCTCGCCCTTGCGGAACGACTCAAGCGCAGCCGTGCGCGCCGACTGGTCCATATCGCCATGCAACGCCGTGGCGTTGAATTTGTGGCGCAACAAAGAGCGATGCAATTGCGCGACTTCCCGCTTCCGGTTGCAGAATACAATGGCGTTTTTAAATCCGTCGGCAGAGCGGATCAAATTCCGCAGCGTCTCACGTTTCTCATGCGGATCGCGGCCCGTTGATACCAGCAGCTGCGTGATGGTCGTGGCCGTGGTCGCAGGTTTGGTGACTTCAACACGGACCGGATTGTGCAGGAACGTATCAGCGATGCGCTGGATTTCCGGAGGCATGGTCGCAGTGAAGAAGAGCGTCTGCCGGGTGAAAGGCACCAGCTTGCCGATGCGCTCAATATCGGGGATGAACCCCATGTCGAGCATGCGGTCAGCTTCGTCGATCACAAGCAGCTCGACGCCGGAGAGCAACAGCCGTCCGCGCTCGGAATGGTCAAGCAACCGGCCTGGCGTGGCGATCAGCACGTCGACGCCGCGCAGTAGCTTGGCATCCTGATTGTCGAACGACACGCCACCAATGATCAATGCAACGTTGAGCTTGTGGTTCTTGCCGTACTTTTCGAAGTGCTCGGCGACCTGCGCGGCGAGTTCGCGTGTCGGCTCAAGGATGAGGGTGCGCGGCATGCGTGCGCGCGCGCGTCCCTGCTCCAGCATGGTCAGCATCGGCAGCACGAAGGCGGCGGTCTTGCCGGTGCCGGTTTGCGCAATGCCAAGGACATCGCGCCGTGCGAGCACGTGCGGAATGGCTTGGTCTTGAATGGGGGTGGGAGTTTTGTAGCCGGCTGCGCCGATGGCAGCGAGAACTTTGGCGGATAAGCCGAGATGAGAGAAGGGCATATAACCTCAGGAACCGCCCAGATCGCGCCGGACTAACGAGAACCGATTTCTTTGCGCGGGAGACGGCCGAATCTTTATGTCTGACCGGTTGTCGGGAACATAGGGTGCGAAGGGCCAAAGTCAATGCTCTGCACTACATAACTCTTATTAATTCTTAATCATTCGCATCGAAAAACACATCAATGGCGCCTGTTTTGCCGCTCCTTCCGGTACCTCGGTTGCCGTGCGGCGCGCGGCTTTATGCGCGGCAATCTTGCAAGGCATTCCGGCCATCGTCCCTTTGCCTTGGGCGCGCAGGCCGCCTATAGGGGGCGCCGAGCCATTCGGCAGGAAACAAGCCATGCGCACGCAGGTCGGAATCGTTGGAGCGGGTCCCGCCGGCCTGATGTTGAGCCGCCTGCTGCACCTGCAAGGCATCGAATCAATCGTTATCGAAAATCGCAGCCGCGACTACATCGAAAATCGCATTCGAGCCGGCCTGATCGAACACTGGGCCGCCGATCTCCTCAGGGATGTGGGAGTAGGCGATCGCATGCAACGCGAAGGGATGCTGCATTGGGGCATAAACGTTGGCATCAATGGCGATCTGCATCGTATCGATTTCAAGGCGCTGGTAGACAAGCGGGTCACCATTTACGGCCAGCAGGAGGTTGTGAAGGATCTGGTTGAGCAACGGCTCGCCAACAGCGGACCGCTGTTGTTCGAAGTCGACCACGTCACTGTCCACGACCTTAAATCACAGAAACCAAAAATCCGGTTCAGGCATGAAGGCCGTTCGCAGGAACTCGATTGCGACTTCATTGCGGGGTGCGATGGTTTTCACGGGGTCTGTCGGCCAACCATTCCTGATGGAGTGCTCACTGTATTCGAGCGTGACTATCCCTTCGGCTGGCTCGGCATTCTCTCCGAAAGCCCGCCACCGGACCATGAGCTCGTCTATTCCTATACTGATCGCGGGTTTGCGCTGTACACGATGCGGTCACCGACGCTGGCCCGACTCTATCTGCAATGCGACCACGATGAGGACATCGAGAATTGGCCCGACAATCGCATTTGGGATGAACTGCACCAACGTCTTGGCGGCGCGCGCGAGCTCAAGGAAGGCACGATGCTGCAAAAGGGTATCACTCCGATGCGCAGTTTCGTGGTCGAGCCGATGCAATACGGCCGCCTTTTCCTTGCCGGTGACAGCGCACATATCGTGCCGCCGACCGGCGCGAAGGGCATGAATCTCGCCTTTGCGGATGTGATGATGCTTTCGCGCGCGCTGGATGCCTTTTACAAAAACAAACGCAGCGATAAATTGGAGAATTATTCGACGACGTGCTTGCGACGGGTCTGGTATGCGCAGCGTTTCTCGTGGTGGATGACGCAAATCATGCACCGGTTTCCGAATGAATCGGCTTTTGATCGCCGACGTCAGCTCTCTGATCTCGACTATCTGACGAGCTCAAATGCTGCCGCGACGTCCTTGGCCGAGCAATATGTGGGGCTGCCCCTCGACTAATCCTGCAGTACCGACTTGAGCGGTCGGCGCAGAAGAGCAATTGCGATTCCCGCCGCGGCCGATATGAGTGCAAGCATCAGGAAAAAATTTCCCTTCTCCATGCTTGACCAGAACGTGCCGAGATAACCGGCAAGAAATCCTCCGACGAAACTGGTCGACAGCCACACGCCCATCATCATCGACAGCAAGGACGATGGCGCAATTTTCGTGACGAGGGAGAGGCTGGTTGGAGAGAGATAAAGTTCTCCGATCGTGATGACAACGAAAAATGCGAGCAGCCACAGCCAGCTTGCCTTTCCACCATCGGCGGTCCAGGCCGCTGTCATCATGACCAGATAGGCCAGGCCGTTCAGCAGACAGCCGATAGCCAGCTTCGTTATTGTCGATGGCTCTTTTTTCCCTTGCCGACGCCAGAGGGTCACGATGAAAGGCGTGAAGGCGAAAATCATGAAAGGATTGAACGCCTGAAACCAGGTCACCGGAATTTCGCCACCAAGAAAATGGCGGTCGGTGAACTGATCGGCCCACAGCGTGATTGTGTTTCCCTGCTGTTCGTATGTCGCCCAGAACAGGCTGACCGGCGCGAAGAGCAATAAAAGGGCGGCGATCGATCGCCATGCAATGCGATCCAGCGGTGCGGCCAAGGTCGCCCGCCTTTCAAAGGCATCTTTCGGCAGCGTTGGGGTTGCCGCCAGATAAGTAACCAGGCCAATGGTCATGCCGACGCCGGCAGCAGCGAATCCGTAATGCCAGCCAAGCTCTTCGCCAAGTGTTCCGCAGATGAGCGGCGCGAGGAATGCACCGAGATTGATGCCGACGTAGAAGATCGAGAAGGCGCGATCACGGCGCCGATCCCCCGGTGCATAGAGAGCGCCGACCTGGGTCGATATGTTGGGCTTGAACGCTCCGTTGCCGAGAATCAAAAAACCGAGCGCGAGCAGAAATAGCTGTTCAAACGCCATCATGAAGTGGCCGATGGCCATCAATGTAGCGCCGACAATGACGGTGCGGCGTTGACCGAGCACGCGATCGGCGAGCAATCCGCCCAGGATCGGCGTTAAATAGACCAACCCGGTGTAGAAGCCGTAGATTTGCGATGCGAGCGGCTGGGGCGCCAGCGGCCCGAACACAAATTCCAGCGCGTGTTGGAAATGCGAAAGGCCAAGCACCTCGCTCGCGCGCTGTGGCACAAACAAATACTTGAGCATGTACAGCACGAGGAGCGCCCGCATCCCGTAATAGGAGAAGCGCTCCCACATTTCGGTTGCGAACAGGTAGGCGAGGGCTCGAGGATGGCCGAGAATGTCGCCACTCATGTTTCGGTTGCGCCCGGAAAAAGCACCTGTTGAGCTCATGTGAACGCCAATTAAAGCGTTGAACGAAACAGTATCATACGACGATAAAGCCGTTTTCCCTTGGCGGCACTCAGTGTACGCTTTTCGCAAGACCGATGAGGAACGGCTCAAACAGGGGACTGCAATGATGAGGATTCGTGGCGGCGTAATTTGCGTACTGGCGCTGTTGCTTGGGGCACTGTTTGCCGGCAATGCGCGCGCACAGGCTGACTACCCGAACCGGCCCATCCATTTCATCGTCGGTTTTGCCGCCGGGGGCGGGAATGATTTGTTCGCCCGCCTGGTTGTTCAAAAATTCCAGGAGAACACCGGGGTTACCGCGGTGATCGAAAACAGGGTCGGCGCCGGTGGACGTATTGCCGCCGAGTTTGCCGCACGCCAGCCGGCCGACGGATATACGGTCCTGGTCGGTGCCACCGGGCAGATGTCGATCGCTACTGCGATCTTTCCCGATCTTGGTTATCACGCGAGCAATAGCTTCATTCCGCTGAATATGATCGCGTCATTCCCGCTTGTTCTCGTCGTACCGGCGGACCACCCGGTCAAAACCGTGAAAGAACTCGTCGCCTGGGCAAAGGCGAATCCTGACAAATCGAATTACGGCACCTCGTCTCCTGCCTTCACCATCGCGAGCGAACTGCTGAAACTTAAAACCGGAATGCCAGCGGTGGCGATCCCGTACAAGAGCAGCAACGAATCCAACTTGAGTGTCGTTGCGGGCCAGTGCCTGTTCACCATTTCGGACGGACCACCTGCAATCCCCCTGGTCCAGGGCGGCAAGACCCGCGCGCTGGCAGTGACCGGTTCCCAGCGCTCCTCTGAGCTGCCTGACGTCCCAAGCATGGCGGAAGCCGGCTTTCCCGAGGTCGACACTCAACTATGGAGCGGATTCTTCGTTCCTGTCGGCACACCGGCGGCGATCGTGGCCAAGCTCACGGCAGAATTGGGGAAGGCGCTTGCTGACCCCAGTGTGCAGGACGGCCTGAAGAAGATGGCGGTCACCCCGGGCGGCCCCACCGGCGAGGCGTTCAAAAAACGCATCGATGCCGACATCAAGACCTTTGCCGATGTCGTGAAGGCCGCCAACCTGACCTTCAAGTAGGCACCGCCGTTAACTTGATTGCAATAGACGCAGCGCAGGTGGCCAAATCAATTGCCGCCGTCGAAGTCGCTGCTATTGTTGTTTGGGTGTCGGAACGGGCGGTAACATGCGGTTGGGTACGGTCCTTGCGTTTGTGGCGTGGTTTCTCCTGTCCAACGACGCAGGCGCCGCTTCCGTCGATGATGTATTCCAGCAGTTTGGCCTGTTCGGAACATGGGCCAGCGATTGTGCCAAGCCGGCGACACCGGTTAACCCGCACGTCAGTATTACGCGGCCGAGTGTGGGGCTGGTGCTGGAAGACCACGATCTTGGCCCGGAATTCGCCGTTAATCGATATAGCGTGCTGTCGGCCGAGCAGGTTTCTGCGACCAGTCTGTCCGTTAGTGTGATCTTCCAGCCTGGCACCGAAGCTGAAGAACGGCAGAGGCTGATCTTTGCCGTACGTGACAATACGCGGCGCACACTTTTCAATCAGGCTGACGGCGGTGCGGTGCGCGTCAGAGACGGCATCGCTGTCGCGCGCGGCAGCAAAACGCCATTGTTGCAAAAGTGCAATGAACGTGGCGCCAGCCACTGAGTGTGTATTACACGTCCAACAATTCTGCGCTGGCGAATTCCGCCTTCTCCTGGATGAAATCGAAGCGTGCCTCGGCCTTGGTGCCCATCAGGCGTTCTACGGCCCGCGAGGTTGGTTTGATCTCTTTCTCCACCAGGACCACGCGAAGGAGAGTGCGCTTACCGGGATCCATGGTGGTTTCTTTTAGCTGCGCGGCCATCATCTCGCCGAGGCCCTTGAAGCGGCTGACTTCGACTTTGGCGTTCGCGTGGAACTCCTTCTTGAGCAACGTCTCTTTGTGCTTGTCGTCGCGCGCGTAAAAGATCTTTCCGCCGTGTGAGAGCCGAAAAAGCGGTGGCACGGCGAGATAAAGTTTGCCGCCATCGATCAGCTTTGGCATCTGCCGGTAAAAGAACGTGATCAGCAGTGAAGCAATATGGGCGCCGTCGACGTCGGCGTCTGTCATTACGATGACCTTCTCGTAGCGTAGATCCTTCTCGTGGTAGTGAGTGCCTGTGCCGCAACCGAGCGCCTGAATGAGATCGGCAAGCTGAGCGTTTTGCGCAACCTTGTCCTTGCCGGCGGAAGCGACATTCAAAATCTTGCCCCGCAGCGGCAGCACCGCTTGCGTACGGCGGTCGCGGGCCTGTTTAGCGGAGCCGCCGGCGCTATCGCCTTCGACGATGAAAATCTCGGAACCTTCCGATGCCGATGATGTGCAATCGGCGAGCTTGCCGGGGAGGCGCAATTTGCGTACCGCCGTCTTGCGCGCGATATCCTTTTCCTGGCGTCTGCGAATGCGTTCTTCGGCGCGCTCAATGACGAAATCGAGCAGCTTGCTCGCCTGCATTGGATTGCCGGCAAGCCAGTGATCGAACGGGTCCTTGATCGCCTGCTCGACGATGCGCTGGGCTTCGGCCGTGGCCAGCCGATCCTTCGTTTGGCCCTGGAATTCAGGCTCGCGCACAAATACCGACAGCATGCAGCCGACGCCGGTCATCACGTCATCGCTGGTGACGGGCGTCGCGCGTTTTTCCTGCCCCACGCGCGCAGCATGGTCTTTCAGTCCCCGCAAGAGCGCCGAGCGCAAGCCGGACTCGTGCGTGCCGCCATCGGGAGTCGGAATCGTATTGCAGTAAGAATTCAGGAACCCGTCAGTATCGACGGTCCAGGCCACTGCCCATTCGACCGCGCCGTGGCGGCCAGTCTTGCCGGCCGAGCCAGTAAAGATGTCGGGATGCACCAGCGTCGCGCCAGTCAGATTGGAGGCGAGATAGTCCTTCAATCCATCGGCAAAATGAAACGTGGCTTTCTCGGGCACATCCTCGACGCCCTTGAGCAACGCCTTGTCGCAATGCCACCGAATTTCCACTCCGCCATAGAGATAGGCCTTCGAGCGCGCCATTTTGAATACACGCTCGGGTCTGAACGAAGCCTTCGGTCCGAAGATGTCCGGATCAGGCTTGAAGCGCACGCGGGTGCCGCGCCGGTTCGGCGCGCGGCCAGCCTTCTCCAGCTTGCCTTTCGGCTTCCCGCGCTCGAAAGCCATGCGGTACAGCTGCTGCTCGCGCGCCACTTCGACTTCCATGCGTTCGGACAGCGCGTTCGCGACCGAAACGCCGACGCCGTGCAAGCCGCCCGACGTCTCGTAGACCTTCGAGTCGAATTTGCCGCCCGCGTGCAGCGTGCACATGATGACTTCCAGCGCGGACTTGCTTTTGAACTTCGGATGGGGATCGACCGGAATACCGCGGCCATTGTCGGTCACGCTGACGAAGCCGTTCGTCTCCATCTCGACTTCAATCCAATCGGCGTGGCCGGCCAGGGCCTCGTCCATGGCGTTGTCGATGACTTCGGCAAACAGGTGATGCAGCGCCTTTTCGTCCGTCCCGCCGATATACATTCCCGGCCGGCGGCGGACAGGCTCAAGCCCCTCCAGCACCTCGATATGTTTGGCGGTGTAGCCGGATTCCGCGCTTGGGCCCCGGCCCACAGACTTGCTGCGTGCACTCGTTTTTGCGCGAGCCGACGTCTTCGGCCCCTTGCGCGCCGATGATTTCGCCGGACGGGGCATATCGAAAAGGTCGGGCTCTTTTGCGGGTTTTTTCTTGGTCGCTGACTTGGCCATTGATGCCTTCAGATGGGGTCGCGGCGATTCGCTTGCCAGCCACTATGCCACGGCTGGAACGCCTTGGCCGGCACACCCTGCGCCGCTCCGCTTAAAGGGAGGTTTAAAGGGCAGCCCAGCCCTATACCACCCGTGCAAATCCCTTGTGGAGGGGTCCCAAGGGCAACCAAATGGAACTTCGCCCGTTATCAGGGCCATGGAGTCAGGCAGCACCAAGGCTGAGGAGCGGCGCGTTGCCAAACCGGATGTCGCCCGCGGCGAACGCCGGTCGCCCGATAAACCCTCAGTCAGCGATCCCCAGCCGATCGGGGAGGTCGCGCGCCTTTGGCGCACGGCGGCGCAGTCAGCCACAATCGGGATGTTTGTGATCCTGGCGATTGTGGCCCTCAGTCTTGCACGGCCCGTACTGCTGCCGGTGGCATCGGCTTTCGTTGTGACCATGATGCTGGGGCCGCTGTCGGCCAGGGCGGAGCGATACAAATTTCCGTCGCTCGTGTCGGCGATAGTCCTCTGGCTGCTCGTGATCGGAGTATTTTACGGTGTGATTGTGCTTCTCGCGTCCCCGGTCGTGGATTGGATCGGCAAGGCGCCCGACATTGGCCGCAACATTCAGGAAAAGCTGCATGTGCTTGATCGCCCGTTGGCTGCATTGCAGGAACTCCGCGATGCGCTGCTGCCATCGGAAAAAAAAGGCAGCCTTGGAGTCGATATCGCAAGCTTTGTGCAGCCGGCGCTTCTCGTCGTAACACCGGCGATCGGCCAGATGTTCATATTCTTCGGCACACTGTTCTTTATGCTGCTCGGCCGCTCGCAACTACGTCGCGTTTTGGTCGTGTTCTTTGATGCGCGTGAAGATCGGCTCCGCATGCTCAGGATCATGAACGACATCGAGCATAATCTGACCAGCTACCTGAGTGTGGTGACCGTTATCAATATCGCGGTCGGAATCTGCGGCGGGCTTGCCGCATGGGTTGCCGGCCTGCCGGATCCGGTGGCCTGGGCCGTGCTTGGATTTATCCTCAACTTCATTCCCTATATCGGCGCGCTGATCATGGAAGTCGGATTGTTCATGGTCGGCCTGGTGACGTTTCCTACGCTCGCGCATGCCTTGCTGGCGCCATTGCTGTTCCTGGCCCTTGCAACCTTGGAGGGGCATTTTATTACCCCAAGCGTCATCGGCCACAGGCTCACGCTCAATCCGCTCACCGTGTTTTTATCGCTGGTTTTCTGGGCCTGGCTGTGGGGTCCGGTCGGCGCCTTTCTGGCGGTGCCACTATTGATCATGGCTTTGGTGGTGGTCGATCATCTCTTCCCCGAGGATGAGCCAGAGCTGCCGGCATAGCGCACTGGCGCGGCGGACGCGGTAAGGTTAGACACAAAGGGTCGTTTCGACCCGATCCCCTCAATGGACCTTCACGCAATCGTCCAACAGACAGTCGACTTCGTCCACAACAACAAAGTTTGGGCGGCACCGATCGTATTTGCATTGGCGTTTGGGGAATCGCTTGCCTTCATTTCCTTGTTGATCCCGGCATGGGGCGCGCTGGTCGCAATCGGCGCCTTGATTGGCTCAAGCGACATCAGCTTCTGGCCGATCTGGATCGCTGCCTCGCTCGGTGCCGCTGCCGGTGACTGGCTGTCCTACTGGGTCGGCCTCAAGCTGGAATACACGGTCGCGCACGTGTGGCCGCTGTCGCGCCATCCCGATTTCATTCCCCGCGGCGAAGCCTTCATGAAGAAGTGGGGCGTTCCCGGAATATTCATCGGCCGTTTCTTTGGACCTTTGCGGGCCTCGGTGCCTCTGATCGCCGGGATATTCGAAATGCCATTCTGGCGGTTCCAGGTCGCCAACTTTAGTTCTGCATTCGTGTGGGCGGCAGTCCTGCTCACAATCGGCGACGTCATCTCGAAGGCGGTGAAATGGGTGTGGTGATCTCAGACTGAAAATCCGCCGGGATTTGCACCCCGGCGGATTTCCGTTTCAAGCGCGACTATTTCAGTGCTGCGACCCCAGCTTGCGAAATTACGTCGTCCTGCGAACCGGAGCCGCCGCTCGCTCCAATGGCGCCGATGACCTTGCCGCCGACCACGATTGGATTGCCGCCGCGTGAGGCAATGACGTCGTCAAGCGTCGGAAGATAGGAGAAGAAGGCGCCCTTGCCGAGCAACCGTTCGAACACGATCGTCGGGCGCCGATAGCGCGCGGCGGTGCGGGCCTTGTGCTGCGAAATCGAGATTGATGCAAATTGGCAAGCGTCGTCCTTCTCGAAATAAACCAGATCGCCGGACGGGCCGACGACTGCGATACACATGCCTTGCCAATTGCGCTTCTTCATCTCAGCAACTGCGCCAGCAGCAGCTTTCTTCGCGTTCTCGAGCGTGATCGGCTCGCCATATGGCGTCTGAGCCAGCGCATCCGGAATGGCTTCGTTCGGATTGTTCGGATCGGCAGGTACCTGCGCGAAGGCACTCGAGCTCATCAGCAACGCGGCGCCCAAGGCGCAAGCCAGCATAGTCAAACGACGCATTATACTCCTCCCAAGTGATTGATTTCCCGGTAGACCCCGGTGGGCTCTTGTCCTGCAGTTGATATCGCAGGATCATTCCCGCTGGCAGCTTATCGAACCGTCCCGCTTTCGCCTATACGATTTGGCCGGGTTGGCCGCGCTGGCAGAAGCGGAATAACGCGCGGCATATGGGGTTACTGCGGAAAAGGATATCACTCACCACAAACGTAAAACCGGGCCGTCGCTGAATGCGGCCAGTCACGAGAGACCCTCAAAAGCAGGGAGGAGAGACACATGATTCACCTGACACGACGCAATCTATTGGCGAGCGCGGCTGCTGCCGGAGCCGTTCTTGCAGGGCCAACGACAATCGTGGCGCCGGCGAATGCCGCGGCACCTGCGGCGGGCAAACAGAATGCGGGATGGTACCGCTACAAAGTTGGCAGCTTTGAAGTCACGGTCGTCACCGACGGGATGAATTCAAATCCGCTATCGGACGCCTATGTCGCTAACGCACCAAAGGCAGACGTGAGTGCCGCGCTGGCGGCCAATTTTCTGCCTACGGACAAGGTCAGCCACTCCTATACGCCGGTCGTAGTCAACACCGGGTCAAAGCTTGTGGCGATCGACACCGGTCTGGGACTCGGCATGTTCGATCAGAGCAAGGGTGCGGTCGGCCAGTATCACGGCAATCTCCAGGCCGCCGGTATCGACCGTAACGCCGTCGATGTTGTGATCATTTCGCACTTCCATGGGGATCATATCAACGGCCTGATCGGACCCGAGAACAAGCCGGCGTTTCCCAATGCCGAAATCATGGTGCCGGAAACAGAATGGGCGTTCTGGGCCGATGAAAGCAACGTCAGCAAACTGCCTGAGGTCGCGCGCCCGCAGATGGGCAACGTCAAGCGCGTGTTCGGCATCATCAACAAGGTGACGAAATATCAACCGGGCAAGGAAATCGTTCCAGGTATTACAGCGATCGCCAGCCCCGGCCACACACCTGGCCACACCTCTCATGTCCTCACGTCAGGGGACAGCAAGGTCCTCGTTCAGGCTGATATCACTGCCGGTGCGACAACGCTGTTCGCGCGCCATCCGGATTGGCAATTCGTGTTCGACACCGACAAGGCGCAGGCGGTCGAGACGCGCAAGAAGCTCTACGACATGGCTGCGACCGAGAAGATGCTGGTGCAAGGCTATCACATCGCATTCCCCTCGTTGGTATACGTGGAGAGGAGCGGATCCGGTTTTCGGCTGGTGCCCGCGCCGTGGAGCCCGTCGATCTAGCCGCGCGGACCGGGAACAAGTTGAAAAGGCCGCCGCGTGGCGGCCTTTTCTTTGCCGTGCTGGCCGATGCAGTTGCGCGGCGCTATCATGCTGGCGACCGGACCAGATTCAATGACCGAAACCGTTTTTGAAGCCGCTCTCGCAGCACGGACTGCCGAGATGCTCGCAGCCTGTACCCGCTGCGGCAAATGCGTTGAAGTCTGCCCGATGGCGAAGCCGGCGGGCATTGGTGATGCGACGCCGGAAAGCGTTATCTCCGGTGTGCTCGATATCGTCCGAACGGGCGAGGGACCGATGGCGTCGCGGGCCTGGGCAAAGGGCTGCGCGCTCACGGGTGACTGCATTGCGGCATGCGGCGATGGTGTCAATCCGCGCTTTCTGCTGGCGATGGCACGCGTTGCCATGGCCAAGCAGGCATCAGACCCGCGCGATCGTCGTAAGCAGGGGATCGAGAATTTCCGGCTGGTTGCCGACGGGGTGAATGTTCTCGCGCGCATGCAGCTGGATGAAACCGATCTCTCGCGCCTCGGCCAATACGTGAACGAGCGCTTGCAGAACGGCTCAACCGCAAAGCCGGGCGAACGACCGGACTTCGTGTTCTACACTGGCTGCAACGTCCTCAAGACTCCGCATATGGCGCTCACCGCGCTCGACATCATGGATACACTCGGTGTCACCTATCGGGTCATGGGCGGGCCGACCCACTGCTGTGGCGTTATCCAGTTGCGCAGCGGCGATACTGAGGTGTCGGGCCGGGTTGCGACGAATTCACTCGACAAGCTGGCGGAGGGCAAGACCGGCGTCATCTCCTGGTGCGCGAGCTGCCACGTCCAATTCACCGAGAACACGATCCCGACCATCGAGAAGGTGAGGGGCTCGCGGCCGTTCGAAATGACCCCGTTCATGTTGTTTCTGAAGACTCGCTTCGAAGATCTGAGGCCGATGCTGAAAAATCCAGTCAACCTGCGGATCGCGCTGCACAAGCATCCGGGTGTGAAGGGGGTCGTGGAAGCCGGCACCGAACTTCTGCGGATGGTGCCCGGCATCGAGATCGTCGATCTGCATCAGCCCGCGGTCGGTCTGATGAGCAACGCACTCAACGCCTTGCCGGATTACAAGCGCGGCCTGCAGTTGGCTGAACTGGAGGCTGCGGAGGCTGCGGCCGTTGACGCTTTGGTCGCGATTTATCACGTCGACCATCGTGAGTTGTGCGCGCACGAGCGCGACTGGCCATTCCGCATCATCAACATTCTCGACATCGTTGGCGCCAGCATGGGCCTGCACCATGACGATCATTTCAAACGGTTGAAGATCATGCAGGACGCCGATGCGATCGTAGCCGACTGCAAGGATATGATCGCGGCGTATCGGATCGATCCGGCGTTCGCGCGCGAAGTTGTCGTCAAGGCAATGCTGAACGAGCAGCCGTTGCCGCTCCGCACGTCATCCTGAAAAGCATGCCCTCGACCCGATCGGGCTCCGGGGTCTTGGGACTAGACTTGGGACAAGAGTTGACGGGCCAGAACCTGCGGCCTATATGCCCGCGCATGATGATACTTGCTGCATTACAAGAGCTTCGCCGCCGCCGTGTCACCCCGGCACGGGCGTAGCGTCGTCGTCACCCGTGCCGCCGGATTTAGGGCTGCGGCACGTCTTCCAGGTAAAATCCGCGCTGTTGGCCTTCTTCCGGTAGTTCTTTAAGACTTCTGGATAAGGATCGATTCATGGCCACGAAAGCGAAGATCGGTGTTTTGGGCGCCTCGGGCTACACCGGGGGCGAGCTTGTGCGCGTGTTGCTGCGCCACCCGCGTGCCGAGATCGTTCTGCTCACCGCCGAGCGTAGCGCGGGCAAGGCGATGCGGGATGTGTTTCCACATTTCTCGCCCTTTGCTTTGCCGCAGCTCGTGGCGATTGACGGCCTCGACTGGAGCAGCATGGCGCTCGATGTTGCTTTCTGCGCATTGCCGCACGCGACCACGCAAAAAGTGATCAAAGAGCTGTTGGCGAAATCGCCCTCGACCAAGGTGGTCGATCTCTCGGCCGATTTTCGCCTGGCCGACGCGGCTGCTTACGCCAAATGGTACGGCCACGAGCATCACGCTCCGGAACTTCAGAGGGAAGCTGTCTACGGACTCACTGAAATCCACCGGCGCGCGATTAAACATGCGCGGCTCATTGCAAATCCCGGATGCTACACCACGTGCGCACAACTTCCGTTGATCCCGCTGATCAGGAACAAGGCGATCGAACTCGACGAAATTGTCGTCGACGCAAAGTCGGGCATGACCGGAGCAGGGCGGGCTGCCAGGGAGAGCATGTTGTTTTCGGAAGTCTCGGAGGGCTTTCATGCCTATGGCGTAGGCCATCACCGGCACATGGCAGAACTCGACCAGGAGTTCTCGCTTGCGGCCGAGCGGGAGGTGGTCGTCACCTTCACTCCACACCTCGTGCCGATGAACCGGGGAATTCTCTCGACGATCTACGTGCGGGGCCGGCGCGGCCGGACAGCTGAAGATCTTCATGCGATGCTTTTAAAGTTCTACTTAAAGGAGCCCTTCGTGCATGTCTTGCCGTTTGGCGAGACGCCACAGACGCGGCATGTACGGGGGTCCAACATGACCTTTATTGGCGTGGCCAAGGACCGCATTCCGGGACGCGCGATTGTTGTCTCGGCGCTCGACAATCTCGTGAAAGGCGCCTCAGGGCAGGCGATCCAGAACATGAATCTGATCATGGGCTGGCCGGAAACGATGGGCCTGGAGCAGGTTGCGCTATTTCCCTGATCCGGCTGATACAGTGACCATGCCGTTGCGGGAGATCGCGACCCATGTTCGAGGTCCAAAACCAGCCGCCGCCGCTTGAGCCGTACAATCTGTATTCAACTGATGCGATGCTGCGCGAAGCAGTACGACGCGAGGGTGCCCGTTGGGCGGAACCCGGGTTGATCGCGCTGGGCGAAACGCTGGGCAAGCCGGAAACCATTCAGCTTGGCTTCGACGCCAACAGGTATACGCCGCAGCTGCGGACGCTTGATCGTTACGGTCATCGCCTCGATGAGGTCGAATTTCATCCCGCCTGGCATGAGTTGCTGGCAATTGCGCTCAAAGCCGGCCTCCACTCGAGTCCGTGGGCCGAGCCGAAGTCCGGCGCGCACGTGGCACGGGCGGCTGGCACCTTCATGCTTGGGCAGATCGAGAGCGGCGTCTATTGCCCGGTCGCGATGACTTACGGCTCGGTACCGACATTGCGTCAGGCGCCGGCGATCGCCAAGGAATGGCTACCGCGAATATTTTCCCGTGAATATGACCGCAGCTTTCGGCCGGCACACCTGAAAGCTTCGGCCCTCCTTGGCATGGGCATGACTGAAAACCAGGGCGGTTCGGATCTTCGCACCAACACCACAAAGGCGGAGCCTTCCGGCGATGGGACCTTCCGCCTTCATGGCCACAAATGGTTCATGTCGGCGCCAATGTGCGACGCTTTTCTCGTTCTGGCGCAATCACCGAAGGGATTGAGTTGTTTTCTGATGCCCCGCTGGACGCCGGATGGTGAGCGCAACGCCGTTCAGATTCTTCGCCTGAAGGACAAGCTCGGCAACCGCTCCAATGCATCGAGCGAGGTGGAGTTTCACGGCGCCTATGCGCAGCTCGTGGGCGAGGAGGGGCGTGGTATCCCGACCATCATCGAGATGGGCAACTACACCCGGCTGGACTGCTGCATCGGCTCTTCCGCGTTGATGCGCCAGGCGGTCGCCCAGGCGGTTCACCACGCGCGGTATCGGACCGCATTTCAAAAGAAGCTAGTCGACCAGCCCTTGATGACAAATGTATTGGCCGATCTCGCGATCGAGTCGGAAGCCGCCACCGCTCTCACGATGCGTCTCGCACGTGCCTATGACGACAATGACGAGACTGCACAGGTCATCCGACGGGTGGTGACACCGGCCGCGAAATTCTGGATTTGCAAGCGGACTCCGTTCGTAACCTACGAAGCGATGGAGGTCCTGGGCGGCTCCGGGTACATCGAGGAAAGCATCATGCCGCGTCTTTATCGGGAGGCGCCCGTCAATTCGATCTGGGAGGGCTCCGGCAACATCATGTGCCTTGACGTGCTGCGTGCGATAGAGCGTACGCCGAATGCGATTGACGTTATTCGGCGCGAACTCGGCGACGGGAAGGACGCCCGCCTTAAGGTCTTTGTCGATCGATTGAATAAACATTTTGCTGCGCACGATCGCAATGACGAGTCGCAGGCCCGCGTGCTTGCGCGCGAACTCGTGCTGGCGCTTCAGGCTGCACTGCTGATAGGGCACGCGCCGCCGGCCGTGGCCGACGCGTTTTGTGCGTCGCGGCTCGACGGCGGGTCGGCGTTCGGCCTGTTGCCGCGCGGGGTCGACTTGCGCGCTATCGCCGATCGCGCCGCGCCAGCGAATTAGAGTTTGCCGAATACCGCCAGCACCAGGGCCGCCTGGGCCAGGAACCCCACGGTAAATGCAAGCGTGCGCAGAACGGGCACGCCCATCGTATAGACAACGGCATGCACCAGACGTGACCAGAAATAGACCGCGCAGGCGATGACAGTGCCTTGGGTGGAATGGCCCTGCGCATCGAGGATGAGCACGAGTGGGGCGAAGATTATGAGGTTTTCGACCGCGTTGGTATGGGCGAAATAGAGTCGTTGTGCCCAAGCGGATTGTGCCTTGTCGTTTCGGGAGGGGTTGGCCATGGTGCCTATCAATCCACGCACCATGGCGCGATCGATGATGTAAGGCACCCACATCAGACCGGTCAGGATGATCGTCAGCGTCAGCCACAGCAGTTCCTTGGTCATTGCCAACCCTCCTCGATTTCCAATGTGCGACTTTAGGCGATGCTGTGTCTTTTGTCGCTAAGCGCGGTCCAGGAACGGTATTGGATTCGGGGCAACTCAGCGCTTAGTCAGTCCCAGCTTTTCACTTTGACATAGGAGCCGGGCGCGTCCTCGGTGGGTTTAAGCTTGCTGCCGCCAAGCTTGCGCGCCGGCACCATTTGCGCGCCCTGCGCCTTCAGCCATTCGAGCCAATCCGGCCACCACGAGCCGGGATGCTCTGTCGCGTTCTTCAGCCAGTTTTCGACATTTGAGCCGCCCGGCTTTTCGCCGGTCCAGTATTGGTACTTTGGTTTGCTGGGAGGATTGACTACGCCCGCAATGTGACCCGAGCCGGCGAGGACATATTTAACCGGTCCCCCGAAATATTGCGATCCCCACAGAACCGATTTTGCCGGCGCGATGTGGTCCTCGCGTGTGGCGAGATTGTAAATGGGCGACTTCACTTTGTGCAGATCCAGAGCGACCCCGGCGATTTCCATCTCGCCTTTGGTAAGTTTGTTATCGAGATAGCAGCTCCGCAAATAAAATGAATGATTTGCCGCCGGCATCCGAGTGGCATCGGAATTCCAGTAGAGAATGTCAAACGGCAAGGGCTTCTTGCCACGCATGTAGTTGTTGACGATGTACGGCCAGATCAGATCGTTCGAGCGCAGCATGTTAAAGGTGTTGGCCATGCGCGAGGCTTCGAGATAGCCTTGCTCCTTCATGTGCGACTCAAGTTGCTTGACGCGCTCCTCGTCAACGAACACCATCAGATCGCCGGCATAGGTGAAATCGACCTGCGCTGCGAACAGCGTTGCTGATTTGACTCGGTCCTGCTTTTTTGCCGCGAGATAGGCGAGGGTGACCGAAAGCAGTGTGCCGCCGACACAATAGCCCACGGCATTGACCCGTTTTTCGCCCGTCACGGTTTCGACAGCATCGAGGGCCGCGATGACGCCTTCGCGCATATATTCTTCGAAGCTTTTTTGTGAGAGTCTGGCATCCGGGTTGACCCACGAAACTACAAAGACGGTGATCCCCTGGTCGACGCACCATTTGATGAAAGATTTCTCAGGCGTGAGATCGAGAATGTAGAACTTGTTGATCCACGGCGGCACAATCAGCAGCGGAATCTTCAGCACCTCTTTCGTCGTCGCCTCATATTGAATGAGCTGCATCAACTCATTCTGAAACACGACCTTGCCGGCAGTAAGCGCCAGATTGCGGCCCACGCCAAACGTGGAAAGGTCTGATTGACGGATCTTGAGAGTGCCGTGTCCGGCTGCGATGTCTTCCGACAACATGTGCATGCCGCGCACGAGATTTTCGGCATTCGATGAAAGAGTCTCGCGCAGCAATTCGGGATTGGTGAATACGAAATTCGACGGCGAGATCGCATTGGCAATCTGTCTGACGTAAAATTCAGCTTTCTTGCGGGTATGTTCGTCAACGTCCGCGGCGTCTTTGACCAGCCGCTCGGACCATTGAATGGTCAGCAAATAAGCTTGCTTGAGGAAATCGAAAAACTGGTTCTGCGACCATTCCGGGTCGGCGAAGCGCTTGTCCCTGGGATCGGGAGCGATCACCGGGTCAGTCTGCTCGCCGGCCATTCGTTTGACGGCAGCCGCCCACAGATCGAGGTAAGCGCGGCCAAGCGTGGTCTGCAGTTCGAGGGCGCGATGGGGATCGGACATCCAATATTCCGCCACTCGGCCAATGGCTTTGACCGCATCGGTGATGTCTTCCACAGTTTCGTCTTTGATTTTGCCTTCCTCGCGCGGCTTCATGTACGCGGCAAGTGCCTTGCCGCCTTCTTCAATCAGACGCGCGACATTCCGTGAGAATGCTTCGATATCGATATCGCCGGCTCTGGCAGGCCCTGTGGTCGGCTTGTCCATCCGCATGTTGCTCGCGTCCTGCCAACAGAAGTGGCCCGAAGCGCGTCCCCTCGCAAGCCGCGTTTCACCGTATGGTTTCGCCCGCCCTCGGCGTAAGCGAAAGCATAACCTTGCTGTGGCCATATTAGCCCGATAGCAGGGTTATGTTATAATCCATTGAGTCCACATCGGTTTCAGGTTTTTTCGGCAGCCTCGCGGGGAATGGCGCGCGTGTTCGAACGAATTCTATGGGCCATGAGCCTGGGCCTTGCCGTCGTTCTCGCCGGCTGCTCGCCTGGGCCGATCATCGACAAGCTGCCGTCAGGAGTGGGCTTGCCGGCGGGGGCGCCGGAGCGCCCGGCGACGCCCTACCAATACCCGGCAGTTCACGACATGCCGCCGGATCGCACGTCAGTGCCCATGACGGAAGAAGAGCAGCTTAAGCTCGAAAAGGATCTGGCCAACGTCAGGGACCGCCAGGAAGGCCGCCCTCCGTCAGCCAGGAAACCCGCCAACACGGCCAAAAAGCCTCCAGGCGACGCTGAAAACGGGCAGACCGCTGGCGCCAAGCCGAACCCGTGATAAAAGCCAGCCGGGGTAGCATCTGCGGGCTGGACAGGGCAGTCGGCACATGATCCCGAAAAATGGAAACCGGTTTTCGGGTAAGATCATGCGCAAGCAGAAAGAAGCCTTCAGGGTTTAAGCCGATGGAAGAGTTCCACCGCATTCGCCGTTTGCCGCCGTATGTGTTTGAAGAGGTAAATAAGGCCAAGGCGAAAGCCCGCAACGCGGGAGCGGACATCATCGATCTCGGCATGGGCAATCCCGATTTGCCTGCGCCTCCGCATGTGATCGAAAAGCTCAAAGAGACTTTGGGCAAGCCGCGCACCGATCGCTACTCGTCGTCGCGCGGCATTCCCGGATTGCGTCGCGCCCAGGCGGCCTATTATGAGCGCCGCTTCGGCGTGAAGCTCAACCCCGACACGCAGATCGTCACCACACTCGGCTCCAAAGAAGGTTTTGCGAACGTAGCGCAAGCCATCACCGCGCCTGGCGATGTCGTGCTGGTGCCGAACCCCAGCTACCCGATTCACGCCTTCGGCTTTCTGATGGCAGGCGGCGCCATCCGTTCGGTGCCGTCCGAACCGACGCCCAATTTTTTCCATACGCTCGAACGCGCGATTGTGCATTCGATTCCGAAGCCGACAGCGGTCGTGGTCTGTTATCCAGCCAATCCGACCGCCTATGTGGCGACGCTGGACTTCTACAAAGATCTCATCGCTTTCGCGAAGAAGCACGAAATTCTGGTGTTGTCCGATCTTGCCTATGCGGAAGTCTATTTCGACGACCATCCGCCGCCATCACTCCTGCAGGTGCCAGGTGCGAACGACATCGCTGTCGAATTCACCTCGATGTCGAAGACGTTCTCCATGCCCGGCTGGCGAATTGGGTTTGCCGTCGGCAATGAGCGCATCATAGCCGCGCTTGGGCGGGTGAAATCGTATCTCGACTACGGGGCCTTCACGCCGGTGCAAGTGGCGGCGACTGCCGCGCTCAATGGTCCTGAGGACTGCATCAAGGAGATGCGCGCCTGTTATAGGCGCCGGCGTGACGTGCTGGTGGAAAGTTTTGGCCGTGCCGGCTGGCATGTGCCGTCGCCGCGCGCGTCGATGTTCGCATGGGCGCCGATTCCCGAACCGTTCAAAACGCTCGGCAGCGTGGATTTTTCCAAACTGCTGGTGGAAAAGGCCGATATTGCCGTCTCGCCGGGTATCGGTTTCGGCGAATACGGCGAGGGCTTCGTGCGCATCGCGCTCGTGGAAAACGAGCAGCGGATTCGTCAGGCTGCACGCAATGTGCGCCGCTTTCTCGAGCACGCGCCGGAGCAACTCCACAACGTCGTCCCGCTCGCCACGCGGCGCTGAACACGGGCAAGCACGCGTGATGGCTGCAGCCCGAGCGCATGATCCCGAAAAGCATGTCCTCGACTCCGGTCGGGGACGGAAACCGGTACTCGGATAAAGGTCATGCGCCCTCAGCCGCTGAAAGTTGGTGTCGCCGGATTGGGCACGGTCGGTGCCGCCCTGGTTGCCCAGATTGCCCGTCAGCGTGAGGCATTGGCTGCGCGCTGTGGCCGCGTCATCGAGGTCGTTGCGGTTTGTGCGCGCTCGCGTACGAAAGATCGCGGCGTCGATCTCAAGAAGATGAACTGGTTCGCCAATCCCGTGGCGCTCGCTCGCGACCCCGGCATTGATGTCTTCGTTGAGCTGATTGGCGGGGCCAGCGAGCCTGCCAAGAGCGCGGCCGAGGCGGCGCTGGCATCCGGCAAATCGGTGGTGACTGCCAACAAAGCATTGCTCGCCAGCCATGGCGTCAAGCTTGCGGCGATTGCCGAAAGCAAACACGTTGCGCTCAATTTCGAAGCCGCAGTGGGCGGCGCCATTCCGATCGTCAAGACTCTGCGTGAAGGTATGGCCGGCAATTCGTTCGAGCGCATTTATGGCATTCTCAACGGCACCTGCAATTACATCCTTACCCGGATGGAGCAGGACAAGATGCCCTTCGCCGAATGCCTGAAAGAGGCTCAGCGGCTTGGCTATGCGGAGGCTGATCCCAGTTTCGATATTGAAGGTCATGATACCGCGCAGAAACTCGCCATCCTGGCGAGCCTTGCATTCGGTACCAAGGTCGATCAGAGCGCGATCTATGTGGAAGGCATTTCGTCGATCACGCCGGCGGATCTGCACGCGGCGGAAGAACTCGGCTATCGCGTGAAGCTTCTGGGTGTTGCAGTGAAAACTCCGAAGGGCATCGAGCAGCGTGTGCATCCGACGATGGTTCGCAAGGACTCTGCAATCGCTCAGGTCATGGGTGTGACCAACGCCGTGACGGTCGATGCCGCGGATATCAATCCGCTGACCCTGGTTGGGCCCGGCGCGGGCGGAGCGGCGACTGCGTCCGCGGTTCTTTCCGATATTGGCGATATCGCGCGCGGTGTGCGCACCGCGCCCTTTGGTAGGCCCACGGCGCGGCTCACCAGCGTGCGAAAGGCACCGATGCAACGGCACGAAGGTGGCTACTACATTCGGCTGGTCGCGCGCGACAAGCCGGGAACCGCGGCAACCATTGCCAAAAGGCTTGCCGAGCAGGAAATTTCACTGGAATCGATTGTGCAACGTCACGATTCGGCACATCTGGGGAGAGACACGAAGGCGGGTTCCGTCCCCGTTATTCTCATTACTTATGCGACAAGCGAGGATGCGGTGCGCAAGGCTCTTGCAGCGGTGGGGCGCGATAGGGTGATCTCTGGCCGGCCACAAGTCATCCGGATCGAAAAGAACTGATTGGCCGGCATAGCAAGGCCTGCGTTTGCGAGGGGAGCGTCAAATGCCGAGTATTACCGTCCAGCCGGAGTTGCTGCTGGAGCGCATACTTACGCTGGAGATCGTGCGCGTCACCGAGCGCGCAGCGGTGTCATCGGCACGCTTGCGCGGGCACGGCAAGGACAAGGCCTCCGATCAGGCGGCTGTCGACGCCATGCGACGGGAGCTCAACAAGCTGCCCATCGACGGCACGGTCGTTATCGGGGAGGGCGAGATCGACGAAGCGCCGATGCTCTTCATCGGCGAAAAAGTCGGGACTAAAAACGGGCCAAAGGTCGACATTGCGGTTGATCCACTGGAAGGCACAACGCTCTGCGCCAAGAACATGCCTGGCGCCATCGCCACGATTGCCATGGCTGACGCCGGCACCCTTTTGCATGCGCCCGACTGCTACATGCAGAAGATCGCCATTGGCCCCGGCTATCCGAAGGGCACCATCGACCTCGATGCTCCGGCGGACGAAAACATCATGCGTCTGGCCAAGGCAAAGGGCGTCAAGGCCTCGGAAATAACCGCCATACTCCTCGACCGCCCGCGTCATGCCGACATAGTCGCGGCGATACGAAAGACCGGTGCTGCGGTGAGCCTGATCAGCGATGGCGACGTCGCCGGCGTGATCCATTGCGCAGAACTGAAGACCGGCATCGACATCTATCTGGGCATCGGTGGAGCACCCGAGGGCGTACTGGCGGCGGCGGCTCTGCGCTGCATCGGCGGACAGATGCAGACGCGGCTCATCATCGATACCGAACAGTTGCGCGAGCGCACGCTGAAGATGGGGATCAAGGATCCGAAGCGGAAATACGAGATCGAGGACATGGTGAAAGGCGATTGCCTCTTCGCCGCCACCGGCGTCACAAGCGGCGCCATGTTGAGCGGGGTGAAATTCGGCAAAGACGTAATAGAGACCGAAACGGTCGTCATGCGCTCGGTGACCGGAACAGTGCGGAGGGTGGTGGCCGAGCACCGGCAGTTCGATAAATTTCACCTCGACTGATTTCGCATGCGTCATGTTCACCTTGTCGGTAGCGTGCCGCTTCGCAACGGGCGCGAGGTCTTTACGACGGTGAGCGGCGTGTTGGGGCAACGTCTCAGGCGCATACCCGATGGCGAGACCGGAGAACGCTCCGACTGGATCACCTGGCTCGAGCCGGCTTTCGCCGATAATCCGGCGTTGGAAAAATCTGACGAACTATTTCGCGTTCATGCCACAGGAACAGCGCGCATTCGCTACAAGTTGCGGGCAGGCAAGACGGTGGATGACGTGCAGTTCGATAACCTTTTTTACGCCGATATTGCCAAAGCGTCCTATGCCGAATTCGCTGCACTAAAGACGCAAGGTGTGATCCCGAAGCACGTGCGGTTCCAGATCGACCTTGTACCCGCGCACTCCGTCATTTGGCTGTTCCTGCAGGACGATCTGCATCAGCCGCTTGATCCAATCTACAATGATGCGCTCAAGCGAGAGATTGACAAGATCGCGGCGATATTGCCGCACGATCAAATCGCCATTCAATTCGATGTCGCCTCGGCCGTTTTTGCGCGCCTTCAGCGCGGCGAGCCTAGTGCCTACGGCAAGACACGCGCGGACATGCTGGCTTCGTTCTCACGCATCCTGACGGCGCTTGCCAATCACGTGCCCGGCGACATCGAGCTTCTGTTTCACTTTTGTTATGGCGACTCCAACCACAAACATGTGGTCGAACCGGCCGACATGAGCGATATGGTCGACCTGGCCAACCGGCTTTGTACGGATGTCGGACGTTCGGTCGAACTTATCCACATGCCGGTGCCGCGTGATCGGCGCGACGATGCCTATTTTGCGCCGCTGGCCCAGCTGCGGCTCAGGCCAGAAACCGAGTTAAGTCTTGGCCTGGTGCACTACACCGACGGTGTTACAGGCACGCGCCGCCGCCTGGCGACGGCTGAACGGCATGCCAATCGTTTTTCGATCGCGACAGAATGCGGCTTTGGCCGGCGCGACCCCGCGACGATCCTGGAGTTGTTGCGTATCCACGCCGAAGTTGCAGCCTGACGCGGCTGGTATGCGAGGCCAGCCTTCGCCACTATATGGGGCTTCCGACCACCGATTCTGGACGGGGCGATCCAACCCCGCTTGATGGCACAGCGATGGCACTGCCAGCACTTCAGCTCAATGCGCGTGACCGCTACTTCCTCGGCGTCGAACAGTCCTTGACGGGCCGGGCGTGGCGCGACCGACTGGACGAACGTGGATCCGCCCAGGCACTGGCCATCGCCCAACGTTATGGCCTCGATGAATTGCTCGCGCGCGTTCTGGCTGGCCGAAACGTGGATGTAGATCAAGTCGAAAGCTTTCTCGACCCCACGATCAAGCGGCTGATGCCGGACCCGCACACTGTGACCGCTATGGAGGCAGCGTCGTCACGGATCGCCGACGCTGTTATCCGCGGCGAAAGCACCGCGATCTTTGGTGACTATGACGTCGACGGTGCCACCGCCTCGGCGTTGCTCGGCCGGTATCTGCGCCACTGCGGGCTCGACCCGATCATTCACATCCCGGACCGTATTTTCGAAGGTTACGGACCGAATGTGGACGCCATCCGTTCTTTCGCCGAACGCGGCGCAAAGCTGCTGATCACGGTCGATTGTGGTGTTACCAGCATCGAACCGCTCGCCGAAGCGAGAAGGCTTGGGCTTGATGCCATCGTAATTGACCATCACCAGGCCGATGAAAAACTTCCGGAAGCCGTAGCTATCGTCGATCCGAATCGTGCCGATGATCTCTCCGGCCTCGGGCATCTTGCTGCCGTCGGGTTGGTGTTTCTGACAGTGGTCGCCGTCACACGCGAATTGCGGCGCCGCGGTTTCTGGAGCGATGTCCGCGCAGAGCCCGATCTGCGCTCGCTTTTGCATCTTGTTGCGCTCGGTACCGTCGCCGATGTGGTCCCTTTGCACGGTCTCAACCGGGCCTTCGTCGCCAAAGGGCTCGTCGCGCTCAGGTGGCGCGAGCATGTCGGTGCCACCGCGCTTATGGACGTCGCCCGCCTCAGTGGCCCGCCAGAACCCTGGCATCTCGGATTTCTCCTCGGTCCGCGCATCAACGCGGGCGGCCGCATTGGCCGCGCCGATCTCGGCGCGCGCCTCCTTCTGGAGGAGGACCCGAGCGAAGCGGCCCGCATTGCCGCCGAACTCGACCGGCTCAATCACGAACGCCAGCAGATCGAGCAGGCGACGCTGGCGCAAGCTGAAGCCGAGGCGCTCGCAGCGCTTGGATTGGAAGAGAAGGGCGCTGTGGTCGTCACCGCGGCGGAAGGCTGGCATCCGGGCGTGGTCGGCTTGGTCGCGGCGCGCCTGAAGGAGCGGTATGGCCGCCCCGCCTTTGCGATCGCGTTGGAGCCCGGCGGCACAGGGACGGGTTCCGGGCGCTCGATCACCGGCGTCGATCTTGGCCGCACGGTGCGACGCGCGGTGCAGGAAGGACTTTTGCTCAAGGGCGGCGGTCATGCCATGGCCGCGGGCGTCACGCTAAAGAAGGACGCGCTCGGCCCCTTCCGTGCATTCCTCGAAGATACGCTGGCGGCACCGGTCGAGGCGGCACGGCGCGAAAGGGCCTTGCTGATCGACGGGGCGGTGAGTGCCGGTGGATTCAATCCGGCGCTCGTGAGTCTGTTGTCTCGCGCCGGACCCTATGGAGCAGGCAATCCCGAACCGCTGCTGGCGTTGCCGGCGCATACGCTGGTCTACGCCGATCCCGTCGGTGAAAACCATATCCGCGCACGCCTTCGCTCCGGCGACGGGAAATTTGTGAACGCGATTGCCTTCCGTGCCGCCGGGCAGACGCTGGGCAAGGCGCTCCTGGAAAACCGCGGCCGTGTCCTGCACGCGGCTGGCCAAATTGCGCTCGATCGATGGCAGGGCGAGGAGCGTGTCCAGCTGCGGCTCACGGATTTGGCTGCGACTTGAGCGGCATCCCTGCGGAATCTGCCACGCGGCGAAATAATGATAATCTTGTCGATCAGGGCGATTCGTGCGCCCGAGTTCGCGTAGGCGTGCTCGCGCACCATCGAAACGATGCCTTTTTCAAGGGGGGCGCCCATGTCACTCGATTTTCACCCAGCTGCACCAGAGACGGCCGACGGTCAGGAGATTGGCGCGCATCGCGATCGGCGCGAACAACTCGTGACTGTGGTCGCTGCATCTTTGGCTGTCCTGATCGTAGCGGCTATCGCCGTCTTGATGGGGGTGGCTTGAGGGTGCGTCGTTTTTGCGTCGTCCCGATTGCGTCGTCGGCGTTCGTTTCGAACGCCTTGCGCGCACCTGACGCGAATTGCCTCTGCCATATCACGACCACGACGCCAGCGGTCGACAGCGCGAAAGGCACCGGGCCCAGAAACCAGCCCAGATAACCAAGCGCGAAGAAAAGCGCGCGCTGGCCGCGATTGAAATGGCGGCCGGCGTCGGCACAAAGCAGTGCTGCTCTGTGAGCAAAAAGTTTGCGCCTCAGGCGCATCTTCTCGGGAGGTAGCGGCGCAGCGCGGAGTAGCCGATGGTGCCTGCTTGCATCGCGACCTTCAACCCGCCAGCATGCGCGTTGCAGGAGACAAGCCAATGCCGCAAACCATTACGACCGGATACAAGACCTTGTGCGAAGCCGCAGAGCGCGAGATCGAGACGATGCCGATAGAGCAGGCCGTCAAGCTCGCAGGCCGCGATGATATCGTCCTGGTCGACATCCGCGACATTCGCGAATTGCAGCGCGATGGCAGGGTGCCGGGCGCCTTCCATTGTCCGAGAGGCATGCTCGAATTCTGGATTGATCCGCAAAGCCCGTATCACAAGCCGGTATTCGCTCAGGACAAGAAGTTCGTGTTCTTTTGCGCCGGAGGTTTGCGGTCCGCGCTGGCCGCGCAAACTGCCCAGAACATGGGGCTTAAGCCTGTCGCGCATATCCAGGGTGGGTTTGGTGCGTGGAAGAAAGCCGGCGGCTCTGTCGAGGCGTATCAGCAGGACAAGGCGTAATGGCGCTGAAACTGATTGTCGGTAACAAGAACTATTCCTCGTGGTCGATGCGGCCCTGGATCGCCATGAAAGCGGCGGACATTCCGTTCGAAGAGACGGTAATTTCGCTCGACGCGCCTAATTTCAAGCAAGTCGTTGGACCGGTGTCCGGTACCGGCAAGGTGCCTGTGCTGATCGACGGCGATGTACATGTATGGGAATCGTTGGCGATCCTCGAATATCTGGCCGAGAAATTCCCGAATGCCGGGCTATGGCCGGCGGACGCTGCTGCGCGCGCGTTTGCGCGCGCCGTATCCAATGAGATGCATGCGGGTTTTGTACCCCTGCGCAGGCATATGCCGATGAACATGTGGCGGCCCGTGATCAAGCGCGAATTGACACCCGAGGTGTCCGCGAATGTGCAACGCATCGAATTGATGTGGTCCGAATGCCGCAAGCGGTACGGCAGTAAAAGTGGCGGGCCGTTTTTGTTTGGCGGCTTCGGCGCGGCCGATGCCATGTACGCGCCCGTGGTGGCTCGCCTGCACACTTACAGCGTCGATGTGGCCGCCACGACAAAAGCCTACATGGATGCTGTCATGGCGCTGCCGGCGTGGCGCGAATGGCACGCCGCAGCCCTCAAGGAAACATGGGTGCTTGCCGAAGACGAAGTCGATTGGCCGACGGTACTGCGGGTTTAGACTTTAAGCCGCGCGACCAGTTCCTCGATAAAGGGACGCTGGCCCGCCAGGATTTTTTTGCGGGCGGTGGAAAGGCTGAAATAGGCGATACGGTCAATCTCAGGAAAGCTTTGCTGCTGGCCTGAACGCGGCGGCCATTCCATTTCAAATTCATTGCTGGAAAAAGCGATAAGGTCGAAATCGGCCTCGAGCGCAAAAGCATGCACGGTCTTGCCACTCTTTTGCCGGAGCGGCGACAGCGCGGCGAACTGTCCGGCTGCAACGAGGCCGGTCTCCTCATTGAATTCGCGTTTTGCGCAGGCAAGCAAATCACCGGACTCGACGTTACCCTTCGGAATCGACCAGGCGCCGTCATCTTTGTTGCGCCAGTAGGGGCCACCAGGGTGAGCGAGCAACAGTTCAAGCCGCGGCTTGCGGCGGAAGACGAGTATGCCGGCGCTCACCTCTGATCGGCGGGACATTGACCTGTTTCTCGTGACCGCAATGGGGAAGCAAAATATGCGCCGGTTCTCCGGCTAAACGATGATTACCAGGGCCGCTCGACCGAATTGGTCACGTGGTCGCGGTCCGGCGCCGTGAAACACACGCCGATACAGGTATAGGGCAGTTCAGGATGTGGATTGTGCCCCCGGTGGAATTTTGCAATCGGCTCGGAATAGCACTCGCCAGCCTTCGCCTTTACCAAAACGCCTTCCTGAAAATGCGCCTCGAACAGCCCCTGCAGCGCCACGAAAAACGCCGCGCCATTGTGACAATGCCAATTGGTATAGCCACCGGGCACAATCTCAGCGTTATAGATCTGCACTTTCACCTGCGGGTCGCGTGGCAGCGAGCTGTAAAGCGCATCGAACAATAGATTGCGGTGAAAGCCATTGCCGGGTGGCACGATGCCCTCCAGCTTGAGCTTCAGGTCCTTGTAGTTGCCGGGTCGGACGTCCATTGCCACCTCCGCGGTCTGGGAGCGCCAAGCCTAGTAGCGCGCGCCAATGAGGTGAAGCACCGGAAAACGAAAAACCCGGCGCGAGCGCCGGGTTTCCGCAGCAATACGCGGCTCGTCAGTCGTCAATCTTCAACCGCGTCCTTCACGGCATCCTTCATTCCGCCGATCGTATTCTGCACTTTGCCGGCGATTTTCTGTGCCTTGCCTTCGGTTTCAAGCTTGGTGTCACCGGTCACTTTGCCGGCGATCTCTTTCGCTTTACCCTTCACCTGGTCTGCGCTGCCTTCAATGCGATCTTTGTTCATTGCGTCCTCGCTTTTTGTTCTGGATGTGTGTGGTCAACGCCTGACCCTCAGGTCGCGTTCCACCGCGCCCTTGAGTTGCCGATTAACGGTGCTGAAGCCTCGCGCCGGCTGAGCGGCACGAGGCGTCAACAGTGCAGTTACAAACTTGCTACCTGGATCCCGTCGTGCCCTTGTTCGGGTTTGGCGAACAATTCAGGTTCTGAGGCTTCGCGTCCTTCTCGCAGGCTGCCATGCTCGCATACTTGCAATTGAGTCCGCCGCTCGCTGACGTGTTGATGCAGAACGGGGAATTCCCAATCGTCTGGGACCTTTGCATACCGCTTCCCGACGGAGGTGAGCCCATCGTGCCCTGCGCCTGAGCGAAAGAAATGCCCGCGACCAGTGCGGCGACGGCGGTGAGTGTGGTCAACGTCTTCATCATCTGACTCCCTTGGTGGGTGATTTGCCGGCGTGCGGCAATCGGAACAACGGAGGCAGGGGGAATGGTGTTCCGGGAACCCGCGCTGATTTTGGGAAAAAATTTTCAAAAGTGGCGCCGAAATGGCAAGCGGCCGGGGATGGTACCCGGCCGCCGCCTGAAATCGTCTCGAGAAATTACGCCTCGATAATTGCGACGATCTCGTGTGTCCGTGGGCTAATAATTACAATCTGTTCGCCCACCAGGATGTAGTCGTAACCACGCCACTCTGGATAGATCACGATCACTTCCTGCGGCAGAGCATGGACGTGCACGCTCGTCGGGATGCGGGTACCGACGCTGACTGACACGTTCAGATTTACGCGCTCCACCTTCTGCGACTTGATGACCGTGCTGATCTTGGTGCGTTGCTCGGTCGTAAGCTTTGCCGAGCCAGCCGCACCCTGGCCGGTGGTCGCGCGGTTCTCCTCGCTGCTCGACTTGGTCGACGGCGAAGCCGCGTTATTCTCGGTATTCGACTTGTTTTTTACGCCGCCGCTTGCAGGGCTCGATTCCTGCGTCGCGCCGCTAGGGCCACGTTGACCCATGTCGGACTTCTCAGATTTCGGCGCCTGACCGGTCGTCTCCTTGGACTTGTCGGAGGCTTTGTCCAACTTGTCTGATGTAGCCTGACCGGTCGTCTGCGGTGCCTTGTGCTCACCATTCTTCATCGATGGTGCGACTTTTTCCGCCGGCGCGCTTTGCTGCGCCGCGGGCGCGCGCTCCGGGGTATCCTTACTCATGCCTTGTGCCGACGCTGCGCCGGCGCCAAACAGCAACGCGAACGCTACGGTCGACAGCAATTTAGCTTTCCTCACGGGATCCTCCTCTGGATGCCCCCCGAATTTCCCGACAATGTCGAGACCTCGTGAGCAAACGTTTGGCTGGACCCATCGGTTCCGAAGGTTACGCAATGGCAACCTGCAGCCGTCGCCATTGCGTTCCCGGTTCCATCAAGGCAACTTTGCCTCTGCGGGGAGGCACCCTTGGCGATTCTTTCGTCGTCGATTGATAAAAACGCTGTCGAGTTTCGCGCTAATGCCGAACGCATGCGTGCGCTTGTGTCTGAACTGCAGGCACGTCGCGCCGAAGCGGCTTTGGGTGGTTCGGAGCGCGCGCGCGAGCGCCATGTGAGTCGCGGCAAGCTGTTGCCCCGTGACCGCGTGATGACTCTGATCGATCCGGGCTCGCCATTTCTGGAGCTCTCGCCGCTTGCCGCCAATGGCATGTACGACGATGCCATTCACGGCGCGGGCCTGATCACCGGAATCGGCCGGATCGAGGGCCGCGAATGCGTGGTTGTCTGCAACGATTCCACCATCAAGGGCGGCACATATTTTCCGATGACGGTCAAAAAGCATCTGCGCGCCCAGGAGATCGCGCGCGAAAACCGTCTACCGTGCATCTATCTGGTGGACAGCGGCGGCGCCAATTTGCCACACCAGACCGAAGTCTTCCCTGATCGAGAGCATTTCGGCCGCATCTTTTACAACCAGGCAACCCTGTCGTCGCTGAGTATACCCCAGGTCGCCGTCGTCATGGGATCGTGTACCGCCGGCGGCGCCTATGTACCGGCAATGTCGGACGAGACAATTATCGTCAAAAATCAGGGGACGATCTTTCTCGGCGGGCCGCCGCTGGTGAAAGCAGCGACCGGGGAGGTGGTGAGTGCGGAAGAGCTGGGTGGCGCGGATGTGCATGCGCGCAAATCCGGCGTTGCCGATCACTACGCGCAGGACGACCATCATGCCTTGCACATCGCACGCCGCATCGTCGCCAATTTGAATACGAAAAAGAATGTCGACATTCCGTTGATGAAGTCCCGTGACCCGGAATTTGCAGCTGACGATCTGGATGGAATTGTTCCGGTCGATCTGAAAAAGCAATATGACGTGCGGGAGGTGATTGCCCGCATCGTGGATTCATCTGAATTCGATGAGTTCAAGGCGCTTTACGGTTCGACCCTGGTTACGGGCTTCGCCCATATTCACGGAATGCCGGTCGGCATACTCGGCAACAACGGGATTCTTTTTTCCGAAAGTGCACTCAAAGCCGCGCATTTTGTCGAGCTTTGCTGCCAGCGCCGCATCCCGCTGCTGTTTTTGCAAAATATCGTCGGCTTCATGGTCGGGCGCGACTACGAGGCCGGTGGTATTGCAAAAGACGGCGCAAAGATGGTGACGGCCGTGGCCTGCGCGCAGGTTCCAAAAATCACGCTGATTATCGGCGGCTCATATGGCGCCGGGAACTACGGTATGTGCGGGCGTGCTTACGGTCCTCGTTTTCTGTTTACCTGGCCCAACGCCCGCATCTCGGTCATGGGAGGCGAACAGGCCGCGAGTGTGCTGGCGACCGTCAAACGCGATAACGTCGAGGCGGGTGGGGGCAAATGGTCGGAGGTCGAAGAAGAGGAATTCAAGCAGCCGCTGCGCGAGCAATTTGAAATCGAAGGCAATCCATATTTTGCCACTGCGCGGCTGTGGGACGACGGCATCATTGCGCCTTCGGAAACGCGCCGAGTGCTGGCGCTGGCATTTTCGGCGGCTCTGAATTCGCCGATACCGGAGACACGATTCGGCGTTTTCAGAATGTGATGCGAAGGACTGATGAACTACAGCAGTGTCCTCATCGTCGGCGCCGGGTCGGGTCTATCGGCTTCGCTTGCGCGCGCTTTCGCCAAGACCGGCATGAAAGTTGCGCTTGCCGCCCGCACGGTCGAGAAGCTTGAGCCACTGGCTCGTGAGACCAAAGCGACAATCTTTGTCTGCGATGCCACGAGACACGCCGACGTCGAAAGACTATTTGTCGAGCTTGACGGGGCAGCGGCAACACCTGACGTGGTTGTATTTAACGCCAGCTACCGCGCACGAGGACCATTGGCCGAGCTCGATCCGCGCGAGGTTGAGAAATCTATTCACGTATCCGCTTTCGCGGGGTTCCTCGTAGCTCAGGCGGCGGTCCGACGGATGTTGCCGCGCAAGCAGGGTGCGATCCTCTTTACCGGCGCGTCAGCCAGTGTAAAAGGCTATGCACAATCGGCGCCATTCGCGATGGGCAAGTTCGCGCTGCGCGGCCTGGCGCAGAGCATGGCTCGCGAATTGGCACCGCAAGGGATTCACGTCGCCCATTTTGTGATCGATGGAGGCATCCGCAGTACGCGCCGGACCGAGCCGCCAGACAAGCCGGACTCGTTGCTCGATCCGGATGCCATCGCGCAAAGCTATCTGCATGTCCTCAGTCAGCCGCGCAGTGCGTGGACGTGGGAAATCGAATTGCGGCCGTGGGTTGAGAAATTTTAACGCCCCTTAGCGTCTCCACATTCCGATCACCGTGTCCCAGTTCACGAACGGCTGTTTCGGACCCGCTCGCACCACACCCCTGTCATGCAAATAGGCGCTTCCGACCATCAAAGCTGCCCCAACGAAAACCCCGAGTATGAATTTCATGCACCACTTCTCCTGTGAGCGGCTGACACCCACGGTGCCTTATATGTCTTCACTGGCTTTTGTCGTGCCGGAGATCAACTTAGACATATTCTAATGTTCTTTCCGTGGCTTGCGTCGCGGTCGGCGCGATGACACAAATTTCGCCGCGCTCCATTGATGAGGCCTCCCAATGTACCGCCGAATGATCGTTGTGCTCGCTGCTCTCCTGTTGCCGCTTAGCGTCAGCGCGCAGACGCCGTCACCGGCGAAGGAGGCACCAAGAGAAACGGGAAAAGATACGCCGAAAGCCTATGTGCCCGGTCTGGAGCAATTCATGAACGTCATCTTGATGGAGCACAACAAGCTTTGGTTTGCCGCCAAAGCGCGCAATTGGGCATTGGCTGAGTATCAGCTCGGCGAGATCAAGGAGATCATGGGCGACGTGCAGGACTTCGTGCCGATCTTCAAGAACCTGCCGCTCGCGGACATGCTCGACGCGGTTATCACCAAGGAGATCGCGTCACTGGAAAAATCGATCGAGGGGAAAGACTACAAGGCCTTTACAGCGGGCTACGACAAGCTCACTGCTGCTTGCAACGCCTGCCACCAGGGCACGGAGAATGGTTTCATTGTCATCAGGCGGCCAACGCGGCCGGCGTTCACCAATCAGGATTACGAGCCGCACAAATAGCAGTTTGGGCCGCCACGCCTACTCGCGCCGCACCGTAGTCCGCCGCGCGAGCGCGTGCTAAACGCAGGCATGATGACCAGGCCCGAAGACCTCAAGCAGCTCGCACCCACTGGAAAACTTCGCGGCGGCGTTGTCGCCGCGCCGGCGGCCTCCGCCTTTTTCGCAATCAAGGACGGCAAAGGCGACGTAAAAGGCGTTACGGTCGATCTCATTCGTGGTTTTGCTGCTGCACTGAAGCTGCCGCTGGCCCTGCAGGTTTACGACAACTCGGGCCAGGTCACCGATGCGGTTGCGAAAGGCGAATGTGATATCGCGTTTATGCCGCAGGATGCCGAGCGGGCGAAACGCGTGGATTTCGGTCCGGCGTACTATTTTATCGAAAGCACTTACCTGGTGCCGGCGGGCTCGGCCATCGAAAGCATTGATGAGGTCAATCGGCCAGGACGCCGGATCGTTGCCATCTCCAACACGACGACCGCGCGCAGCGCGCGCCGCACGGCGCCGAATGCCAGCGTCGAGGAAGTGCCAAGCGTCGATCAGATGACGGAAATGGCGCGTCAAGGTCAGGGCGATGCTTTTGCGCTCTCGCACGATTCATTCACGGGCCTGCTTCCCAGACTTCCGGGCGCGCGCGTGTTACCGGGCAATTTCCAGCAGACTGGTATAGCGGTGGCAGTGCCGAAAGGACGACCAACTGCGCTGAAGATTGCAAGCGAGCTGCTCGACGCCGCAAAGACCACCGGTCTGGTACGCCGCGCCCTCGATGCCGCCGGTTTCCCGGACGCTCCGGTGGCGCCTTAGGATGCCACCAGGCGCTTCACGCGCGCTGCTGCCAGATAAATCAGGATCACGCCGGCAGACGCCCAGCATATTGTCCACGGCAGCGTCAGAGCCTTACGATGACATTGCCGATCGTGCCGCGTTCGACCGCTTCATGCGCGGCAACGGTATCCGCCAGGGAGAAAGTGGGCTGCGCAACGCGGTTGAGCAGTGTGCCGGACTTGAGAGCGTCGTTTATGGCTTCGACGCAATGTTCACGCTCTTGCGCGTCAAGGTCGTAAACAAGGAAGAATTGCAAGCGGAGAGAATTGAACAGGCAAAAGGCGGCCGGGAGGGTGGCTTCCGGTCCAGTGCCGTAGACGATGACGCGGCCCTTTGGCCGGAGCACGCCGGGAATGAGTTTGGCGTTGGCCGTGAGATCCATCTCTACCGTGGCGTCAACACCGCGCTTGTCGGTGATCTCCATGACGCGCTCCCCAACATTCTCGCGCTTGTAGTCGACGACGTGAGCCGCGCCGGCCTCGCGTGCGGCCTTCGCCTTCTCGGGGGAGGACACCGTGGCAATGACATTCGCACCTTTAGCCTTTGCAAATTGGATGATGTATTGGCTGACGGCGCCGGCACCGCCTGACACGAGCAGGTTCATGTTTTTAGTGGCGTCGGCGAGTATGACAGCGTGAATAGCCGTCATCGCCGGGATTCCAAGGCAGGCGCCGGCGTCGAATCCGACATTGTCCGGCAATGGAGCGGTTTGTGCGGCCGGCAACGCTATGAATTCGGCGGCCGTGCCGAAAGCGCGTTTCCATTGCCCGTTCCAGACCCACACGCGCTCACCGATGCGGGATTTCGGCACACCATCGCCCACATCATCGATTATTCCGGCACCATCGCTGTGCGGCACGACGCGTGGGAAAGCTATTTTTCGCGTGGAGCCTTGCCGCGATTTGACATCGGACGGGTTAACGCCCGAGGCCGCGAGTTTCACGCGCACTTCACCCGGCCCGGGGCGCGGCGTTTGGACTTCGCCGACCGTCAGCACCTCGCGCGCTGCACCGTTTCGCTCGTAATAGACGGCTTGCATCGGCCAGCCCCCCATGGAACGGCCACGATAGCATGCCGGCATAGCCTGGAAATCGTCCCCCGAACCTGAACAAGGGTCACGCGTTATCCCTCATTACGCCCACAATGAAACGAGGCAATACGCGCGGCAGTGCTCCCGGGGGGCGACAACGCGAGGTCCAATATGCATTACCGGGTTTATAGCGGCCCTAAAGGGTCACCGGACGTGGCAGCGTTCGAGAAATCTGAGTTGCTATTCAAGGAATTTGCAGCGCTCGATGACGCGCTGTCGTGGGCGCGCCATCTGGAAGGCGGCGGGCGTGTTCCGTTGTTGATCGAAGGCGACGACGGCACGCATATGGACCGACGCGCGATAGTCGACGCGCTGCGAGTCAGTACGCGGGAGCAACTCGACCGATAGCGTAAGGCGTCAGCCGGCGATCCGCACCCACTCGGCCCGGGCGCGCGTGGTGAGGTGGTTCCACTTGTTGCTGACGACGTCCCAATTCACCATCGGCCGTTGGCTGCTGGCGTTCGTGGTCGTCACCGCATAGTGGGAGTCATACAGGTAGGTCGCGCCGACGGTGAGCAGAACGCCAAGAACAATTCCGATAAGGACACGCATGATGAAACTCCTCGTTCCCGATCTCAAACGCAGCTGACAGAGATGCGGTTCCAGCGCTCTCAAGGTGGTTTAGAGGACAATTGTGACAGCAAATCCGTCGATTTTGGGTCGTTCAGTGTTAACCATAAAAAGGCGCTCGTCGTATTGTAACTCATTGAAAACACTTTGTTTCTTGGCAAAAAAACTTTTCCCGCGCACAAAATTTGCTGCTATATTGCGTTTATGAGCAGACATTCAGCAAAAACCGCCGGGCGGTCCGCCAAAACGACCAGGCGAATCGCAAAAAAAAGCGCGAAAGGTGCCCGCGCAACGGCAACAAAGGTATCCAAATCGGCGCGCTTGCCGGTTGGTAAGTCCACGCGGCCGGCGAGAGCGGCCACAATGGCTTCCAGCGCGGTGAAATCCGTCAAGATGATCCGCACGCCAAGTCCACCGGTGCAGCCGGTGGCCACGCCCGAATTGCCGGTGCGGTTGCACAAGTACCAGGTCGGCGAGACTGTTTATTACACGTCGCCGACGTTTGGACGTGCCGCAGCGACAGGCAGCTATATCGTGGTCAAACTGCTGCCGTCGGAAGGTGACGATTATCAGTACCGGATTAAAAGCTCCGGTGAGGCCTTCGAACGCGTCGCCAAGGAAAGCCAACTCGATCGGCCCTGATCGCGGCCGGGCCGTCGCTATTTTGCCTCGGGCTTTCCTTATGCTCTGGACCACGCAGTGGTGCTGCAGGAGGCCAGGGCATGCCGATTTATATCACGCAGGGGCGCTACACCCGCGATGCGATCAAGGGAATGATCGTCAAGCCGGAGGACCGCGCCGATGCGGTTGCGCGTCTGTTATCGAAAATTGGAGGCCGGTTGTTGGGCTATTATCTCACATTCGGGGACCATGATTTTATGGTGATCGCCGAAGCTCCGAATGACGTTCAGATGGCGGCAGTGCTGCTCGCAGCCGGCAGCGGCGGCGGCGTCACTGACTTGCGCACGACTGTGGCGCTCACGTCGGTGGAAGCGAAGGGGGCGTTTGCCGCTGCGAGCGATCTTGCCCCGGGCTTCAGGTCGGCAGGTGGGACATAGCCGCAGCGGAGGACTAAACAAAAGAACACGACGTTATAACAACCTGAACAAACCAAAGTGGAGGACTTATGCGCGCGTTTTTGCGTCTGGCAGCACTCATATTGCCAGTTTTGCTGACTTTGCCGGTTGCAGCACAAAACTTCCCAACCCGCCCCGTTAAATTCATCGTTCCGTTTGGTGCAGGCGGCCCCGCTGACGTCTATGCGCGGGTACTCGCTCAGCATCTTTCCGAAGAAACCAAGCAGACCTTCGTGGTTGAGGATCGCCCCGGCGCAGGCTCAATCATCGGTACCGACGCCGTCGCCAAGGCAGCGCCCGACGGTTACACGCTGCTGATCATGTCGAACACGCATACGACCAACGAGTCATTGCTGCCCAACAAGCCGTTTCAGCTGATGCGCGATTTCGTGCCGGTAGCGACGATCAACTATTCCGATCTGCTGATGGTCGTTCACCCGTCAGTTCCGGCAAAGACCGTCAAAGAGCTCATTGAATTGGCGAAAAAGGAACCGGGCAAACTTAACTACGCGTCGTCCGGGCCGGGCACGCCCTACCATATGGCCGGGGAGTTGTTTAAGGCGATGACCCAGACGGACATCGTCCATGTGCCGCACAAGGCTTCGGGCGACGCACGCAACAGCGTTGTCTCGGGAACCGTCCAGGTGATGTTTGATGCCGTGACCACAATGTCGGCATTGGCAAAAGGTGGACAGGTCCGTGCGCTTGGCACAACCGGCCTGACGCGCTCGCAGCTCACGCCCGATCTGCCGACGATTGCCGAAACGGTTCCCGGCTATGAGGCGACAATTTGGCTTGGCGTGATGGCGCCAAAGGGCACTCCCAAGGAAATCATCACGTTCCTTAATACCGCCATCAACAAGGTCATCAATTTGCCTGAAGTGAAGGAAGTCTGGCTCCAGCAGGGTGCGATTCCGCTGGTGAAAACCCCGGATGAGTTCGATGCCTATTTGCGTAAAGACATCGAAAAATGGGCCGATGTGGTAAAGGTCTCTGGAGCCAAAATTCAGTAGGCGCATGATCCCGAAAAGCCTGCCTCGGACTAGATCCGCGGTCCGGTTTTCGAACAAAGTCCTGCGCTATCAAATCGGTGGGACATGTCGATGGTCGGCAGCGCGTCCGTAAGCGGACTGCTTTCAACACCGTTGGTGTTGCCGGCTCCCGTGGCCGGCGCGCTTGCGGCGTTGTTTCTGGTGGTCGTCCTGATAACGGTGCGCCGGGCAACCCACGATGGGGGCGCGCGCCTGCTTGTTCCGTTTGCCGTCATCCTGATCTGCACGCTGGCGGTGATCGGCATCATCGACCGTTTGGCGACGAACGAACGCATGGCTGAGCAGCGCGATCTTCGCCTGCGCGATTCGCAACTCAGCGTAAGCGCCCTTGCGCCGGGATCGCCTCTTGCATGTCTCGATGGCGTCGCCGGCGAGCAGGTCGAAAATGCCTGTGAGCGAGCGGTATTCGCGGACGCGCAAAGCACCGCAAGGGCCGTCGGCTACATCACCGCGCGTCTGGCTTTGCTTGCGGACGTTTCCGCGATTGCGCAACGTGACGACCGTGATCTGCTGGCGGTCTTTGCCAACGCGCGCCGTGCCGTTGAACTCGATCGTTACGGGATAGCAGCGCATGTTCTCGCCGTCCGCGATGGTTGCACCACCGAGCGCTGCGCCGCTTTCGCCATGTTTCAGGACACCGGTGCGCTCAAGGCCAATTTGAAGGTTCGGGCCTTTGACACCTACGTCGCTCGCTACGCGTCCGCCTGGGGCAAATCCGAGCCGGGGGCTGACAAGGGGCCGCAGGCCTCCGTCGCACCGCTGCCGCCTGTCGCGAGCGCAGGCGAGCCATCAGCGCCCCATCCGGTCGACAGCCGCTATGATTTTCCCTCGGCCGCATCCATTCCCGCGGTCAGCATCATGAATGCCGAGCCTCCGCCGCCCAAGGAGCAAACCGGGGGGGCCAATGCCCAGCCTGGGGAGAAGCCTGCCGGCAATACTCCGGTGCCACCCAAGCGTCCGCAGGCCCAGGCGGCGTCGCCGCCGGCACGCTAGTATCGGGCCGACCGACATAGGCCCGCATGTTCAAATCCGTCCTGATCGCCAATCGTGGCGAGATTGCCTGCCGCATTGCTCGCACTGCGAGACAGATGGGCCTTCGAACAATCGCCGTCTATTCCGAGGCCGATTCCGGCGCGTTGCATGTTCGCCTCTGCGATGAGGCGCACGCGATAGGTCCCGCGGCGGCCGCCCAAAGTTACCTCTCGATCGAGAAAATAATTGCAGCCGCCAGCTCTGCGCATGCCGAGTGCATTCACCCGGGCTATGGCTTCCTTTCAGAGAACGCGGACTTTGCACAAGCTTGCTCTGACGCGGGCATCGCCTTTGTTGGTCCGCCCGCTCAGGCCATCCGTGCGATGGGTCTGAAAGATCGGGCCAAGGCGCTTATGGAAAAGGCGGGCGTGCCCGTGGTCCCCGGGTATCATGGCGAGAGGCAGGAGCCAAAATTCCTTAAACAGAAAGCCTATGAGATCGGCTATCCGGTGCTGATAAAGGCGGTGGCCGGCGGTGGTGGTAAAGGGATGCGGCGCGTCGACCGTCACGCCGATTTCGATTCGGCCATGGAGGGCGCCCAACGTGAAGCCACGGCTGCCTTTGGGGATGGCCGGGTGCTGGTTGAAAAGTATGTGACGAATCCCCGCCACATCGAGCTGCAGATTTTCGCTGACAGACATGGCAACGCCATTCATCTCAATGAACGCGACTGTTCATTGCAGCGGCGCCACCAGAAGGTGATCGAGGAGGCGCCGGCCCCCGGTATGACGAATGAATTGCGCGCGATGATGGGCGCCGCGGCGGTGGCGGCGGCAAAGGCCGCAGACTATGTGGGCGCCGGGACTGTCGAGTTTGTCGCCGACGGCGCAAAAGGCCTCCAGCCGGGCAAATTCTGGTTTATGGAGATGAATACGCGCCTTCAGGTCGAACACCCGGTGACCGAAGCAATCACGGGCCTCGATTTGGTGGAATGGCAGTTTCGCATTGCCGCAGGCGAGAAACTGCCCCTGACGCAGCCTCAGGTAAAGCTAGAGGGTCACGCTGTAGAGGCGCGCCTCTACGCGGAGGATCCGGAACGGGGCTTCCTGCCATCCACTGGCCGGCTGCTCGCGCTGCAATTTCCCACGATGGAAGGCGTCCGGATCGACAGCGGCGTGGAGACCGGCAGCGACGTGACGCCGTTCTATGATCCAATGATTGCCAAGCTTATCGCCCACGACAGGACGCGCGGGCAGGCGCTTGATCGCCTGGCCTGTGCCCTCGAGCAGACCATCGTTATTGGTCCGCGGAGCAATGCCAGCTTTCTTGCCGCGCTTTGTCGTGCACCCGACTTTTGCAAGGGCGACTACGATACGGCCTTTATAGACCGCCATCTGGCGGAACTAGGCGCTGAGCCGAGGGAACTCGATCGCGCCGCGGCGGCCCTGGGGGCGGAAAAATTGTTGGCGCAGGAGAACGAGCGCATCGCCGCGTCGCAGGTGGGCGAGCCGGACGATATATCGTCGCCGTGGGCGGCGGCCGATGCATTTCAGCTTTCGAGCGAGCGCATGCTGGCTCTGCAGGTCATTGCCGAAGGTAAGATCGTTACAGCCCAGGTCGCCTACGGCCGTGCCGGGCCGAGGGTGTCAATCGATGGCCAAACACCTGCCGGGGACGCGGTGGCCGTCGCCGATGGTAACTCCGTTTACGTGCTGCGCCATGGGCGGCAAACCAAAGTGAGCCTGCGCGATCTCGCGTTCGACGAGACTGGGGATCAAGACAAAAGCGGGGTTGTACGGGCGCCCATGCATGGCAAGGTACTCGATATCCTGGTGGAAGAGGGTGCGCGGGTCATCCGCGGCCAGCGTGTTGCCATTATCGAGGCAATGAAGATGGAACACACACTTGTCGCGCCCGTTGACGGCACCGTTGCCGATGTTGCGGTCGGCCGGGGCGCGCAGGTGGCGGAAGGTGCAAAGGTATTGCGCGTTGTGCCGGCGGCGAAAGCGAATGAATAAGTTGGAATTATAAATGGCGCTCCATCTCATCAAACTTTGTGTTGGTTGCGACTCTGTCGCCGACCTTGAGGACTGGATTAAGGAAAAGCTGAAGGAGAAAAAGCGCCGCGGACAGAAGGTCGAGCACATTCACACGACCCGCATGGTACCCAAGCGTGCCGACGAGCTCACAAGCGGCGGGTCGCTCTTTTGGGTGATCCGTGGTCAGATCACCTGCCGTGAACGCATCCTCGATATTCGCCCATTCACGGATAAAGACGGCATTGGCCGCTGCCGGGTCGTCCTCGATGGCAAAGTGGTCCTTGTTGAGCCACGGCCGCGCGCGGCCTTTCAGGGGTGGCGTTATCTCGAGGTAGAAGAAGCGCCCCGCGACCTCTCGCGCGCCGCACCTGGCGCCGCAAGGATGCCGGAAACCATGCGCCGTGAATTGCGGGAGCTTGGACTGCTTTAGACCCCGATATTGTCAATGAGCCTCGTTTTGCCAAGCCTGGCGGCAACGAGCAGCCGAATCGGCCCCTCTTTGGGCGAGGTGATCGGGGCGAGCGTTAGTGCATGACGCGCTTCGAGGTAATCGAGATTGAAACCGGCAAGGTCGATCTCGATTCGTCCTACATTGAGGACCCGATCAACTTTTTCACCGCTTTTTATGCGGGTGGCGCCGTCCTTGAGGACACGATGCAGCATGGGTGCGACCGCGCGTTCAGACGCGGAGAGGTAGACATTACGCGAGGATAGCGCCAGGCCGTCCGGCTCACGCACGGTCGGAACGCCGATAACTTTCACCGGCAGATCGAGATCCTTGGCCATTTGCGTGATGACCCGTAATTGCTGGTAGTCCTTTTGGCCGAAGAGGGCGAAATCGGGCAAAGCCTGGGTAAAGAGTTTGGCGACCACAGTTGCTACACCGCCAAAGAAATGCGGACGAAATTCGTCTTCCAATCCAGCTTTGGCCGGTCCTTCCGGAGCAAGTCGCGTCGCGAAACCGTCCGGATACATGGTCTCGACCGATGGTGCCCAAACAAGATCAACTTTGGCATCGCGCAATGCTTTTACGTCGGTCGCAAAGCTCCGCGGATAACTGGCGAAATCCTCGTGCGGCGCAAATTGCGCCGGATTGACGAAGACTGACACCACCACACGATTCGCGCGGCGTCCCGCTTCACGGACCAGCGCCATGTGGCCGCGATGCAGGGCGCCCATCGTCGGCACGAGCGCCACGCGCTCACCTCGCTTTCGGTACGGTTCCAAGGTGCGGCGAAGCGAGGCGACTGTGCGAATGACTTTGAGACGGGCTGACATAATTAAAACCTTGTCCTCGAATTGTCGCAAATCCGGATTAGGAGCTTCAAGCGGGGATGAGCATCGCAAACCAATTTGGGATTAGGTCCGGTTTAACTTGACTAACGCGTGCCAATATTTTGAGAATTGACGGCCGAAGGGGGCGGCATGTTGATCCAACCGATCCAGGAAACAAGTCAGTCCGCGCATGTGGTCGTGCTCGGCAACGAGAAAGGTGGCTCGGGAAAATCCACCACCGCGCTGCATATTGCGGTCGCGCTCCTGAAGGCTGGACAACGCGTTGCCACAATTGATCTCGATTCGCGTCAACAGAGTTTCACACACTACATCGACAATCGGCGGGCCTGGGCCGACCGTGCACGCATTACACTGGAATTGCCCACCCACTATTGCATCGGACGCGCCGATGGCAATTCAGTGGAAGCGAACGAGGCGCACGAGTTTTCCAATTTTTCGATGGCGATCAGTGCGATCGAGCATACCCATGACGTGGTGGTGATCGACACGCCCGGCGCCGACACCTATCTCATGCGGCTCGCTCATTCGATGGCGGATACGCTCGTCACGCCGCTCAATGACAGTTTTCTCGATTTCGACGTGCTGGCCACTCTCGATCAGACCAATTTCAGTGTTACGGGCGAAAGCCATTACGCCGAAATGGTCCGCGAAGCGCGTCGGCAGCGGCGACTGGTCGACGGCCAGCTCACCGACTGGATTGTGGTCCGCAACCGTCTCTCCAGCCTTTCGTCACGCAACAAACGCCTGGTAGGCGACGGAATAAATGAACTGGCAAAACGTATGGGTTTCCGCAGCGTTGAAGGCTTTGCCGAACGTGTGGTTTATCGCGAATTCTTCCCGCGCGGGCTCACCGCGCTCGACGATCTCGATGAGGAGACGCTCGGCACGCGTCCGAACCTCTCGCATGTGACTGCTCGCGAGGAAGTGATCGCGCTGCTCAATACGCTTCATCTGCCACTTTGTGAAAATGGCAAACGGCGCGCAGCCGCCCGTGCGGAATGGTACTCAGTCATGGATCAGCCGCTGCAGGTTCACGACGTCATTTCCTGAAAACGCGCAAAAGGTGTATTCTATTGTCTCGCGACCATTTGGTGCGCGCGAGAATTCGCGCAACACCGTTGATTCAGTGTAGAATTTTCTTATGAGAAAGGACGGCCGACAAACGCCGGCACCGGTCTCCTCAAAGCCGGAAATCGAGAATTTTATCGATCAGGTGCGCGCGCTGGGGCCATCGACGGCGCGAGGCGGCCGCGGCCGGCTGATATTCGCGCTTGATGCCACGATGAGTCGGCAGCCGACCTGGGACACAGCCTGCACACTGCAGGCGGAGATGTTCCGGGAAGCGGCGGGTGTCGGCGGGCTTGATATCCAGCTCGTCTACTTCCGTGGCCTGCACGAATGTCGCGCTTCCGGTTGGGTCGCAGGCAGTGATCAACTTGCCGAGCTGATGTCGCGAATCGATTGCCGTGGCGGCCAGACTCAGATCGGCAAGGTTTTGAGCCATGCGCGTCAGGAATATGTGCGTCGGAAGGTCCAGGCCATGGTGTTTGTCGGCGACGCCATGGAAGAGCCAATCGATAGTCTATGTCAGGCAGCAGGCGAATTGGGATTGCTTGGCGTTCCTGTCTTTATGTTCCAGGAAGGCGATGACTCCGTGGCTGAGAATGCCTATCGTGAAATCGCGCGGCTATCGCGCGGAGCTTACTGCCGGTTCGATGCCGGGTCTGCGCAACAGCTCGGTGAGCTGCTGCGCGCAGTTGCGGCTTATGCCGCAGGCGGCATCAAGGCACTTGCCGAGCTAAAGCGATCACCCGGTGCGCAAAAGTTGCTGGCTCAGCTGAAGTAATCATGCCCGCTCTCATTTTCGGCGTTGTCGTGCTGGTGCTCGTTTTATGGGCGCTCAATGTCATTTCCAAAGCTGATCCGAAAGTCGCCGCCCGCGTGACGAAGGTCGGCGGCGGGTTGCTGTCGCTCGGGTTTGCCGCATTTCTGGGGTTGCGCGGCGAGGTCGGAATTGCCATTCCGCTTGGCGCATTTGGGCTTGGGTTGCTCGGCTGGGTGCCTTTCGGACCTGCCGGCTTTTCTGCGCGTACGCAGAAGAGTTCGGGACAGACGTCGCGTGTGCGCTCGGCCTATTTCGAGATGGAACTCGACCATGACACCGGTGCGATGCGCGGACGAATTCTCGCGGGCCGCCATCAAGGCGCCGAGCTTGAAAGTTTCGACGTCAAGACGCTGGCCGCGATGCTGAGCGACGTTGACGAAGAAAGTGGGGCGCTACTTGTGGCTTATCTTGACCGCCGGGAGCCCGGCTGGAGTGAGCACGCGCAGGCGGATGCGGCAGCGGGGCGGCGCGCGTCGAGCAGCGGAAAAATGTCTGAACAAGAGGCCTATCAGATCCTTGGCCTGGAGACCGGCGCGAACGCCGATGAGATCAGCCGCGCGCATCGCACGCTGATGAAGAAAATGCATCCCGACCAGGGGGGGTCGACGTATCTCGCGGCCCGTATCAATGAAGCCAAGGAAATCCTTCTTCGCCGCCATCGCTGAGGTACTCCACAAACTCGACCATCAGCGGCTCCTGAATATTGACGCATCCCTATTGTTTGTTTTGTCAGTTCTTGAGCAGCATGCACGGAATTGCGCTGCGTTTGAGGTGTTTGCAGGCGGCTTCCGCCTGATCCTTCTCTAGCCCCGCAAAGCGGGCGCGAAAGAGCACTTTGTCGCCCTTTTCAGTGCGTTCGGTGAAAGGATCGGCCTTACCGAGCAGGTCTTTGGCCTTGCTTTGCGCTGTTTCCAGACGCTGCTTGGCTTCGCTTTCGTCGGGCAAGGCGCCAACCTGAATGAGCCACGCGCCACGCGGTTTGGCGGCGGGTGCAGCGCTTGCGGTTGGCACAGGCACGCTGTTTCCAGCGGACGCGACTTTTGCCGTCGGTGCGGCAGAGCTGGTGACCTTTGCGGCAGGCGGCGCAGCGGGAACCGGCGCGGGCGCGGCAGCCACAGGCGTTGAAGCTGGCGGTGAGGCGGCGGGAGACGAAGCCGGCGGAGGGGCAGCCGCCGCCGTCGGTCCGGCCGGTGGCGGCTCGCTCCTGACGGTGGCGATCGTGGTGATGTTCGCCGCATTGCTGACCGCGGGAGCCGGCGTGAGTTGCCGGTTATCCGAGGGGAGCGGCGTCAGGGAAGCGGTATACACAGTGCCGGGATGGACGGCGACGGTTCTCACGGCGACTGGCTTGATCGGGTCAGTGGAGCCTGGCGCCGGCGCATCCGTAGCCGACGGCGCAGGTGCCTGAGCCGCTGACGCGACGCGGACCGGCGCCGAACCAGTGCGATCATCCTCTTTGCCGTCCTTGCTGTCCCTTCGCGCGACCGCCGTTTCCCGACCCTCGATGACCGGCGGGGCGGTCCGTTTGACAGCGGCGATGTTGATGTTGTTGTCGATCAGGCTCCGTACCCGGGCGTCACGCGCATCCGCAGTACGGCCGCCGAATACGACCGCCACAACATGATGATTGGCGCGGCGGACCGAAGTGACGATGTTGAACCCGGAATCGTGAATGTAGCCGGTCTTGATGCCGTCGAGTCCGTCGACGGCGCCAAGCAAATGATTATGGTTTCGAATTGACTTGCCGCGGTATTCGAAAGTCCGGGTCGCGAAATACTGGTAGTAGTTCGGGAATCGATCCTGGATGGCGCGGCCAAGAATGGCCTGATCGCGCGCGGTCGTGATCTGCTGGTCATCCGGTAGGCCCGAAGCATTGCGATAGACGGTCTGGCTCATTCCCAGCGCCTGCGCCTTTGCGGTCATCATCCTGGCAAAGCTGGCCTCATCGCCGCCGAGTGCTTCGGCCACGATGACGGCCACATCGTTCGCCGACTTTGTAACGATGGCGCGGATCGCCGTTTCGACGCGGATCGATTCTCCGGGCTTGAGGCCCAGTTTCGATGGAGCTTGCACAGCTGCATGCGCGGATACTGGCAGGTCGGTGGTGAGCTTGACCTTGCCTTGCTCAAGCCGCTCGAACAGCAAATAGAGGGTCATAATCTTGGTCAGCGAAGCCGGGCGGCGCGGGCTGTCGGCGTTGGTTGCCTGCATCACCGCGCCTGAATTGGCGTCCACCACAATCGAGGCATAAGACGGCTGGTGGCTTTCACCAGCGCTTGGCTTCGGCCGGTGCGACCGGCGGGCGCTTGCGGCGTCGGCGCAGGCAGCGACAGCAACGACGGCCGACAGGCCTAGAGCGCCCCAGCGCAAGCCGCGATAGCCGAAACCTCCCCCACGCAACATTCGCTCTCCCGACCCCTTATTGCGGTGACGGACCCGTAAGCCGCCATCATGGCAGTTTTGTAGCGTCTCGGCGGTGCGACAATTTACGACCGTAGGAGAACGCGGTTTACAAATTCTTAAGGCAATCCACTGGATTCTCTAAGTTTTTTGCAACGCAATATTTTTCTTGACTTTATTGTGCACTGCACTATAAGGCCTTTTCAGATCCCGGCCAGAGGGCCGGCGCACATTGGCACCGCATTGCGGGCCGGGAAGGGATGACATGGTCAAGAATTTCGACGACCTGCAGCAGGTCGGGAAGGACAACGTCGACGTCACGCTGAAAGCTATGGGCGCGCTATCGAAAGGCACCCAGGCGATAGCGGTCGAGGTAGCGGACTATTCGAAGAAGGCATTCGAGGACAGCACCGCGGCGATGGAGAAATTGTTTGGCGTGAAGTCGTTGGACAAAGCGATTGAGGTGCAGACCGAATACGCCAAGACCGCCTACGAGGGTTTTGTGGCCAAGGCCTCCAAGATCGGCGAGCTCTATGCCGATCTCGCGAAAGAGACCTACAAGCCGTTTGAAATCCTGATGGCGAAGGCCAAGTAAGTCGCGTCGCGTAGGTTCGAGTGAGTTGGTACTGGTTGCTTAGTGTCGCGTGAATGTTTGAAATGCAAAGCCCGGCTCACTCGAGCCGGGCTTTTTGTTTGACTGGCGCTATCCGGCGCTGCGCCTATTGAGCAACGCGCAACTTGGTCAGATTGGTGCCGATCGTATTGAACGTCGCAGTCATCTGATCCGCTGAGGTCAGCAGATAGAACTTTTCCGGGCTGCTTGCGCAATTTTGCAGCAGGGTCGACGTTGGATCGCCGCCTGTATTGACCTGGATTGTGTACAGATCAATTTTGGCTGCCTTGACGTTGGCACAGGTCAGCGCCTGACGGTCATCGATCGAAGTCTGATCGGTGTACCAGCGGTCTTGCGTGTTCAGGCCGTCGGTCAACAGGATGATGACCTGCGTGTATTGATACTCGCCATCCATGGGGGGCGGGGTGGGGAACGGCCCGCCGCCGACGAGTGACATCCAGCCGAGCTGCAAGCCAATCGCCTGGTTGGTATTGCCGGCGGGCGACATCGCGTCGACCAGCGTACTCATGCCGGCCCAGTCATAGCTCAGCGCCTTTACCGCCTTCGGACAGGAGCTGTACTGCTCGGCCGCGTAGAGCGACGACCACCTGGGTGTGACCGGATCCGGCGCATCGGCATTGGTGTCGTAGTTGTACGTCGAGTCCGGGTCATCCCAATTGCCGCGATCCATCACGCAACCATTCCAGTTGGTGCTGTTGTGCGTCTTGGGTGTCCATATTCCGGTCGACGTCCAGACGCCGTTGTAAGACGTCCAGGTGTTTACGGTCCAGGTGCCGTGGTTATTCGTGCAACTGCTTTTCTTCGTATACTGCGATTTCGAGCAAACGCCGTGGCTTGTGCAGTTGCTCTCCGTGGTGTAGCCGCCGGCGCTACACTGTCCGGAACTGGTGCAAGCATCCTGGTTCGTGTAGCCGGACACGCTGCAGGTGCCCACGTTGGCGCGGCATGCGCTTCGGGGCTTCCAGCTTCCACTGCTGCAGCTACCGTTGTTGGCGTCCCAGGACGTATCGTCAGTCAAGCCGGGATCCTGGGCCGCAGTCCCCCAATAGATCCAATCGGCAGCAAAATTCGACTTGCCGACGTTGACGTCCTTCACGAACGGGACGATTGAAACATAGATGTCGCCCGGGGTGGTGACGGCGCTCTGCAGCTGAGTGAGCAAGCCGTGAGTTGCCGTCTGCAGCGCAGCCATCTTTCCGGCGTCCGACATTGATCCCGTGTTGTCGAGCACGAGCGCGACGCGCAGCCGGTTTGTGCCCCACTTGGCGGTGGACGAAGCGACCAGATTGAAGGTGTCATAGCCGAGGATCTTCGTGAAATCGGCAGGCATCGATGCATTGGCGGTGATCACGATCTTTGACCCGCCATCCGTGGTGTAGGCCACGTGGACCTGGATATCCTTGGCTTCCGGTTTCACGAAGATTGCGGTGAAATATTTCAGCGCATTGGTCTTCAACTGATCTTCGCTGTCGGTGGCAGCTTCCTTCGACAGCATCAGCGCGGTGGAATCGAGCGCCGTCTGCATCGCCGCCTTCACCGAGTTGGCGCGGCTGTAGTCAACCGCGGCTCCGACGAAGCCGAGAATAGGCAGAGTGGCGAGGGCAAAAGTGATGGCGACATTGCCGCGGCGAGCAGTCCGAAACCCGGCCAGCGTGCGGCAAAACTTCTTCCAGACGACCTTCATGACGACCCACCAAGAGATGGTTGAACCCGGCTGCCGTGATAAGGCTCGGTGCTAAAAGGCCGGTATATAAAGAGGGGCTGAATTCCGAAGTGACGGTAACACTTGCGGATGTCGATTTGGCTTTGTTGCCGCGTTTTCAAGGACTTCAATTGTTAATGCCGGTTTTTGGAGATCACGCAAATGCGGGACATTCTTATGAGGCGTCCTTAACACTCGGTTGGTGCGATGCTGGAAAAGCGGCAACAGAAAGCTGCCGCGGCGTCGGATGTCCGTAATTGGTCGGGACATCCGTTACGCCGCGGCTATGCCTTTACATCGCCAAGCGGAGCTTGGAGAGCGAAGTGCCAATCTGGCCGAAAGTTGCGACGATCTGCCCCGCCGACGTGAGCAAGAAGAATTTGCCGGGGTCGCTGGCGCAGTTCTGCAGCAGCGTCGAGGTCGCGTCGCCACCGGTGTTGACCTGCACCGTGTAGACGGTGAGGCCTGCGGCCTTGATATTATTGCAGGTCTTCTGTTGCCGCGTATTGATCGAGGACTGGCTTGTATACCAACGGTCCTGCGTATTGAGACCGTCAGTCAGTAGGATAATGACGGTCTGATACTTGTAGTCGGGATCGATTGCCGGAACGGTAAACGGCGATGCCGTCAAAGTCTGCCAGCCGACCTGCAAGCCGATCGCCTGGTTTGTGTTGCCGACCGGCTGCATGGCATCAATTTTCGTACTCAGATCAGTCCAGTTGTTGGTCAATCCAATCAGTGGTGCGGAGCAGGACGAATATTGCTCAGCCGGATATAGGGTGCTGCCCACGACCGGGGCGTCGTTCCTGGTGTCGAAGTTCTGGTCGCGATCGGTGACGCAACCGTTCCAGGTGTTGTGGGCGGCAGGCGTCCAAACCTTATTGTGCGACTGGCAGCTTGTTCGGTTCGAATACGATGTGTTGCTGCAAGTTCCGTTGACCTCTTCCCACAGGTCCCAACGCAGCCAGCTTTGCGCGTAGTTATCAGAGCCGAAGTTCACATCCTTGCTGAACGGGACAATCGACACGTAGACATCTTCCGGATGGACAGCCGCCTGTTGGAGCTGGGTCAGCAGGTTATGGGACGCCGTCTTGAGTGCGTCCATCTTGCCATCACTCGCCATAGAGCCGGTGTTGTCGAGCACCAGCGCAACGCGCAGACGCGTGTTGCCCCAGCTCGAAACCGACATCGATTTGATATCGACGTGATCGATGCCGATAACTCCGAGGAAATTCGTATGGACCACGGCGGTGCCGTTGAGCGTCAACTTCGATCCGCCGGCTGAGGTGTAAAGCGGGGTAACATTGACGTCGGTGACTTCAGACCGGCTGAAAAGCGAATTGAACGTCTTGGTGGCTTCGGTCTGGAGTGCTTCTTTCGTTTCTGTTGCGGCATCCTTTGAGAGCATCAGAGCGGTCGCGTCCAGGGAAACCTGGAACGCAGTGCGGGCGGCATTGACCCGCGAGTAATCGACGGCCATTCCGACCGCGGCCATAACAGGGACAGCGACGACGGCCATGAGGGGGGCTACACCGCCCCGGGCGTTTGTCAGAAAACGGGCTAACATGCGGCTCACCCAATGTTGTGGAAACGACGTACCAAGCAGAGGTTCCGCCATATGGGGGTACCCCCCTTGAAAAAGCGTGAGAGCTGCAGCGCGAATTAGGGGGAAACTCGCTTCAAATTTGCCCGGAAACGGGTTGCGGTCGCTTAAGCAATGGTTATCTGCGTTTCGGGCGCGAAATCCCGGACGTTTTGCTCGTTGTCCCGGAACGGGGCAGGCTTAAGCGAATTGCCGACTTGGAATAGCCGCGCCCGGGTCTTTATGATGCCCAAGGTGCAACATCCGGGAATCTACCGTTTCGGCCTCACTATGACGCCCCTGGTCAATAAGAACCGTCCGACACGCATGGCTTTGCCTCGCGCCGATGCGCCACGCATGGCCGATGACGATCGTAAACGCCGGAATGAGCCGGGCGGTCCAAGCACGGCAGTTATTACCAAGACCAAGCCGCAGACAAAGCGGCCGAACATGTATCGCGTACTTATTCTCAATGATGACTACACACCGATGGAATTCGTTGTGCATGTGCTTGAGCGGTTCTTCGGCAGGGATCATGAAGCCGCCACAAGAATTATGTTGCATGTGCATCACCACGGGATCGGTGAGTGTGGTGTGTATACGTACGAGGTTGCTGAGACCAAGGTGACGCAGGTTATGGACTTTGCGCGCAAACATCAGCATCCTTTGCAATGCGTCATGGAAAAGAAGTGAGTCGGGGGCGTGCAATACAAATGAACTGGAAAGCTTGATGCCAACTTTCTCGCGCAGCCTCGAACAATCGCTCCACCGTGCGCTCGCGATTGCCAACGAGCGGCACCACGAATATGCGACGCTTGAACATTTGCTGCTGGCCCTGATCGACGATCAGGATGCCTCCGCGGTGATGCGCGCCTGTAATGTCGATCTGGACAAGCTGCGTCGCAGTCTCACTGCATATCTTGAATCAGAACTTGAAAATCTGATTACGGACGGCGCGGAAGACTCCAAACCGACGGCCGGATTTCAGCGTGTGATCCAGCGCGCAGTCATCCACGTGCAATCGTCGGGGCGCGAGGAAGTGACCGGCGCCAATGTTCTGGTGGCGATCTTCGCGGAACGCGAAAGCCATGCCGCTTATTTCCTGCAAGAGCAGGACATGACGCGTTACGACGCTGTCAACTACATCAGCCATGGCATTGCCAAGCGGCCTGGCCTGTCGGAATCACGTCCCGTGCGCGGCGTTGAAGAGGAAGCCGAGACCAAAGGCGGGGACGAACCCAAGAAAAAAGGCGACGCACTCGAGGCATATTGCGTCAATCTCAACAAGAAGGCCAAGGACGGCAAGATTGACCCGCTGATCGGCCGCGACCCCGAGATCAATCGTACGATCCAGGTGCTTTGCCGGAGGCAAAAAAACAATCCGTTGTTCGTTGGCGACGCCGGCGTCGGCAAGACTGCAATCGCGGAAGGCCTGGCCCGGAGGATCGTGCACGGCGAAGTTCCCGACGTTCTCAAGGGCGCAACAGTGTTTGCGCTCGACATGGGCACGCTGCTCGCAGGCACACGCTATCGCGGCGATTTTGAAGAGCGTCTCAAGCAAGTCATCAAGGAAATCGAGGCTTACCCCGGCGCGATCATGTTCATCGACGAGATCCACACAGTGATCGGCGCTGGCGCAACCTCCGGCGGCGCGATGGATGCGTCCAATCTGCTTAAGCCGGCACTTGCGTCAGGCACGATCCGCTGCATCGGTTCGACGACATACAAGGAATACCGGCAGTATTTCGAGAAGGACCGCGCGTTGGTGCGTCGATTCCAGAAGATCGATGTCAATGAACCGTCGGTGCCGGACGCGATTGAAATCCTCAAAGGTCTGAAGCCGTATTTCGAGGAATATCACAAACTCAAATACACGAATGAGGCGATCAAGGCCGCCGTCGAACTGTCTTCGCGCTACATTCACGATCGCAAGCTGCCCGACAAGGCTATCGATGTGATCGACGAATCCGGTGCGGCGCAGATGCTGCTCCCGGAAAGCCGGCGCAAGAAGACCATCGGCCTGAAGGAAATCGAGACAACCATCTCGACCATGGCGCGCATACCGCCGAAGACCGTCTCCAAAGACGACGCCGCGGTCCTTCAGCACCTCGAGAACACACTGAAGACGGTGGTCTATGGCCAGGACAAGGCGATCGAGTCGCTCTCGGCATCGATCAAGCTCGCGCGCGCCGGTTTGCGTGAGCCGGAAAAGCCCATTGGCTGCTATCTGTTTTCCGGCCCGACCGGCGTCGGCAAGACCGAAGTGGCAAAGCAACTTGCCGCCTCGCTCGGCGTCGAGCTCATTCGTTTTGATATGTCGGAATACATGGAGCGGCATACGGTGTCGCGCCTGATCGGCGCGCCTCCCGGCTATGTCGGATTCGACCAGGGCGGCCTGCTGACAGATGGTGTTGATCAGCATCCGCATTGTGTGCTTCTCCTCGATGAAATCGAGAAGGCACATCCGGATCTGTTCAATGTGCTCCTGCAAGTCATGGATCACGGCAAGCTCACCGACCACAACGGCAAGCAAGTCGATTTCCGCAATGTCATCCTGATTATGACAACGAACGCGGGCGCCTCCGACCTTGCCAAAAATGCTTACGGCTTTACGCGCACCAAGCGCGAGGGCGACGACCTGGAAGCCATCAACAAGATGTTCGCGCCGGAATTCCGTAACCGGCTCGACGCGACCATTACTTTTGCGCACCTCTCGCAGGAGGTTATCGCCAAAGTGGTCGAGAAATTCGTGCTCCAGCTCGAGGCACAACTTGGCGACCGCAACGTTACGATCGAGCTTTCGGACGAGGCAAGCCGGTGGCTTATTGCCAATGGCTACGATGAATTGATGGGCGCCCGGCCGATGGCGCGGGTGATTCAAGAGCACATCAAGAAGCCGCTCGCCGACGAAGTGCTGTTTGGCCACTTGAAGGCGGGTGGACATGTGCGCGTGGTCGTCGACAAGGACGAGGAGGGCCGGGACAAGCTCGGCTTCCAGTTCCTCGAAGGGCCGGTCACACCAAAGCCGGAGAAATTGCCGGCGGTTCGCCCGAAAGCAAAACGCCGCTCGTCGCCACGGCCCAAGCCCAAGCGCGGCTCGGTCCCGAAAGTGCCGCTGGCGAAGGTCTAGCCTTCCGACAAACGTACGAGGCCGGGCTCCGTGCCCGGCCTTCGCATTTTCGCAGGCGCCGTATGCACACGCGCCGGGCGCGGGCTGTTGCGAAGGCGAGGGCGCCATGAGAGAGCTTGCAGATCAAGTCCGCTTCCAAGTCGGCTTCCAAGTCCGCTTCCATGTCGGCCTCCATGTCCGCCTCCACCAAGTTTCCATCCTCAGTGGCCGCATACTTCGGCGGCGTGAAATCAGCTCTGTTGTCGGTTTTCTCGCTCGTGCTGATGGGCACCTATATCGGCCTGGGCGCGTTGGCTCATGACGTAGGCCTTCCATCGGTATGGCTCGCGCTTTCGACCATCCTCGTCTGGGCGGCACCCGCGCAGCTGATCATGATTTCAGCTCTTGGCACCGGCGGAACGCTGTTCGAGGTCGCGCTTGCCGTTACTTTGAGCGCAACAAGACTGTTCCCGATGGTGGTGGCCTTGCTGCCGTTGCTGCGCGGTCCGGGCACGCGTCTTCGCGACATGCTGCTGCCGACACACTTTACGTCGATCAGTATGTGGGTGGAGTCGTTGCGCCTGTTGCCGTCTGTAGCGCGAGAGCACCGCATTGCATTCTGCAACGGCCTTTCATCCGGATATATGGGCACTGCCGTAACATTTGGGTTTGTCGGCTACTATCTTGCCGCGGGTTTGCCGCCGCTCTTGGGCGGCGTACTGCTTTTTCTGACGCCGATGTCATTCTTTCTTTCGACCGTGCACAACGCCCGGATGATGATCGACAAACTGGCGCTGGGTCTCGGCCTGATCCTGGGCCCCTTGCTCGCATATTGGGGAGTGCAACTTGACTTGATGTGGACCGGCATCATCGGCGGGACTCTGGCCTACGCTGTTCATCGCGTGCGTGAGGCCACACAATGAAAGCAGCGGTCATCGAATGGGGCCCCTACCTCATACTCATTCTTGTCGGCTTCCTGCCGAATGAAGTGTGGCGGGTTGTCGGATTGCTGACGGCGCGTCGCCTCGACGAAGATTCCGAGCTGGTCATATGGTCACGCACAGTAGCGACGGCGCTCCTGGCCGGTGTGATCGCGAAACTGATCCTGTTTTCGAGCGGCGAACTCGCGAACATACCGCTGCCGGTCCGCATCGGTGCGGCGGCGTGCGCCCTTGGTACTTATTTGGGGGTGAAGCGCTCGGTATTTGCCGGCGTCATCGCGGGCGAAATCGCACTGTTGCTTGGCGGATATCTTTTCGTGCACTAGCCGCCGATTGCCGCGGCGAGGGCTTTGGCATGTTCGGCCAGCACGTCCGGCTTTTCCTTTTCGCTGGCAGGAGGCTTCATGGTCACGCCGGTCTTGCGCGGGATAACGTGGAGGTGCAGGTGGAACACCACCTGGCCGCCGGCGCCCTCATTGAACTGCTGGATCGTGATGCCGTCGGCTGAAAATGCCTTCATCGCCGCCTTTGCTATCTTTTGTGCGACGACGACCACGTGCGTGAGGTCATCGGTGCCGATGTCGAGGATATTGCGGGCGGGGGCTTTGGGCAGCACCAGGGTGTGTCCCGGCGATCGCGGCATGATGTCCAGAAAGGCCAGGACCTTGTCGTCCTCGTAGACCTTGTAGCAGGGCAGCTCGCCGCGCAGGATCTTGGCAAAAATATTGTTTGGATCGTAGCTCGCCATCGGCTCACTCCTGTTCCACCAAATCCTTACGGAATGGGGCCGCTGCCGCAAGCTCCTCGGCGGTGGCCTGTACATAAAGACGCTCGCGGGACAAATAGTCGGCAACGGCACGCCGCAGGCCCGGATTGGCAATGAAGTGGGCGGAATAGGTCGTATGCGGCAAGTACCCGCGCGCAAGCTTGTGCTCGCCCTGTGCGCCGGCTTCAACACGTTGGAGCCCGTGCGCAATCGCATAGTCGATGGCCTGATAGTAACAGAGCTCGAAGTGCAGGAACGGGTGGTGCTCGGTTGCCCCCCAGTTGCGGCCATAAAGCGTGTCAGCGCCGATGAAATTGATCGCTCCGGCGATCCATCGCCCGGCACGGCGTGCCATCACAAGGAGAATGCGGTCGCGCATTTTCTGGCCAACGATGGAAAAGAAATCGCGGGTCAAGTAGGGCCGGCCCCATTTGCGTGAACCGGTCTCCATGTAGAACGCGAAAAAAGCGTCCCACACGGATTCCGTCAGATCGCTGCCGGTGAGCCAGGATACCTCGATACCTGGGCGCAAAGCTTCCTTACGTTCGCGTTTGATGGTCTTGCGTTTGCGGGACGCGAGGCGGTTAAGGAAATCGTCGAAATTCACGTAATCAGCATTTTCCCAATGGAATTGCTGGTCGGTTCGTTGCAGAAAACCGAGTTTGCCAAGCGCGCGCCATTCGGGCTCTGTCAGGAACGTCACGTGCGCAGAAGAAAGTTCGTTTCCCGTCGTGATGTCAACGAGGGCATTTGCGAGTGCGCTGCGGACGGCGTCCGCCAGCGGGCCCGGCGCGGCCAGCAGACGAGGGCCGGTTACCGGTGTGAACGGGACGGCGATCTGGAGCTTGGGGTAATAGTCGCCACCGGCGCGCTCGAACGCTTCCGCCCAACCATGGTCAAAGACATATTCCCCACGGGAGTGGCTCTTCACGTAGGAGGGTGCGGCGCCCAGAAGGGAGCCATCCACGAATTCCGCTAACAAGTAGCGAGGCTGCCATCCTGTCCGGCCACCGACTGCCCCTGACTCCTCCAAAGCAGACAGGAATTCGTATGAAACGAATGGGTTATGCAGTTGTTCTCGTGTTGATAACTGAGGGGACGAATTATCCTCAGATGTTAGTTTAACTTCATGTTTTGGTTTAATTGAGTTCTGGTCCGATTGGGCAGCGCAAATGTTCCATGCCGCGGCCTTAACCTCGGCAAGGGAATGTGCAATTCGAATTCGAAGTTCGACGTCGGTCATTTGGGCAGGTTTTTCTGCCCCGACTTTACCCCGGAACTTGTCTGCGATTCACCTGAGACTTTAGCCGCGCCGGCCCCCGTGGGGGTCGGCAGACGACGGGTTCCTGCCCTGCGTGCGGAATTCAAGGCCGCCAGCCTTCGAAAATGATCTGGTCGGCCCAGCGTGCCGCCGCGTTACGATCGTCAACGCTGCGCACAGTCCACGTCAACAATGGCAGACCCATCATGCGTGCCACCAATGGTGGCATTGCTGGAAGATCCTTGACCGAATAGGCCAGGAATTGCGGACGGCTGCGCGGGGCGTGCAGCAGCCAGGACAGGTTTCGCTTTTGCAATCTTGGCAGACCCTCCCATTCGGGATGCGAATAATACCGTTCGGCGACGATGCCTCGCGGCAGGTCCGATGCATCGTGGCGCACGAACTCGATCACAGCGGGATCGAATGACATCAGCGCGACAGGTCCTGTGTAGCTTGCGAGCACATCAATGGCGCGTCTGGCCAGTCGCGTATCGCCATCAAAACGGCTTTTGAGCTCAAGCAGCAAGGCGACCCGTCCGGCAACGAGATCGCACAATTCCTCAAGCGTAAGGATGCGCCCGGTGCTGCCTTTGAAGCGAACCGCCTTGATCTGAGCGGCGCTCATCTCAGCGAGAAGCCCGCTGCCTTCCGTCAGGCGGCCGAGTTCATCGTCGTGGTGCACCATGGCTTCGCCGTCCGCACTGATCTGGAGATCGGTCTCAATTCCGTAACCGGAGGCGATTGCTGCTGAAAAGGCGGCGGCAGTGTTTTCGACCGCTCCGGCCGAAAAGTCGTGCAGACCGCGGTGAGCGATTGGTCGCGCCGTAAGCCAGTTGAGCTTCGCCATTGGAAGATCAGGAGACTTCGAAAAGACCTTCGACTTCGACTGCCGCGTCCGCCGGCAGCGCGGAGACGCCAACCGTCGTGCGTGCGTGACGGCCCTTGTCGCCGAAAACTTCGACCATCAGATCCGAGGCACCATTCATGACCTTCGGGCCCTCGGTAAATCCGGGTGACGAGTTGATGAAGCCACCCAACCGCATCACGCGCACCACTTTGTCGAGGTCGCCAAGCGCAGCCTTGAGCTGCGCAAGCAGGTTGATCGCGCATGCGCGCGCCGCTTTCTGGCCGTCCTCAACCGACAGGCCGGCACCCAGCTGGCCCTTTGCGACCAACTTGCCGTCGATGCCGAAGCAAACCTGTCCGGAAACGACAAGTGTATTGCCGCTGCGGACGAAGGGCACATAGTTGGCGATGGGGCTCGCAGGGGTCGGCAAAGTAATGCCGAGGCCTGAAAGTTTCTTTTCAATCAATCCGGCCATAATTGTCCTCCGCAGCGTGGGAACGGGGCGATCCTTGGCCGATTGCATGCCGCCGCGCAAGCTACGGCTTCTGTGGTTGCCGGAATCTCCCGCGGCCTCTATCTTGCCCAGATCTTGCATCTTTGTGCTCCCGCGGGCGGTACAATGCCGCGGCGGAGAGGCCCCAACCGATGAAAATTGTGACTGGCGCGCGACGCTGGATTCCTCCGGTCTTGGCCATTGCTGTTGCAGGCCTGGCTATTGCTGGCTTGGCGACCGATGGGCTCGACGCCGCGGCCGCGGCCGGCGACCAGGTGGCGCTCGCACCGCATCGGGCAGTTTACGACCTCAAGCTTTCAAAGTCGCAGGGCAGCCGCGGAATTGAGGCAGTGCGCGGTCGCATTCTGTACGATTTCTCCGGCAATGCCTGCGAGGGTTACCAGCTGCAGTTCCGCCAGGTGTCTGAACTGGATTCCGGCGAGGGGCGGCCGGCTTTGAGCGATCTGCGCTCCAACACTTGGGAAGACGGCAACGCCAGGAAATTCCGCTTCAGCTCGGAGAACCTGTTCAACGAGCGCCGCACCGATATCGTCGATGGCCACGCCGAGCGCAATGCCAAGGCGGTTGCAGTGAGCCTGAGCAAACCGAAAGAAATGAGTTTCAATGTGACCGAGGGAGCGGTATTCCCGACCGAGCACATGCGCCGGATTATTGCCGCGGCGCGTGAAGGCAAATCGGTTCTTGAATTTCCGGTCTATGACGGCTCGGAATCCGGCGAAAAATTATTCAATACGCTGACTGTCATCGGGCGACCGATCAGCCCCGGCGAAAAACCGCCAAACGATGCGGTTGCCAAAGCTCCGGCTTTAGCGAAGCTCACGCGCTGGCCCGTCACGATCAGCTATTTTGACAAGAAAGACGAGAAGGCGGAGCAGGGGGGCGAGCAGACGCCGGTCTATTCGATCGGCTTCGAACTCTACGAGAATGGCATTTCGCGTGCCCTGATCCTCGACTACACCGATTTCACGATCACCGGCGAGATGACGTCGTTGGAATTGAAAAACGCGAAGCCGTGCCCTTGAGGGCCAGCTTAGTCGTCGTCCAGAGCCAGACCTTTCACGACCGCGTTGCGGCCAAACCTCGAACGCAGCCTGTCGACCGCGTGTTCGGCTTCCGCTGCGCGGCGGTCTATGAGATCGGCGAGTTCATTGCCTTCGACCTCCTCCAGGTTGCTGACGCCGATCCCGATCAGGCGAAACCGCGTGGTTCCGACCTCATGTACCAGCAGGTCTCGGCCGGCAGCGAAAATGCGGGATGCAAGTTGCGTAGGGGCGCCCAGAGCGCGTGCCCTTGTGCGGATCTTGAAATCCGCGCTCTTGAGCTTGAGGGTCACGGTCGAACCTGCGAGTGCGCTGGCCTTCAGGCGAGTTGAGACGCGCTCGGTCAAATCCCACAAATATTGTTCGAGTGGCCGGAACTCGCCGATATCCTGCTCGAAGGTGGTTTCCGCTGAAATGCTTTTGGTATCACGCTCCGGGTTGACGGAGCGATCGTCCTGTCCGCGCGCAAGGTGCCAGAGCCGCGAGCCTTCTTCGCCATACCGCCGCATAAGGTCGTGCTCGTTGGCGCGCTGGAGATCCGCGATCGTACGGAAGCCGTCGGCGGCAAACTTTGCTGCGCTGACTGCGCCGACACCGTAGATGAAACTCACAGGTTTTGGCGCAAGAAATGCCGCGGCTTCGCTTTGGCCGAGCACGGCGAAGCCGCGCGGCTTGTCCAGGTCGGAGGCGATTTTGGCGAGAAATTTGTTGGCTGACAGGCCAATCGAAACGGTGATGCCAAAATCCCGCTCGACGCTGCAGGCGAAGCGCGCGAGCACTTTCGCCGGACTCATGCCATGCAATCGTTCGGTACCGGTCAGATCGAGAAAGGCTTCGTCGATCGAAAGCGGTTCGACCAGCGGAGTGAGCGCAAACATTGCCTTGCGCACTTCGCGGCCAACCTGAACGTATTTCGCCATATTCGGCTTTACCACCACCGCATCGGGGCAGCGGCGTCTGGCTTCGAACATCGGCATCGCGGAGCGGATGCCATACGTGCGGGCCACGTAGCATGCGGCGGCCACCACGCCGCGTTTTCCGCCGCCGACGATGACTGGCTTGTCGGCGAGCGTCGGGTCGTCACGTTTCTCGATGGTTGCGTAGAATGCGTCGCAATCGATATGTGCGATGCTCAGGGTTGCGGCTTCGGGATGGCGCACCAATCGTGGCGAGCTGCAGACGGGACAGCGCGCGCCGCGATCGGGCGCGCCGGCGAGACAGTCCCGGCAGAAGCTCATGGCGCCTCGCGCTCCCAAGGGGCGCCGGCAAGCGCGACGCGGCTCCTGTCGATGTCGGACGGATTGAGGTTGTTTTCGGCCGCAAAGGCCGCAATCAGCCGGTCATCGGAGACCATATATTCGAGGACTCCGACCAGAAATCCCGGCTCACGGGCGGCCGCGCGAATCTCGCCGGGGCCAATGCCCGTTACGGCGAGAAAGCGGCCGAGTCGTTCGCCATCATCCGCGATGAATGCAAGGGCCTGAATCGCCAGCCCTTCTGCCTGTTCTCGCGTCAGTGCAGGGTCCCGTTTCATCGCGTAAATTTGTCCTTCCGTAACCGGAAAACCGCCCGCTGCAATTCAGCGGGGTTACGGTGCCAAACTTGGGCAACTTTGCACACTGACGATCAACAGAATTCAGCGGCGTTGACTACACTTTTTCAGCTTGAGTGAAGCGCGCCACATTGCGGCGTGTCGCTTGGGTCTAGTTCTATCCATCACGCGCGCTTTCCCAGCTATTTGAGGGCGTCATCCGATGGGCCTCGTCTGCCAGCTGATCGCCCAGCCGATCATCACGGTCATCCATGTGCTCGTCACGCTTATCGAGTACGTGCTGGTGCAGATCTGCCGGCTCATTCAGGAGCTGGTCAACGCGGTCGTCCAGGTGCTGAAGTACGTCTGCAACACCGTCGTCCACACGGTGTGCGGCGCCGTCTGTAGTGTTGTCTGCGGTATCTGCGATTTCTTCTGCGGGATTTTCGGGTGCGACTGCGGGTGCGAGAACGTCTGCAACAACGTATGCAACACGGTCACCGACGTCGTATGCGGTTGGACGTACGTCCTGGAGTCGGTACTCCAGTGGGTCACCCGGCTGGTCTGCACCTACATCTTGCAGGCCCTGATCAAGCTGCTGGACATCATCGAGACCTTCGTCACGATGCTGCTGACGTGGGTCTGCACGTTGATCGATGTCTTCGTGCGCGGGATCCTCTGCTGGACCCATCTCGGCGATATTTTCAACAACACGAAACCGCGGCGCTTCCGCGTCGCGCCGAAGATCATCCGGAACAAGCAGGGCTACTCCGATTGGTTCGTCTACGTGAACAACCCGACGCCTGCCGGAAACGTCGATCAGAACGTGCGGGGGTACATCCTGAGCGATCTGGGGCGGCCGCTCGCGCCTGTCGTCGATGGCGTGACCGGCGCAATCGCCTATTACGAGGTCGTCACCAGGGGCAACGTCATCACCGGCGAGCTCAAGCGGAAGGACGGCCGTGAGGGTGGGTTCGTTGCGGGCCGGCCGTTCCTCTACTACGCATACAAAGTGATGGAGATCGCCAGTCATATGTGGGGCGACATCTTCGCTACGGTTCCGGGTGATGATGGCCATGGCACGGAGTTCCACAAGAACCTGCTCACGTATAACCCGCACGTGCAGGCATGGCTGAATGGTGACGGCAAGCTGGCCGCGAACACCTACAACGCATGGAACGGGAAGTACACGAACGCCGCTTCGCCCGACTACTTCGGCGACCTCAGCGTCGCCGACATGGGCATGCGGGTCGATACGGACGACTGCAGCCGTCCGACGAATACGTTCCTCCACCTGATCCACGGAGACATCGGCTTCACCCCGGGCAACACCGGCGTCGCGGAGGACATGACCTGCGGTTCGGGCGAGACGCTCTCCTTCGAGGACACGAATTTCCTGATGGTGAACAAGGACAGCAACGGCGCGGCTGTCACGACGTACTTCGTCTCGAAGTACAACATGGAAGACACGCAGGTGGGTTGCAACGACATTCTCGGCTACACCATCGTGACCTTCGAGGGCAGCCAACAGCCGTTGTTCACCAGCATGCGCATCCTGCCGTTCGAGGCGGACACCAACAGGATGATGTCCAGGATCGTCGAGAACATCACAGGCAACGAAAACATCGTCCGGGTCGCCGAGACCTACCTGCACGAGTGCGGGCACCAGTGCGGCCTGCTGCACGATTCGGACGCGCCCGACTGCGAGAACGACACGACGCTGCACATCGCCAAGGTGATGAACCCGGATGCAGATGTTCGCCGCGCATACACCCGCTACCAATGGTGCATGGTGCGACTGAGCTGGTATATGACGTTGCGGTCGCTGACGCCGTTCACGCAGGCGCCCGAGCTGCCGGATTCTGGCTCGGAGCCCCCGCCGCCGCCGCCGGTCGTTGTCGGAACTCCGAATGGTGGTCGCGATGGCTGAAACCATGGGTGCAGCCGGATGGGTGAGCACGATCCGGGACCGCGCGCGCAGCAAAGAAATCCGCCGGCAAATCCTGTCTCATCGCATTTCACGCGAGTTGACGCGCCGGCTGCCTGGCCTGCTTCCGGAGTATCTCAAAGCGCTGCTGGGGTCGCTGCTGGGACTCTGGGTGATCACCGCGCTGCTGGCCTACATCGTCAATGCGGTTCCACTCTACACGCTCGCCGCCTTCGGTCTGCTCTACTCGGTACAGGCGGGCTACTACACGTACAGGCTCTCCGTGGACCCCGATTTCAAGATCCCGAGATGCCAGTGCAACGGAGGCCGGAGAGACGATGCCGAAAAGGTCCTTCGCAGCACGGAGGGCGCCTTCCTGCGGATCCCGAGCGCGGCGCTGGGCATCGCGTTGTACGCAGCGCTGCCGCTCCTGGTCTCCACAGGTTACATCGGGATTGCGCTGCCGGTGGCGATCGTCGCCGTCCTCGGCAGCGCATACTTTGGCTACGTGATGGTGTTCAGGATCCGTGGCCTCTGCGTCAACTGCATCAGCGTCGCCGCCGTAAACCTGCTGGTGCTCTGGCAACTCTGGCACTGATTGCGTCGACCTTCCTGCAGCGTCTGCTCCACGGCGACGCGTTGTTCCCTTAATCGGCGGGTGACGGTCTTCACATCTCACTTGAGGGACGATTGCCAAACCCATGAACGTAAAGGGCACAAATGGCTGCCAAACCTATTGATATATAACGATCTTTACCGCGCCGTAACAAATCCGCACTACCGTGCGGACCATGCCCGAGCGCGAGCGGACTTGCGACCGCGTGCGCGGGACTTATGCGCATTGGGGACAAAAGGGCGGGAACGCGAATGCCAAAGACCGTCCTGATCGTGGAGGACAACGAGCTCAACATGAAGCTCTTCCACGACCTTCTTGAAGCGCATGGTTACCAAACCGTCGGCACCCGCAACGGTATTGAGGCGCTCGATCTCGCCCGCAAGCACAAGCCGGACCTGATCTTGATGGACATTCAGTTGCCGGAAGTATCTGGCCTGGAAGTGACGAAATGGCTCAAGGACGATCCCGAGCTTAAGTCCATTCCGGTGGTGGCCGTCACCGCTTTCGCAATGAAGGGCGACGAGGAGCGCATCCGGGAGGGGGGCTGCGAAGCTTATCTCTCCAAGCCGATTTCGGTGGGAAAATTTATCGAGACCATCCGCCATTTCCTGGGCGCGGGCTGACGGTGCACCGATGACCGCCCGCATCCTTGTCGTGGACGACGTGCCCGCGAACGTAAAGCTGCTCGAAGCGCGCCTCTCGGCGGAATATTTTGACGTCACGGTTGCGTACAGCGGTACCGAGGCGCTGGGTCTGTGCGAACGGGCCGCGTGCGACATTGTCCTGCTCGATGTGATGATGCCGGAATTGGATGGCTTCGAGGTCTGCCGCCGGCTCAAATCAAATCCGCTGACTCACCACATCCCGGTCGTGATGGTAACGGCTCTCGATCAGCCATCCGATCGTGTGCGCGGGCTGGAAGCCGGCGCCGATGACTTCCTCACCAAGCCTGTGTCCGATATCGCGCTGATTTCCCGCGTGCGTTCACTGGCCCGCCTCAAAATGGTCACTGACGAATTGCGCATGCGCGCGGCGACTTCGAAGGAAATAGGACTCCAAAATCCGGAGTGTGAAGCGGTCCTGGAGACCGGCCGCGATGGCCGTGTGCTCGTTGTCGATAACCGGGCGAACTCCTACGGGCGCCTTGCGGCCACATTGTCCGTCGAACACGTCGTCGATATCGAAAGCAATCCGAACGAAGCGTTGTTTCGTGCTGCCCAGAGAGATTACGACCTCATCATTGTATCGCTCGCGATGCAGGACTTCGATGGCCTTCGCCTGTGCAGCCAGATCCGCTCGCTCGAACGGACCCGAAATATTCCGATCCTTGCGATTGCCGAGGCCGACAACACTGCGCGGCTCGCGCGCGGGCTGGAGATCGGCGTTAATGACTTTCTGTTGCGCCCTGTTGACCGGAACGAGTTGCTGGCGCGCGTCCGGACCCAGATCAAAAAGAGACGCTATACCGAGCGGTTGCGCGACAACGTTCAGACGTCGATCGAACTGGCGATCACCGACGGGCTCACGGGCCTTTTCAACCGGCGCTACATGGAAACGCACCTCAGGACGCTGGTCGAGCAGTCCGTCGCGCGCAACAAGCCGATCACGGTGCTCGTCCTCGATATCGATTATTTCAAGGCGATCAACGATAGCTATGGTCACGACGCCGGCGACGACGTTCTGCGTGAATTCGCGCTGCGGATGCGCAAAGCGACCCGCAACATCGATCTCGCCTGTCGCTATGGAGGCGAAGAATTTGTGATCGTAATGCCGGAAACCGACATGGCGGTGGCGACCGTGGTGGCGGAGCGCCTGCGCCGCCGGATCGCCAGCGAGCCTTTTGCAATCCAGCAAGGCGCGCGCCATCTCGAAGTCACGATCTCGATCGGTATCGCGGCACTGTCGTCCGGTGGGGACAACGCCGCCAGCATTCTCAAGCGCGCCGACCAGGCGCTCTATCGCGCCAAACGCGACGGCCGCAACCGCGTGGTGCCGGACGCCGCCTGAGATTCTCTGATTCGGGTCTTGGGCCGTGTGTCACGGCGCACAAATTGCCAAGACATTCCAGCGCATTAGTGAACCGGCTTGTCGACCCGGGTGCATGGTCTAACCTCGCCACTGACCGCATTCTGAGTCGGGGCGTTCAATCGCGAACGCACCCTCAATGCGCTGCGATACCCTACTGATGCCAGGTCCGCCGCATCTCCTGGGTCCGTGGGGTTCGGCCGGTCCGGGAGCGGTGCGAGTGGCCTCCTCATGCTGCCGCTTCCGGCCGGCCACCAATTCATTTCAGGAGGATCGCGAAGCGATGCGTGCGCGGCCCCGCCGCGCTCCACAGCACGAGGATGGAGGGGATCAGGGCCGGACGATCGTCCAGCCTTTTTCACCGAGCTCGATCAGCGTGACCACGCCGGCTTTCACACGCTCGGCATTATCAACGAGCGGCGGTTCCTTGCCTTCCTTGCGGGCCATCGACTCGAGGGTGTTCTCGCAGGCCATGAACGAGACGTTCGGCATGCCCTGCTTGAATGACTTGAGCCTTGGCTTCACGGGCGAG
>DASXLC010000143.1:0-30134 GCA_036496445.1 Pseudolabrys sp. | reverse complement strand
GAGATTACCGCCGGCGCGATGGCGGATGTATTTGCTTCCGCAAACATGGAGCATCCGCAAGCTTTGCATGACGAAAAGAAGGGCGGCCCGGTGCTCCGGTTCGCGCGCAATAAACTGTGCGCGCTGGTAAGACCGGGGTTCACCGTCGATAGCGCCAACCTGCTCGAGCGCATGCTCGATCCAAACGTGAAGCTGGGCACCTCGACACCGAAGGCTGATCCGTCCGGCGACTATGCTTTTGAAGTTTTCCGGAAAGCCGAGACCATCAGGCCAGGCGCACAAGCCATACTTGAGAAGAAAGCGCTACAACTCACCGGCGGCGCAGGCAGCGCGACGGCGCCGCCCGGCCGCACCGTCTATGGCTGGCATGTGGCCGAAGGCCGCGCCGATATCTTCCTGACGTATTGCACCAATGCGCAGACGGCCCAGAAAGAAGATCCCAAACAACAGATCGTGCCACTACCGGACAATCTCGCTGTCGGTGCCGACTACGGGTTGACCGTGATTGCGGGGGCTTCATCCTCGGCGCAGCAATTCGTGGGATTCATCATGTCGTCATCGGGACAACAGATTTTGACGAGCCACGGCTTCACAGCAGAAAAATGAATTTAACCAGGAGCGCATCGCATGAAACTCAGCGCACGCAATCAGCTCAAAGGCAAGATCGTCGAGGTCAAGAAGGGTGCAACAACCGCCCATGTCCGCATCGATATCGGCGGGCAAACAATTACTGCTTCGATTACCAATGAGTCGGCGGACGAGCTGAAGCTCGAAAAGGGCAAGGCCGCTTACGCCATCATCAAGGCCACCAGCGTGATGGTGGGGGTGGACTAGGGCACGCCACAGGCTGAAGGTGCCATGTCCGGCCTTGCCCCGGTCATGACAAGGATGAGCATGCCTATCAATCGCAGAGCTTTTGTCGTGAGCGGCGGCGCGGCAGTGCTTTTGCCGTGCGTGGCGCGTGCGGCGACAGTGACCGATGCGACCGGCCGCGAATTGCCGATACCCGGGAAAGTCGCGCGCGTGTTTCCCGCCGGCCCGCCGGCTGCAATTCTGCTCTACACTCTCGCGCCGGATTTGTTGCTCGGCTGGCCACGTGCCAACCGCCCGGAGGAATGTGCCTACATGCTGCCGGGTGTTTGCGCTCGGCCTGAAGTCGGCCGCATCACCGGGCGGGGCAACACCGCCAATCTCGAAAGCGTGATAGCGCTCAAGCCCGATCTTATTCTCGACGTGGGTTCGACCAGCACCACGTTCGTGTCTCTTGCCGAACGGGTACAGCAGCAAACCGGTATTCCCTATGCGCTGCTCGACGGCCGTTTCGATGCGATCGCCGCGACCTACCGGAAGCTGGGCGAACTTACCGGCCGGCAGAATGACTCCGAAAAGCTTGCGCGCTACGCCGACGACACGATCAAGGCCACCACCGGCCGGATTGCGGCAATCGAAGCTTCGGCTCGCCCGCGCGTCTATTACGCACGGGGGCCTCGCGGGCTGGCGACCGGGCTCGGCGGCTCGATCAACGTGGAGACGATTGAAATGCTGGCGCGGAATGTGGCCGGCGGCAATCAGGGCGGGCTAGCCAACGTCTCGATCGAGCAGGTCCTGCTGTGGAATCCGGACGTGATCGTCACCATCGACCAGGAATTCGCCGCGAGCGTGCGTGGCGATCCGGCATGGAGCGCGGTGAAAGCCGTTCGTGACGGCCGCGTACACCTGTCGCCGAAAATGCCGTTCGGCTGGGTTGACTTTCCACCGTCGGTAAACCGTTTGATCGGCCTCTGGTGGCTGGCGAAAATCCTGTACCCGGACAAATTTCCCGAAGACATGCGCGCGCTGACCCGCGATTTCTACACCATGTATTATCATCGTACGCCAAGCGACGCGCAGATCGACCACGTGCTGGCGGGGAGAGATTAGTGACCCGCTCTGCCCTGCCCGGTCTCGCGATTGCCACCGCCGTGCTGATCGCGGGCCTGCTTCTCGCCTTCACTGTCGGCCGCTACCCGGTGTCGCTGGGCGACCTTCTCACCGTGTTGCTGGCGAAAGTGACCGGCCAAACTGCCGACGTCCCGACGGCCGTCCAAAGCGTGGTCCTGCAGGTGCGAGGGCCCCGTGTCCTGGCGGCGGCATTGGTCGGCGCGGCGCTGGCGGTTGCGGGCACCGCATTCCAGGGGCTTTTTCGAAATCCATTGGTGTCGCCCGACATTCTTGGTGCCTCTTCAGGGGCGGCGCTTGGCGCAGTGACCGGCATATTCTTCTCGCTCGGCGTGCTGGCGATCCAGGCTTTCGCTTTCGTTGGTGGCCTGGTCGCAGTTGCCGCCGTGTACGTGATCGGTTCAGCAGTACGCGCGCGTGATCCGATCCTCGTCCTCGTTTTGACCGGCGTGGTTGTGGGCGCGTTGCTTGGCGCCGGTGTCGGCCTGGTGAAATATCTCGCCGATCCCTATAACCAGTTGCCTGCCATGACTTTTTGGCTGCTCGGCAGTCTGGCTGCAGCGAACGTGTCCGACCTGCTGCCACTGTTCGGGCCCGTCGCGTTTGGCACCGCCGTGTTAATCGCCTTGCGCTGGCGGATGAACGTGATGTCGCTGCCAGAGGAGGAGGCGCGTTCGCTCGGTGTGCCGACAGGGCCGCTGCGCGTTGCCATCGTGGCCGCCGCAACGCTCACCACCTCGGCCAGCGTCGCTACCGCCGGTATCATCGGCTGGGTCGGCCTCGTGGTCCCTCATCTCGCGCGTTCGCTGGTTGGCCCTGATTTCGCCCGGCTGTTGCCGACCGCCGCAATTCTTGGTGGCGGCTATTTGCTTGTCATCGACACGCTGGCCCGCACGGCGGCGGAGGTGGAAATCCCGCTTGGAATTCTGACGGCGGTGGTCGGCACCCCCTTCTTCATCTGGCTGCTGGCGAGCATGCAGAGGACCTGGTCGTGAATATAGAAGGCCGCGACCTCACCATCGGATATCCGGATCGCACGGTTGGACGCGATCTCGATGTCGCACTCTCGACCGGCGAGGTACTGGCGCTGCTCGGACCGAACGGCGGCGGCAAAACGACGTTGCTCAAAACTCTGCTTGGCCTGATCAAGCCGAAGGCTGGCGAGGTGCGGCTCGGTGGCAAGCCGCTCGACAATTATTCGATCCGCGAACGTGCGCGCGTCGTCGCCTACGTGCCACAGGTGCACATCAGCACTTTTGCGTTCACGGTGGAAACGGTTGTGCTGATGGGCCGCACTGCACACGGCAGCCTGTTCAGTCGACCGAGCGGGCAGGACCGCGCCGTGGCGCAGGCCGCGCTTGAGCGCTTCGGCATCGCTGCTCTCGCCAACCGTCCCTATACCATGATCTCCGGCGGCGAACGGCAACTGGTCCTGCTGGCACGCGCGCTGGCACAGGAGCCGCAATTCATCGTGCTCGATGAGCCAACCGCCAGCCTGGATTTCGGCAATCAAGGCAAGGTAATGAGAGAGATCCGCGCCTTGGCAAAATCAGGGCACGGAGTTCTGTTCACCACCCATGATCCAAACCACGCGCTGCGCGCGGCCGACCGCGCCTATTTGTTGCGTGAGGGAGTTCGCATCGCCGATGGGCCGGTTGCGACCGTTTTGAATCGGGAGCAGCTGGAAGCGCTTTACCGCGCGACAGTCGAGCGCCTCACTGATCGCGCCAGCGGCGCGGTCGCATTTCTGCCGGGCTGAGGGGGCCGCGCCCGGCGTTGAATCAGAATTCCGCGCTTGCGACTGAAGCGACACGGCCTTCGTGCGCCCGCTGCAGCGCGTTAAGAGCGTCCGCAGCCTGCGCACGCAACGCGTCAAAATCGATTGCTTGCGCATGCTGCGGCTCGGCAGGCGCGGACGACTGCGGAAAATCGAGTACACAAGCCGCACAAGCAACAAGGGTAATCGCAATAAGACGTATTCGCATCGGCAAGCCTCATGGCCTGCCCCTCCCCCAGAAATCACATTAAATCAAAATCGATTTAAACCATCCCAAGTCGAACCGTGAATCCCCGGGTAGTGACTTCAGATTTTGTTAACGCTGAAGACCCGCCTGTTCGGTAGGCCGGGCGATCCGAGCGCTGAACTCATGATTCTGGGCACAACCTGAAATTGCCGGCGGATGTTTCCCGTGTGCTGCCTTCGGCCAATTGCCCGAAATGGGCATAAAATGATTGAGATTGCGGGCCATCCCCAATTCTGGGGATGCCCATCGCTGGCGCCGGGAGCGGATATGACTGCGGTCGCACATGTCGGTGGGAGACATGCGGCATTGCGGCCAGGGAAATGAGGTCGTCTTGGCGACAATCGTGACCAGAATGAGCAACCTGGGATATCTGCTCGGCCGCTTTTCGCGGTTTCCGCTATTTCTTGTCTGTGCGGGATTTTCCGCGTTCGTGCTCGTGCTGTGTGTGCTGGCCGGTGCGCAGTTCAAACGCAACACAGAATGGGTCTTCTACCGGCAGACAGAAAACATCGCACAAATGCTGCTCGCGGGCTTCGAAGGAGACACGCAGCGAGTTGACGCAATCCTTACACAGATTGCCGCATTGACCAGCGACCTCGATATATCGCCCACCAACGCGACAGAGCTGCACCGGTTGCTGACTTATTATACGGCGCAAGCATCAATTATAGGACCCGGCATCATCGACCGGAACGGCATATTGATCGCCAGCGCGATCGCAGATCCCGCCCCAAGCCTGTCGCTGAAGGAGCGCATGATATTTCGGGTCCATGCAGATAACCCGGACGTGTCCAGGTTATTCATTAGCGTGCCCACACAAGGCGGGCTGACGAAGGAATGGTCCATCCAGTTTTCGCGCCCTTTGCGGAACAAGGCCGGTACATTTCAGGGAGTCGTCGTCGCGTCGTATCGCCTGTCACATTTCATAGATCTCTATGAGAAGCTCAAAATCAGCGACCGCGGCCTTGCGGCCCTGGCAGGAAAGGACGGAGTAGTCAGAATTCGCTCACTCAGCGGTTCGATCGGCTACGGCGCGTCCGTTTCCAAAATGGCCGTGGCCTACGACAGGGTTATGGCAGGCGAAAAAAGCGGCAGGTTCTTTGGACGTGGCGGCCTCGACGATGTCATCAGAATCGGAACGTTCCTGGTTTCGGACTCTATCCCTTTCTACGTGACGGTCGGCTACGACGAGGCCTATCTTCGCTCGCAATACATCGGGTTTTTCTACGCGCTTGCGCTTTGCTGGGTCGTCCTGACTGCGGCAATGGTGGCAACAGCCATCTTTATTCGAAGCTTGGAGAAGATCCGCCAGCGAAACCAGATTGAAGTCGTGAAATCTGCCATCGCGGAGCGTCAAAACCTTTCGGCCGATATGCACGACAGCATCGGCGCCAGCCTTGCAGCGCTGCTTGCGCATTTTACGTCTGACAATTTCAGCCTGGCCGATGTCAAACGCCGCATCGGCGAAATTCTCATGGAATTGCGATTTCTCGTCGACAGCTCCGAGCCTGTCGAGGGCGACCTCAATCTCGTCCTGAGCAACGTTCGGCATCGCATGGGACGAGGCATTGAATTAGCGGGGATCGAGCTGCGCTGGCGCGCGGATGATCTCCCGAAGATATCGAAGCTGACGGCTCGCGATACACTTTCCATCAAGCTCATACTGATGGAGGCGCTCAGCAACGTCATGCATCATTCCGGCGCAAAATCAGCGACCCTGATGGCGAGATTCGATGAAGACAATTGCGCCGTGATGATCGCTGTTCAGGACGATGGCCGCGGATTCAATGTCACCGATACCGCCAGGACCGGGCGCGGAATATCCAACATGCGCAGGCGCATGGGCATGATCTCAACCGGCGGTGAGCTTGCTATCGAATCTGTGCCGGGAAAAGGAACGATCGTTCGCCTCAAGCTGAGGGTGCCGAAGAATGAAGCCTACGCGACTCCCGCGCGCGAAAATGCGGCCTAGATCAGACTACGGCGCCGTGCTTCATAGACGGCCTCGGTTTTGGAATGCACTTCGAGCTTGCGATAGATGCTTTTGAGGTGACTGTGAACCGTAGCCGCTGCGATGCCGCAGATCTGCGATGTTTCCGCGTAGGAAAAGCCCTTCGTGATCATCACGAGGATCTCGTGTTCGCGCCGCGTCAGCCTGCCGTTGTCAGCATCAACAGCCCTATCATCGGCTGGTTTGGCTTGCAGCCTGTTAAGGAGCTGCCGCGCGACCATAGGCGAGAGCGGTGAGCCGCCCGCCCGCAGAGAATGGATATCGCGACGCATTTCCTCCAAAGGGGACCCCTTCAACAGATAGCCGTCCGCTCCGGCCTCCAGCGCGGATGTGATCGTTCTTTCATCGCCAAATGTCGTGACGACCAGCACATCGCATCCGGGATGCGTGGTTTTCAACTGCCGGATGACATCGATTCCCGAAATGTCGGGCAAGCCCAGATCGACAAGAACCATGTCGGGTGCCAGATGAGGAATTGCAGAAACGGCGGCGCGACCTTCGGCAAATTCGGCTACGACCGCGTAGTCCGCGTCGGCTTGCAAGGTCGCAACCAGCATGTTTCGTGCTGCAAGATCATCTTCCACGATCACAACTCGAAGCGGCGTCCTGGATTTCAGGGCATTTGCAATGCCACTACTTGCCATGTCACTCCTTTGGCGGCTCAGCCCTTGAAGCCAGCGTTGCCTTGTAACGCAAATTCCGATGCCCTATTTCGCTGATAAAACCAGAGAATAGCGGCTATCGGCTGCGAGACACTCGGCCTGTGGCAAGCCGAGTTCCTTACGAACCATGTTGGTGCCGAGCACCAGCGAAACGATCTTGTAGTAGGCGTGGCGCCGGCTCATGCCCTCGCGACCCATGCCGCAGTCAGATGAGAGCACGAGACGCTCGGCTGGAATGTGTTTGAGCGCACGGCGGATATGCTCGGCGATCTCCTCGGGACGCTCGACCTGCAGCGAATGGTGGTCGATCACGCCAATGCAGATTTTCTTGTCGGTGATGATCTTACCAAAAGCTTCGAGATCCATGCCGCCGGCGCTGGCCGACTCAAAGGTGATGACGTCGGCGTCGACCTTGTTCAGCATTTCCAGCGCGTTTTTGTAACTTTGCACATCCTTGAACATGCGCTGCTGCGAAGGATTGCCCCAACAAGTGTGGCACCATACTTCGGTTTTCGCGCGCAGACCTTTGACAGTGCGATTGAACACCTCGACGCTGAACGCTGGATTGATCACGTCGTTAACAATGTTGCGCACCGCCAGCAGATGGATTTGCGGCTCCTCGAACTGAATCACCGGACAGCCTGCATCGGCGAGATCATGCAGCTCCGCGTTCAGGGCGTCCGTGACAGCAAGGATACGATCCTTCAGCGACTTGTAGTGTCTGTCCTGCACCGCAAACGCAACCAGCTCGGGGCCAATGGTGCCGAACTTGACCGGCTTCCTGGTCATGCGCTGCGCCACTTTAAACATGGCGGCATATTGCAGATCGCCACGCGTGACCGGTCCGACGATGCTGGGCATCACGCGCGATTCGAGATAGTCGTGCAGGATGTGGCCAGGCGGGAAGCCCAGGCCGCCCTGCCCGGCCGGTATTGGCTGCGGGTTACGATCGAATCCCCCCATGTGTCGCGGTGGATAGTTGGTCCAGCTCTGGCCGCCAACGTCGGAGTCGAAATGTGCATCGCCGTCAGTAACGATATCGAGCCCGGCTATTTCCTGTTCGTGCAGATAGATCGAGACCGCATCGACATATTGCTCACGGAATTGATTGTTCACCATTGCGTCAAGAAAGCTGCGAGCGCCAAGATTTTGGGTGTACCAACTCGGCCGTGGCAGGGAGCCGGTGATCGTGGTCGGCAACATGACATCTTTGGTAGCGCGAAGCATGGTCGGCATCTCCCGGGAGCGTTTTGTCGTTGGCCCGTAGTCTATGTCTACGATACGCCACTTGGAAACGTTCTTCGCAATTTCAGCGCATGGTGCATAGACAAAATGTGCATCGCTGCCCACCTAAGTTGGGCAGTTTTCATACTGTGCCAAATAGTCTGCTATAGTTGAACAATGAGCAAAGACCGAGACAGCTACATCATCCGCCCCAATCCGCTCGATACGCGGCTGACCGAGCGCGTCACCGGCGTCGATCAAACCGGAGCGCGGATCGAAACATCGGTTACCGTCGAGCGTGCGCTGACGATCTTCCTCAATAGCCAGGAAATCGTCACCGCGATGACCATCGCCGACTATCCGGAGTATCTGGCCATCGGATACCTGCTCAACCAGCATATGTTGCTTCCGGATGACGTCATCACGGACGTCGACTATGACGAAGAGCTCTCGGTCGTCGTGGTGCGCACGAACCGCAAGACCAACTACGAGAAGAAGCTCAAGAAGAAGGTGCAAACATCCGGTTGTGCACAAGGCACGGTGTTCGGCGACCTGATGGAAGCGCTGGAAAACGTGACGCTTCCGCAGGCGACCTTGCGTACCTCCTGGCTCTACGCACTGACTAACAAGATCAACACCACGCCGTCCCTCTATCTTGAAGCCGGCGCCATTCATGGCTGCGTTTTGGCGCAGGAAGACCGGCCACTGGTCTATATGGAGGACGTCGGTCGCCACAATGCGGTCGATAAGATCGCCGGCTGGATGTTCCAGGAGCGGGTGCCCGCACACGACAAGATCTTTTACACCACAGGCCGCCTCACGTCGGAAATGGTGATCAAGACCGTGCGCATGGGAATTCCAATTCTGATTTCACGTTCGGGCTTCACCGCCTGGGGCGTTGAACTGGCGCGCAAGGCAAATCTAACCCTGATCGGACGCGCACGCGGCAAGCGCTTCGTCGCGCTCGCCGGTGAGGATAGAATCGTCTTCGATCAGGACCTCGCCTTCGTCGAAGATGAAAGCGCCAAACACCGGCGAAAAGCGGCGGTGCATGACGACTAATTATCCTCCGACCCTTGGTCTGGTGCTCGCCGGCGGACTCGCCCGGCGAATGGGCGGCGGCGACAAGGCGCGCATCGAGATCGGCGGTGTATCGATCCTCGATCGTGTGCTGGCAACGCTATCCGCGCAATGTACCGGAATCATCATCAACGCCAACGGCGATCCCAGGCGCTTCGCCGATACCGGCCTGACTGTTGTGGCCGACACCGTCCCGGATTTCGCCGGCCCGCTGGCCGGGATCCTTGCCGGTCTCGACTGGCTGGCGAAGCAGAAGAGCGGCATAGAGTGGATCGTCAGCGTCCCGGGGGATTGCCCTTTCCTGCCCGACGACCTCGTCGAACGTCTGCATCAAGCCCGCCGCGCCATGGGCGCTGGCGTGCCGCTCGCCTGCGCGCGCTCAGGCGAATGGCGTCATCCGGTGGCTGGTGTGTGGCCGCTGGCGTTGCGCGACGATTTGCGCAAAGCGCTGGTCGAGGAGCACCTGCACAAAATCGAGGTTTGGACCGCGCGACATGGCGTCGCTGTTGCTGATTGGCCTGATCAGCCGGTTGACCCCTTCTTCAACGTCAATACGCCGGAAGATGCGGCCCGGGCCGAACGCATTGCGTTGCAGCATATCTGAAGGACTTGCATGGCATTTTTGATCACTGCGTCACCAGGTCCATATCTGCTATAGTTGGATTGCGGGTTCTGGGAGAGGAGCAAGTGATCATGAAGAGTTTCATCGTGGCTTGTGTGGTGGCCGTCGTCATTGCCGTGATCGGTGGCGTGGTGCTCGGCAGCGTGCCGGACACGGCTGAAGATGCCTTCAGCAGTGCGAGCTCCGTCCGCCTCGGAGCGTAGTCACCAGGTTCAGCCGTCAACTCATCAGAGATGCATACGAGAGAAAGCCGACGCGCGCCCCCGGTTCAATCGCCGTTACATCTTCGGGGAACTCCAGTAACCCATCGGTCTCCGTCAGAGACGTAAGAATTCCGGCGCCGTCCTGCGGGTGTTTGATCGCCTCGATCTCGCCGTCCGCGCCGCGCCTGAGCGCCACGCGAACGTACTCACGTCGATCTTTCTTTTTCCTGTACGCAAATGCGGCGCGCACCGGAAGCGGTATTGGTCTGTCTTGGCGCGCACCGGACATCCGGCGCAGCAAGGGTTTCACCACGCGTACAAACGTAACGAAAACCGCGACGGGATTACCTGGCAGGCCGACAAAAGCCGCGCCGTTGCCCTCTTTGGCGCCTCGGATCACGCCCATAGCGACCGGCCGTCCCGGCTTTATTGCGACACGCCAGAACGCAAGGCTGCCGATCCGCTCAACGGCATCGCGCACATAGTCGGCTTCACCCGTGGAAACGCCGCCTGACGTGACGATGAGATCGTGCCCAGTCGCTGCTTCCCGCAAGGCATGTGACAGCTTTTCCGGATCGTCGGCGAGAATTCCGAGATCGGTGACAACCATCCCGAGCCGCTCCAGCAGTTCCGTGAGGAGAACGCGGTTGGAATCATAAATTGCAGCACCGCCGCGGGCTGCTCCAGGCTCCACGACTTCATCTCCGGTGGAAAAGATCGCGACTTTGAGACGGCGCCGCACGGAGATCGCGGTCAGCCCAAGCGCAGCCGCGAGCGCGATGTGTTGCGCCTCCAGCACGGTGCCGGCCGGCAGCACCACCGCGCCGGCATGCACGTCCTCACCGGCAAGACGGCGGTTGGCGCCGAGTTTCAGCCCCTTTGGCACAGTCACACGGCCGCCTTCGACCGTTACATCTTCCTGCATGAAAACCGTGTCGGCACCCTCGGGCATCGCCGCACCGGTGAAAATGCGAATGGCCTCGCCGGATTTCAGGGCGAGATTTGCACGCGCGCCGGCCGTAAGTCTGCCCGAAATCGCCAGCGTCGTATCGCCGTCCGGACGCAAGTCCGCGTGCCGCACCGCATATCCATCAACGGCGGAATTGTCGAACGGCGGCAGATCGACTGGAGCTTTCACATCGCCGCTCACAACGCGACCACGAGCGCCGTGCAGCGGCACACGCTCAGTCTCGGCGACCGGCGCGATCCGTTCTGCAATCAACCGCTCCATATCATCGAGCCGCAAAAGCGGACCCGAGAAAGCAAAGCAGTCATCGGTAAGCTGCGCCATCAGAAGAGATCCCGTCCGCCGCGCCCCACGGAATTTCCAAATACAATCAGCATGCCCTAGCTGCTCCGGGTCATGGTTCCGACCGGCACGGCGAATTTGAGCAAGAGATCAGCTATCGCCTCGATGTCATCGAGATCGATGACCGGAATTTTCACCTGTGGCAACGGGACGTCAGAGGCGACGGCGACGATATGCGGGTCGTCAGGATGAATCAGCGGCTTGCTGTTGGCAGCGCGATATATTTCCAGCTTGGGAAAAGCGTCGCGCTTGAAACCTTCGACCAGCACAAGATCGACCGGCGACATCTTGGCGACCAGCGCGCGCAGATCCCATTCCGGTTCGTCGCGCAGCTCGTGCAGAATGGCCCAGCGTTTGGCCGACGAAATAATGACTTCGGTGGCGCCGGCAGCGCGGTGGACGAAAGAATCTTTGCCTGGCTGGTCCAGATCGAAGCCGTGGTGAGCGTGCTTGAGCGTGGACGCTTTGACTCCGCGCGCGATCAGGCGCGGAATCAACTTGGTAATCAGCGTGGTTTTGCCAGAGCCGCTCCAACCGGCGAGACCGATAATTCGCATGGCCCCCTTATAGCAAAACGCCCGGCTTTGAAGCCGGGCGTCCTGCGTAAAGGTTTGAACGTGGTTATTCGGCAGGTTGGGTTCGCGCACCTTTCGGGCTGCGGGCTACCTCATCTTCCAGCCACAGACGGTGGTGTTCTTTCGCCCAATTGACGTCCACCGTGCCCTCGCCCATCGCCTCGAACGCGCCTTCCATGCCGATCGTACCGATGTAGATGTGTCCGAGCATAGCGGCGACAAACAGCATCGCGACCACGGCGTGGATCATCTGGGCATATTGCATGGTATCGATCGTGGTGCCGTAGAACGGGAACATCAGCATGTAGCCGGTGATCGCCACCGCACCGCCGCCCAGGACGACGATCCAGTAAATCGCCTTTTGTCCGCCGTTGAAGCGATAGGCGGGCGGATGATCGTGGCCGACGATACCACCACCCCGCTTGAACCATTCGACATCGACGGCATTTGGGATGTTCCCGCCGATCCACATCAGGAAGATCAGCACCACGCCGATAGTGAAGGGAAAGCTGAGATAGTTGTGGGCATACTTGGCCCATTCCGCCCAGGTGGTGAAGGCCTCAGAGCCGACTGTCGAAGCGAAAAGCGGCCGGCCAAAAGTGACGTTGAGGCCGGTGATGGCCAGGATGATAAAGCAGGTTGCGGTCATCCAATGGACGAAGCGTTCGAAGCCATTGAAGCGAACGATCTTGCGTCCCGAACGGCCGCTCTCGAGCCTCACCATGCCGCGCGCGAGGTAGAAAACGACGAGCAGCGCCAGCATGCCGACGATGGCGATTCCACCGACCCAGCGCAGCGTTACGCTGTGAAATTGCTGCCAGTTACGGCCTACCGGATGCTCGAGTACGTAGGACCTTACGTCCGGAATGGTGCCACGACCTTGAATCGTTTTGAGCTGCTGGAGCAACTGTTGCTCTTTGACCGCGTCGGCCGTCGGATTGACCATGCCCGGCTGCTGGGCCAAAATCGGAGCCGACATCGCGACCATAAATACGAGCGCCACCGCGCCGGCGATCACCCGCATATGCGCAACAAGCTTCGCCATGCGTTTTCCTCCCCTTCGAGTGTTCTTCTGAATGAACAGGCTGTGCTGCGGACGCCGCACAGCCTGGCACGCATCACGTCGCAATCGACTCTTTGTACGCAGTCTGCCAGCCCCATGCCCCGGAGTCATAGCCGCGCTTCGAGACCCGTTCTTTGTAAATTTGGGCAATGACATCACCGTCGCCGGCGAGCAGTGACTTGGTCGAGCACATCTCGGCGCACAGCGGCAGCTTGCCTTCGGCCAACCGGTTGTTGCCATACTTCTCGAATTCTTCCTTGCTGCCGTCGGCGTCCGGGCCGCCGGCGCAAAAAGTGCACTTGTCCATTTTGCCGCGTGAACCGAAATTGCCGACCTTCGGGTACTGCGGGGCGCCGAACGGACACGCGTAGAAGCAATAGCCGCAGCCGATGCAAAGATCCTTTGAGTGCAGCACCACCGCATCTGCCGTAGTGTAGAAGCAATTCACCGGACAAACCGCCGCGCAGGGCGCGTCGGTGCAGTGCATACAGGCCATGGAGACCGAACGCTCTCCGGGCTTGCCGTCATTTAGCGTGACGACTCGCCGTCGGTTGATGCCCCAGGGGACATCGTGTTCGTTCTTGCAGGCCGTGACGCAAGCGTTGCATTCGATGCAGCGGTCGGCGTCGCAGAGAAATTTCATTCGCGCCATGGTCGTTGCTCCTTACGCCGCTCGAATCTGACAGAGGGTGACTTTCGGCTCCTGCATGCCAGTAGCCGGATCGTATCCGTATGAGGTGATCGTATTGGCGCTTTCGCCGAGCACGACCGGGTCGGTGCCTTGCGGATAGTTCGCCCGCAAATCCTCACCTCCAAGCCAGCCGCCGAAGTGGAACGGCATCCAGGCGACACCCTTGCCGACCCGCTCCGTGACCAGCGCCTTCATCTTGGCTTTGGAGCTGTTTTCAGCACCCGTAACCCAGACCCAGCCGCCGTCCCTGATGCCGCGATCGGCGGCGTCAGCAGGATTGATCTCGATGAACATGTCCTGTTGCAGTTCGGCCAGCCACTTGTTGGACCGCGTTTCTTCGCCGCCACCCTCGTATTCGACCAGACGGCCGGACGAGAGGATAAGCGGGAACTGCTTGGCAATTCCCTTTTCGACCGCGGCCTTTTGAACCGAGAAGCCGATATTCGGCAGTCGGAACTGTTTCGCGTCGGGTAGAGTCGGATACTTCGAGACGAGGTCAACGCGCGGCGTATAGATTGGCTCGCGATGGACCGGGATCGGGTCCGGCAGACCGAAGGCATTCATTCGCGCCTTGCCGTTTCCGTAAGGTATGCAGCCGTGCTTCAGCGCAACGCGCTGGACGCCGCCAGAGAGGTCAAGTGACCACGACACTGCGTCCGGCGTCGTTGGATTGACCTTGTTGATGACGGCCATTTCGGCCTCGGTCAGGTCCTTGTCCCAGCCGAGCTTCTTCAGGACGCCAAGGGTGAACTCCGGATAGCCGTCCTTGATCTCTGAGTCCTTGGAAGCGGATCCGTCGGCGAGCAGGCTGACTTTCACAGTCGAGCCATCTGGCCGTTTCTCCTCGCGTTCGACGCCGAAGCGGGCACGGAAGACACCGCCGCCGTCCATAGCAGCGAGATTGGTATTGTAGAGCAGCGGCGTACCCGGATGTTTGACCTCCGGCGAGCCCCAACATGGCCAGGGCAGCCCGTAGTAGTCGCCCTTGTTCGGACCTTTCGTAGCCCGCTGCGTTAGCATGTCGAAATCGGCCTGGTTGGCCATATGCGACTTGATGCGCTCCGGTGATTGCCCGCAATAACCGGTCGACCAGCTGCCGCGATTCATTTCGCGAAGGATATCCTCGGCCACCGGCAGATTGTTCTCGACCTTGATGTTCTTGAACATCTGGTCGGCAAAGCCGCACTTCTTGGCGATGAGGTACATGACCTCAAGATCGTCCTTCGACTCGAAAATCGGCTTGACGATCTGCTCGCCCCATTGCATCGCGCGGTTGGATGCGACGCGCGAGCCCTTGCACTCGAACTGCGTCGCGACCGGCAGAAGATACATGTTCTCCTTGCGCCCCGCTTGCACAGCGAGCGAAGCCCAGGTCGTCGGATGCGGGTCGGCGACGACCAGCAGGTCCAGCGCCTTCAACCCCTTCAACGACTCGGGGATGCGCGTGATGCTGTTGCTGGCGTGGCCCTGCACGAACATGGCCCGCAAATTATCTTTCTGCGCGACCTGATCCTTCGGCAGGATCGCCGCATCGAACCAGCGGGTGAGCGGGATACCGGCCGTCTCCATGATCTTCTTGTCGTCGAAACGTCCGAGCAGATAGTTGTAGTCGACCTCCCAGACGCGCGACCAGTGCTTCCAGGCGCCTTCCGCCAGGCCGTAGTAGAACGGCAGTGTCACGATATCGAGACCGACGTCGGTTGCACCCTGCACGTTGTCATGGCCACGGAAAATGTTGGCACCGGTGCCGGGAGCACCGACATTGCCGGTGAGCAGCAGCAACATGCAGCTCGCGCGTACGTTGGCGGTGCCGACCGTGTGCTGGGTCTGGCCCATGCACCAGATCAGTGTCGATGGCTTTTCCGTCGCGAACATCTTGGCGACGCGTCCGAGCTGTTCGCCGGGAACGCCGGATACGCGCTCGACCTCTTCAGGATTCCACTTCTCCATTTCCTTGCGCGCATCTTCGAAACCGTAGACGCGCTGCCGGATGAACTCCTTGTCTTCCCAGCCATTCTTGATGATGTGCCACATGAGCCCGTACAGCACGGGAATGTCGGTGCCGGGCCGGATGCGAACATATTCCGTCGCATGTGCGGCCGTGCGCGTCAGGCGTGGATCAATGACGACGACGTTCGCTTTTTTGAGCTCTGCGCCCTCGATCAAATGCTGCAACGACACCGGATGGGCCTCGGCAGGATTGCCGCCCATGATGATCTGGGTCTTGGAATTACGAATGTCGGTGTAGCTGTTGGTCATCGCGCCGTAGCCCCAGGTATTGGCCACGCCGGTGACGGTGGTTGAATGGCAGATACGCGCCTGATGGTCAGTGTTGTTGGTGCCCCAGAACGCTCCGAGCTTGCGGAACAGGTAGGAACCTTCGTCAGTCATCTTGGCCGAGCCGAGCCAGTACACCGAATCTCCGCCAGACTTCTCGCGGATCGCAGCCAGCTGGTCGCCGATCTCATTGACCGCAACATCCCATGAAACCCGTTTCCACTCTCCGTTCGTGAGCTTCATCGGATACTTGAGACGCCGCTCGCCGGAAACCAGTTCGCGCACCGAGGCGCCCTTGGCGCAATGCGAGCCCCGGTTAATCGGCGAGTCCCAACTCGGTTCCTGACCGACCCATACGCCGTTTGAAACTTCCGCGGTCACGGTGCAGCCGACCGAGCAATGTGTGCAGATACTTTTGCGAATCGTAGCACCGGCAGTATTGGGGCCAGCGGCCTCCGCCTTTTGCACGGTCGTAAGCGGCAGTGCACCGATCGTGGCAAGACCACTCGCCACGAGACCGGACTTGCGCAGGAAGCTGCGGCGATCGAGCCCGCCAGCGGCCTGATTGCCGACCGTCGCTGCGAGATTGCTGCGACGTGTCTGACGCTCTGTTCTCTTGATCAGCACGGCTCGGTCTCCCTCAGCTCGGATAACGGTTGACTTTGTAGAAGGTTTGCACGTCGGTGGAGTTTGCCTGGTACCGGGCCTTCCTCTTTTCTGCATCCGTCTCTGTGGCGATGGCCTCGGTGGCGAGCGGCGCCGCCGCGGTCACAGCGACTCCCGCACCAGCGCCTATCGCGCGCAGGAAGTCGCGACGGCCTAGCTTTGTCTTGTCCTGTTGTTTCATCGCCGTTCCCTCCTTGAATTCTTCCTCTGGCCTCTCGTCTGCCTTAAGCAGGCATCGCGAAGGCTTCCGTTTCGATACCCGTGAAGACGCGGCCGAGCGTCCCGACCTGCCTGTAGAAATCCGCAGCTTCCGCGTTCTCCAGATCGACAAAGAAGCGTCCGATCCAGGGCGCCATGTGTTTGTCGAAGATGAGGCGATCGGAATCGGGCGGCGCCGCCAGCCGGCGGCTCACAAGACCCGACATGATCTCACAGAGAATGCCGGCGTGATCTTCGGGTTCCACCACGCCATCTGCGCGGGCGATCCCAATCCGTCCCAGGTCTTCGCGCAACCTCGCGAGCGGACGCTCGTGCAGGAAGCCGGTAAGATAATATGAGGCATACGGCATCAGCTCGCCGCGGCCGAGCCCGATAAAGAGATCGAAGAACTCGCGCTCGATTGTTTCGGATGTGGCTTTCTCGGCGGCTACGGCAAGCGCGGCATGAGTCAACCCGAGCGGCGAGGCGTCGGCACGAAGTTGGGAAAGTTTGGATAACAATGCCGCATCCGGCGCACGCGTCAGAAACGTGGCCAAGAGCGCATATTCCTGGGCGCGCGCAACATCAACCTCATCAACGTCGTCGGCCAATTTTTTCCCGTCGTAGAGGTCCGGCCGCAGGACCGTGCGGTCAATGCCGGTAACGGCTTCCACCGAAACGACGCGTTCAGCGGGAACCCGAATCCAGTTGGATACCGAGGGCTGGGAAATACCGATCTGGCGCGCAAGTTCGCTTATGCCGCCAGCGGCACGTATGGCTTCGGCAAGGCCCGGCTCCCTCATCCGACTCCCTTCTTTCGAATTATGACAATGAAAGCGTAGTAGCCCACCTGAATGTGGGTCAATAGCCTTAGGCTATAGGTGGGAACAATCTTCCGCGACTTTCATTCCGGCATAGCGCCGCCGTGTCGGCGCGTTATTTTTTTGGCTGGCGCCGGCTCGGACGTCTTTTGTTGCGGTGCAGCATTCTCAATTTGGTGCGACGGCGTGTCGTCGCTCGGTGACGGCGTTTCGGAAATTTCCGCAGAGGAGCCCGAAGCGTCCGTAAACTCTGACGTTTCAGGCTTGGCTTTTGCAGGCTCGATTTCGCCGAATAGTTCCGAGACCATCCGCTTCACGTCAAGGTTAGGATCGAGATCGCCGAATCCCGGTATCCCGTCTGGACCAGCTGCGTCCCAGAAATTCTCGTTTGGTCCAATGAAGTCACGAATGGCCGGATCAGCTGACCAGACGCGACGAAGGGCCGCATGACGAAGCGCCGAGGGCACGCCTTTCTGCAGGAAGGCGGAAATGTCGGTATCCGCGCCAATTGCCTCGATTGGCGGCAAGCTGCTCACGTCAAAGTCCGGCACGGATGACGCCGGAGGCTCTGAACCCGAGGTACCCGGACTTTTGTCGTCGCCACATGGCGGAGTTACCGCCTCGCCACGATCATTTCTTTCCAGCGGCGCGTTCGCCTCTCTCCCAGACTGCACACCCGCCTCACGTTTGCGGCGCGACCAGCGACTGAGAAAATTATCAGGATCGTTCATTTGCGATCCTCTCGCGTCGATGAGTCCCGGCGCGCCAGCGCGTCAGGATTTGCGCGATCACGTTGGCGCTTCACGAATGCGCGTTCCACATGGTGCTCGGTTACGAAGGCCGCAATAGCCTCCTGCACGGAGTCCGGCATCGGCACCGTCTCCACAATATTGGCGCCCGCTTCAGTCATGCCTTCGCCTTCGGCAGGATCCGCCGTAACCGCCATAAGCTCGTAGGGCGGATCGGCTTCGACCGGCCGCAGGATCACCCACAGCAGAGGTATTTCCGTCTGCAAATTGTCGCGATAGTGCGCGGTCTCAGTCCGATACAGTTCGATAGAAGCGGCGCCCGCGTAAAAGGTCGTTCGCTCGGCATCCTCGGCAAGTGTCGTCCACGGCGGCGTGTCGGGCACGCCAGCAAGTACTCCGACAGGGCGCCAATGAAAATCGACCCAGGGACTTGCACCCTTGCTGCGCTCGACCACGACGCCAACAGGAATACTCGCAAGGGGGACTACGGCGCTCAACTCACGGCCTCCAGGTGCCGAACGGGCAAGCCCGTCAATAAGTTCTGCGGCTTCATGCGAATGGTCTTGTCTTTGGTCATCGCCAATATCAGGTAGACCGGCTCACCCCTGACTTTGTCGGTCATGACTGCGGGATCGCGAAAGCGCAGCCGGAACAACCCTACCACGCGTCCCATGATCGTCTCGTCGATATCTTCACCGTTCCATAGCATGTCACCGATTTTGGTGGCATCGACATCAAGGCCGACATACCAGGCAAGATTGACGTCCTGCAGCTCGGTGAGCGCTTCGATGTCAACATCGATGCCGAGCAGATGAGCGATCCAGCGTCGCATTGCTTTTGCAAGTGCGTCGAGTCCTTCGCGTCCGGCCGTCAAATCGAGCGCCATATCGAACTGGTCACTGCGATCCCAATACCTGTCGACATTGTCACCGCTGATGACGTCAATCTCGGCTTCCGGGGGAATGCCAAGCATGGAAACGAGCGGGGTCACCGGTGCAGTGCTGACTCCGCCGATTGTTTCCTCGTCGGCCACAATCAAGGACCCATCATGCAAGGTGACGCGTTGCGTGCGGAAGAAAACTTCGGCGGCCCGCAGGACGCGCGTATCCTCTACACCGTCGAGTGCATTACGCAAAATCACGTGCATAAGCTGGTTGATGAAAAGTGGGGGAATGGCGCCGAACCCACTGCGCACGAGCCCGATGTATGCTGCCTCCAGCGTCTTGTGGTGCAGCAAATGGTCACGGAAGCTCACCAATAGTTTCCAGTTCTCGCGCGCATCCGCATCCGCAATTGCATCAATATCCGATAAGGAAACCGGCAATCGCGGGTTGGCAAGCAAGGCAGCGTGCAATGTGCGTTCGACCGCGCAAGCCTCGGGTGGCGGCAGCAGTTCAGGCCGCGCCAAATACAGTTTAAGAAATTCGTCGGTGACATGCAGCCCCCCGTCCTCGCCGCGGTCGAGCAAATGATGTCCGCTTGAGATCCAGAAGTCGTTCATTTGCGTTCTCGACTAGTCATCGCAATAAGATCGACCTGTTCGCCGGGGGTTTCGTCCTCGCCGTCGACATCGAGAAACGAGAACGCTCGCGCCGGCTTCGACCCAGTGCGCGGCCGCAACGTGCGGAATGATTCTCGCACTGCGCCATTCTCAAACGTGCGATGGACCGCGATGAGTGTGTCCTGCGGCTGGGTGCACAGCGATTCGGCGAAAGCGATTTCCTCCTCTGCTGCTGCGGCCGCAGCGTCGATCGTGGGCGCACCGAATTGCGACATCAACTGTCCCGCCAGTGCCTCGATCGCAACACGTCTATCGCTCCGGCTTGCTTCGACGATTTGCACCAGCGTCGACCAGCCAAGTGTCGATATGCCAAGAAAGCCGCTACGAAACGCCGTTCGCATCTTGCCTTCCAGGGCAGCCGGGTCGCTGTCCCAGAATACAAATGCACCGGGTACCGCCCATTCGCCCGGCTCGGCCGCCTTCGCAAAAACAAAGGTATCCGACGTATCGAGCTGTATCGTGCGAAGAAGTTTCACGTCCGCGGCCCCCTTGTTGCGGGATCGAACCACGCCGGCTGACCAAGCCGCGGCAAAAACTTGTGGCGTGCAGCCTCCGTGTTGCCCATATAGCGCACCAACAGATCGCCATTCTCGTCGATGTCGCGACGCACGCCCTGTTCGCGCGGCAGCCGCTCCAGGTAACTTTTTGCCACCGCCCCGAACCCGCTTTCCTGCCAGGAATCGATCGCGACCATGAAGTGGCGCGCGAAGCTCTCCACGACATGACTCGAAATCACGTCGGTGAACCCTTCTTCCTCAAGCGCGGTGACGAGCGGATTCAGGCCGGGCTCCGTTCCGGTCATTGACACCGTGCGGATCATTCCGCCGAATACCAGCCACGGCGGCGTTTCGTCTTCGTCGGCATCGCGCGGCCAAGCGAGGCGACCGCCGCCAACGAGGCCTTTATTGACGAGAAGTGAGTCCGGCCAGTCGATGACGATGGACGTTTCCGGCTGCGCATGGACGGCCAGCGCATCGGCAAGCGCGGCCATGCCGGCATAGAACGCCCGCCGTGCCTTCAATAGCGGCTCCTCCGGTTCCAGCACCACCGCGAACTCGGCGAGGTCGAAGCGCCCGACATAGACCAGAGTCCCGGCGCCCCGCTCAGCAGCGAGCGATATTGCATGCGCAAAAGCATCGCCCACTTCGCGCAAACGCACGGCGGAGAAAGGCGGCGGCAGGACTAATTCGGGCGCCTGGAGCGTTCGTGATCGGGCCGTCTCCAGCGGCATTGTTCCTCACACTACCTTTCCTATGTGAATACATATAATTATAGCCTTGGTAGGCCCCGAGACCAGTCCCGAGGTCGTCGGGATCAGATCCAGGCGAAGCCTGAATGGCGTTTTGCCCTGATTGACGGGAAAGGCGAAAAGGTTAACGAGCCGATGGCCGAACGGTCGCGCAGCATTCTGATCTGTTCTTGCGAAGACACGATCCCGCTCGATGCTGAGACTGTGCGCCGGGTCTGCCGTGACTCCGTTGTCATTGCGGGCCGTCAATTTTGCCGAACCGAGCTTGAACGCTTTCGCAAAGCCGCGGCCGCCGGCGAGCAGATTACTGTCGCTTGTACGCAGGAAGCGCCACTTTTCGAGGAAATTGCCGACGAAATCGAAGGCGGCGGAGCACTCACATTCGTCAATATTCGTGAAACGGCTGGCTGGTCGAAAGATGCGGCGGATGCCGGGCCCAAAATGGCGGCGCTGATCGCCGCAAGCGCGGAACCCGCTCCGGAAACTCCATTTGTGCCGCTGGCCAGCGATGGCGTCACGCTTCTTTATGGGGGAGACGAGCGGACCATCGAAGCCGCCAATCTGCTGAAAGATCACCTCGACATAACGGTCCTGATCAAACCGAATGCCGAGATCGGACCACCCCGGGTAACAGAATTCCCCGTGGTGAAAGGCACCATCCGCACGGCCAAAGGCTTTCTCGGCGAATTCGAACTCACGATCGATGATTATGCCACAAGCAGCCCCTCTTCGCGTGGCACCCTTGAATTCGGTCATTCCCGCAACGGTGCGACGTCGCGCTGTGACATTCTCGTTGATCTGTCGGGCGGACCACCGCTCTTTGCCGCCGCCGATTTGCGCGATGGCTACCTGCGCGCCGATCCAAATGATCCCGCCGCGGTCCTGCGGGCGGTCCTGAAGGCGAGAGATCTCACGGGTACGTTCGATAAGCCGCGGTACATTGCCTTCGCCGAGGATCTTTGCGCGCACTCGCGATCGAAGATCGTGGGCTGCCGTCGATGCCTCGATCTCTGTCCGACCGGTGCGATCACGCCAGCCGGGGATCATGTCGTCATCGACCCGCATATCTGCGCCGGTTGCGGGCAATGCGCGGCTGCCTGTCCGACCGGCGCCGCCAGCTACGTCTTGCCACCGTCCGATGCGCTGTTGCGCAAACTGCGCACGCTGTTGTCTACCTACCGCGAAGCAGGCGGCAAGCAGGCCGTCGTCATGTTTCATGATGCCGAGCACGGCGGGGCGCTTATCGATGCGCTTGCGAGGCACGGCGACGGGTTGCCAGCAAATGTGCTTCCTGTCGAGTTGAACGAGGTCACGCAAGTTGGGCTGGAAGCAATCGCGGCGGCTGTTTCCTATGGTGCGACAGCCGTACGCTTTCTCATTCGTGCCAAGCCGCGCCACGATGTTGCCGGTCTTCACAAGACCGTCGCGCTCGCTGAGCCTATCCTGAAGGGCCTTGGTTTCAATGGAGCGCGCGTAGCAACGATCGAAACGGACGACCCCGATACGCTCGGCGAAAAGTTGCGCATGATTGCGCCGATGGGTAGTCCGGCCAGGACGGCGACTTTTTCTGCAACCGGACGCAAGCGCGAGGTGATGCGGCTGGCCCTGCGCGAGCTGCACGCGGTTGCACCCTCACCGGTCGATGTTGTGCCGCTGCCGGAAGGGGCTCCGTTCGGTGCCGTCGAGGTCAATGTCGAAGGCTGCACGCTCTGTCTCTCGTGTGTATCGGCGTGTCCGACCGGTGCGCTTTCCGATGACCCCGAAAGGCCGATGCTCCGCTTTGCCGAGGACGCCTGCGTGCAATGCGGGCTTTGCAAAGCAACCTGTCCCGAGAAAGTGATCAGCCTGAAGCCGCAAATCGATTTCCGCGCGGCCACTGCCATGAGCCGCATCATCAAGCAGGAGGAGCCGGCCGAGTGCATTCGTTGCGGCAAGCCGTTTGGCGTGAAGAGCTCGGTTGAGCGAGTCATTGCCAAACTCGAAGGCAAGCACTGGATGTATAAAGATTCAAAAAAGCGGCTTGACGTCATCCGGATGTGCGAAGATTGCCGTGTCGTCGTAATGGCAGAGGAACAATTTGATCCGTTTGGCGCGCCACACCGCCCACGTCTCCGTACGACCGATGACTATCTGCGTGAACGCGAGAAAAAAGGCGAGAGCTGAGCCGACGAATTAGATCGGAAACGTACGCGCGAACGCTTTTTCGCCCAATGACGAGAAGCGTACGACCCTTGTTCCTCGTTCTCGCTTTGCCCAACCCTTCTCTTCAAAACGGCTGAGGAACGCGCGCCCAAGGCTCCCGGCCAGATGCGATCGGCGCGCGCTCCAGTCGAGACACTCGCGGCAGAGAGGCACTTTGCGGGAAAGAAGGTTTCCAACATCAATACCAAAATTATTTGCGAAAGCGCTACCTGCTTTGGACAGGTGGAGAGTTCCGCGGCGCGTCTGCAAAAAGCCGCGACTGACAAGACTGTCGAACAGTCGAATCCCTAGGTCGCCTGCGAGATGGTTATAACAAACTCGCGCCTTGCGAAGCGCGGGATCCCTTGGCCCTGTCCGGCTTCGCAAATGGCCTGACCCTGCTGCGAGCCCCATGAGCCCTTCAAGAACGCGAGCGACATCGTCGCTGGCTAGCGAGAAATACTTGTGCCGGCCCTGCTTTCGCGGACGAAGCAAGCCGCCCTGATCAAGCTTGGACAAGTGCGTGCTGGCCGTCTGCAGTGTCACATTGGCTTCTTGCGCCAGTTCGGTGGCGGTCACCGCCTTCCCGCTCATGAGGGCAGTCAGCATGTTTGCGCGCGCAGGATCCCCGATCAGCGCGGCGATGCGGGCTATATCAGGGCCTTCTTTCATAGTTCGATCTTAGCCGAAGCATCGCACTCCGCCAATCCGGTAGTTCTGTAGAGACAAAACAGGTCTGCACGAATGAATGTCGAACACAATCTGAAGGCAGAATTGCCTCTCCTGGCGCTGTTGGCCCTTTTGTGGGGTTCGTCTTACCTTTTCATCGAAATCGCAGTGACAGAGATTCCGCCAATCACCCTGATTGCCATTCGGGTCACAAGCGCCGCAGCCTTTCTTCTGGTCGTAATGATGTTGCAAAAGAAGACGTTGCCAGGAGACGGGAGCACGTGGCGGATGCTGCTCCTGCAAGCGTTCTTCAACAGCATCGGTGCATGGACGGTACTCGCCTGGGGCCAACAGTTCGTTGGTGCGGGACTTGCGAGTGTTCTGAATTCAACCTCTCCGATTTTTGTTTTTCTCTTCACCGCGATGGTAACGCGTCATGAGGTTCTGGGAGGGCGAAAGTTACTCGGAGCGCTCGTAGGTTTTTTTGGCGTCGTTCTCATCGTGGGAATCGACGCATTGCGTGGTGCCGGCACACAGGTTGCGGGGCAAATGGCATGTTTGCTAGGCGCGGCACTTTATGGTTGCGCCGCAATCAACGGCAGGAACTTCCGTCACCTGTCCGCCCTTACGACAGCCACCGGCACAATGATTTGTGCGGCAGTGATACTCGTTCCGCTCGCCTTCATTGTCGAACGGCCATTGGCGGTAAACCCGTCTCCGAAAGTCATCGGCGCGACAGCCATGCTCTCTGTCTTTTGTACAGGGGTCGCGCTGCTGCTCTATTTTCGTCTTGTCCAGACGATCGGCTCAATGGGCGTTGCGAGCCAAAGTTACTTACGGGCCGCGGTGGGCGTAATCCTCGGCATGGCATTTCTGGGCGAGACACTTGCTCTTCCCGTCGCAGCTGGTATCGCGGCGGCGATAACAGGTGTTGCCCTCATCAATTGGCCGACGGCGAACAAGCCGCCACGAATGGCATGATCATTTCCTCGCTGTCGCCTTTGCGAGAAACTCGACAAGGGCCTTGCGGTCCTCGGACGATCCGATCGTTTGCTCCGGCATCTTGGTGCCAGGCGTATAGTGTGCGGGTCCGACTTCGAACAACTTCGACACCGTCTCTGGCGTCCATACGATGTCCAGCTTCTTGAGTGCCGGCGAAAAATTATAGCCCGGCAGCGTGGCGATACGGCGTCCAAATACTCCGGAAAGCGTTGGCCCGGCCTTGTTGCCCTCGTCAGGAGACAAGGTGTGGCAGGCGACGCAGGCACGGAAAACTTCAGCGCCGTGATCGCCGGCAAAAGCGGCAAGTGGATCCTCGGGCGTGCCGACCACGACCGCGCCAATCGGGTCGCCGCTCGATGCATCCCAGCGGCGGATCATCCGGTCGGCTCCGCCCGTCAACAGCGTACGATTGTCCGGAAAGAAGGCGACGGACCAGACTGGCAAACCCGGCCCGACCAGCGTGCGCGCGAGCTTGCGTGTCTTTCGCTCGATCACTGCTACCGAGCCACGAATGCCGGCGGCCGCAACGAAATTACCGTCCGGCGAGACGGCGATGGCGATGACCGGCGTAGGCGATGCCTCGACTTCGGCGACAGTCTCCCCACCTGGCAACAGGAAATAGACCTTGCCATTGGCGCCCGCGGCAACGATTTCCCCGTCGGGCGCAACGGCCACCGCGTTAAGTGGTGTCGGCAGATTGCGGACGATCTCTCCGCCATTTTTAATGGGCCAAATGCGTATTGTCGCATCATAGCCCGCGCTGACCACATTCTTTCCATCCGGCGAGAAGGCGACTCCGTTGACGTTCTGCGCATTGCCTTCGAGCACGCGTGGTTCACCACCGTTGAGCGGCCACAGGCGGACGGTGCGATCCCATGACGCCGAAGCGAGGGTCGCGCCGTCCGGCGAAACCGCCAGGCTCGCGATTGGCCCGGCGTGCCCGTCAAGGACCTTGTCGGGCTCTTGCTGTGCGGGCGTCCAGATTGCGATATGCGCGTCGGCGCCGGCAGTAACGATGCGTCCGTTTTTGAGATAGGCGACGGCATTTACCGCGCCGTCGTGGAAACGCAGCACCTGCTCGGCGGCATTGCGGCTGAGCGACCACCGGATTGCTGACGTGTCGAAGCTTCCTGATATGGCATTTGTGCCGTCTGGAGAAATCGCCAGCGCCTTCACCGGTCCGCCGTGGCCGCGCAACTGGGCATGCGCGGGCGTGAGCGCGAGCGTCGCTGCCAAAACGACTGGGGCGCAATGCAGCAGCAAAGAGCACGCCCAACTGGAATTGCGATTTTTCCTCACGGTAATTTCATTCTGCCCCGGGGTTCAGGCCGCGCTTGGCTCCACGCTTGGCTCCATGCCGAGCGCACGGATGCGTTCGCGTGTCCTTTCATCGTGTAATGCAGCGAGAAATGCCTGCACCGCCGGGCGCTCGCGCCGGTTGTCGACAACAAGAAAGTCGTAGTGCTCAGGCGACACTGGCAGGAACCCGAGGCCGTAAAGCTTCGCTACCGGCGCAATCGCGAGCCCCCAATCGGCGCGGCCCTGTGCGACTGCCGCTGCGACCGCGTTATGTGATTTTGGCTGATTGGCGTAGCCAGCAGGCCGCGCGCCAGCGAGTAATCTGTCAATCAGCACGCGCGTGCCGGCGCCGGCGTTACGGTTGACCATCAAAGCCGAGCTGTCTGCCAAAACGATTTTCAGTGCCTCTTGCGCGCTGCGGCCCTCGAAGCGAGCATCCCCCGGTCGGAACAATATGCCCTGCATCCGACGCCAGCCCGGCACCAGGGAGAGGCCCGGCCCGGCCAGATGCTTATTGTATTGTCCGCTTGCGGGGTCGATCAGGTGAACCGGGGCGATATCGCATTCGCCGCGGGTGGCCGCTGCCAGACCGCCGAGGCTGCCGACGGCCAGGGTCCGGGCCGAAAAACCGCGGTCAACCAACGCTCCAACCACAACATCGAGCGCAACGTCATGACTGCCCATGATCACCACATCGGGCGCACGTGCGGTGCTCCCGATCAACGTCACCTCAACCTGGCTCTCGGCGTCGAGCGCGGACGCGAGCGCGTCGATTTCGAAAAAACCATCGGCTTGCGAAAAGCTGGTCACCGCCCCCGAACCTTTGCCGGTAGGAAACGCAATCGTGCCGTCCTCACCCTCGACCAGCGAAACCAGCACAAATTCCTTGCGGCCGAGCTCGGATGCAACACGCAGCGGGACCCGCGCGCTGACGGTACCCACAGCCTCCGGCGGCAATCCCGCCCGCGCGCGGATCACCGGCGCAACGAAGGCGTAGAAAGTAAAGATCGCCGACGTTGGAAACCCGGGGAGCACGACGATCGGCTTGTTCCCGACAACGGCAAGGCACAGGGGCTTGCCCGGCTTGAGGGCGACACCGTGTACCAGAATGCCCGGCTTACCCAGCTGCGATACAACGCGATGAGATAGATCGCCGGCACCTTTCGATGTTCCGCCGGAGAGCACCACCATGTCGCTGGCGTCGAGCGCTTTGCGGACGGCCTTTTCCAGCACCTCTGCATCGTCTGGGTAGGCACCCAACATCAGCGGTTCACCGCCAGCTTCGGCGACGGCAGCCGCGATGATAGCTCCATTGCTGTCGTAAACGCCCGCCGGTGGGAGCGGCCTGCCAGGCTCGACCAGCTCGTCGCCGGTCGAAAGTACCCCGACCTTCGGTCGCCTCACGACATCGACGCGATCGAGACCGCAGGCCGCAAGCATTCCGATTTCACGTGCGCCCATACGCGTACCGTGCCGCAACAAGGTCTCGCCTCGGGCAATGTCCGAACCCGCGTAGGAAACAAACTGTCCTGAATTTGCCGCACGCCGCAGCTCAATGCGCGGCTGACTTTCCTCGACCAACTCCGTTTGCTCAATCATCACCACCGCGTCGGCTCCACGCGGGATGACGCCGCCCGTGGCGATTGCAGTGCACGTGCCGGGCGTCACGGTGACGACCGGAACATGACCGCAGGCAATGACCTCCTCATTAAGCGTGAGCGTCTTTGGATTGCCGTCACTCGCGCCCCAGGTATCCGCTGCGCGCACGGCGAAGCCATCGACATTGGAACGGTCGAATGGCGGCGCATCGACCGCGGCAACGACATCACCAGCAAGCACGCGGGTGCGAACATCTGCCAGCGCTACTGACTCGGCGGGAAGCGGCGCGAGGTCGAGATGCCGTACGAAACGCGCGCGCGCTTCCTCTGCCGATACAACTTCAAGGAATTGCTCCTGGCGCGCAGCCGCACGCACGCGCGCAATCAGACCGCTGTCTGCAGCCGATCGTTGTTTTCGCGATTCGCTCACGTTGCAACACTCATGGCCATGGTCTTACCTGAACAGATGTGCCCGCGGAATAACCCTCACTGTTGGCAGGTACCAATATCCAGCCATCCGAGCGCGCGAGGGAGGAAAGGGGCAGATATTTCGTCGCGAGCGGCTCCGCTTCGCCGGCATTCCGCCGTACCGGTACGACTTCCGCCAGACCCACGGTGGAACTGACCTTGCGCGCGAGGGGCATCGTCTCCGTCGGCTCGTTTTCACTGTTCTTGGCCGCCGCGAGCCGATCGAGCAATCGCCGCCCGGCCACGAGCCAGACGCTGAGCGCGGCGTCGAGCCGTCCCGGCAAAAGCAGTACGGGCCGGATGCCGACAAAACCAAACGCGCCGGTTTCACCGGGCGCCAGCGCGATGCCGTACACTGCGAGCCTCCCTTCTCGCGCGAGCGTTTGCACGCTGTTGTCGTTACGCCCGCTGCCGGTTCCGCCGATTGCGACAATTGCATCCGCGCTTTCGGCAGCCATGGCGACACCAAGCCCCCGGCCGCTGTCGTCCAATCGTGCCGCGCCGCCTCGGCGCTCGATGTCAGCCGTCACCAGACGCGCCGCGGCGTTGATGATCCCGCTGCCGCGTACGGGAATAACGCGGATGCGCGGTTCCCGCACCGTTATGCGCGCAATGCCGGCTGCGGAAAATGCGGCAAGATCAGTGAGACGCAATCGTTCGCCGGCGCGACGGAACGGAATTGCCGGGTCGCTATCACCGCCCGCCGGCAGCACACCGTCACCCGGATTGATCGGTATGAGCGCCTCCGCAAGGCCCTCGGCGACTTTCACTGTGTCGATCGGCGCGACACTGTCGGTTCCCGCCGGCAGCGGCTGTCCCGCCTCGATACGCGATGGCGTGCGCACAAGCGGCGATGGCGCGTAACCGCCTGCTCCAAGAGTTTCGTCGGCGCTGACCGCCCAGCCATCCTGCAGTGCGAGCGCAGCGGCAGGCCGACCCGGTGCCAATGCGTCGACCGCAAGCGTGCGACCTACACCCGCAGACACATCGATCGTGCGCTGAATGACGGCCTTCACCTCCGCATCGATCATCAACTGAACATCGGCAAGCGGCGTGAGCCGTGAAATTTTCTGGATTGCCTCAGACGCCGCCATTTGCCGTGCTTGACCTTATTGCACTCAGAGACTTGAGTTTAGCTTAACAGCGCCGCAGATGCAGCGCAGGTTTCTATTGGTGAAATCGGGAGAAGGATGCGTGTTTACAACCACAAAAGGCAGGGCTCTTCTCACCACGACGACCGGGGCGCTCCCCCGTCCAAGCTGGTACACGGAGAATCTCCGCGGCATTCCGCTCTCCCACGGATTTTCCCGCCTCGCCTATCGCGAGCAACATTTCGATTGTCTCGCCTGCCATGTGGCAGCCCAGCACCGGGCAGGTATCGACATCTTCGTTGACGGCGACGCGCGGCTCGATGATGACGTCGCCGGCCGTGGGTGGGTGAGTTACGTCACCGAGCGTGTCGCCGGCATCGGCACGCCACGCGTGGAGGTCCCGCCTGCCGGCTTTATGGCCGATAAAGGCCCAGGCGATCTGATGTGGGAAGTGATCGAGACGCGGATGACACCGCCCGTGACGGGCAAGATCGGCGTGACAACATTGCAGCTTGACCGCGCCTATAAAGCGATCGCGCCGATGACCGACAAACCGGTAAAGATTGGCTCGATCTCGGCGCAGATCCTGGCGTTGATGCTTACGAATGAGCACTACAAAAACCGGTTCGACTTGCTGATGGATCTGTCGGTTGCACTCAACAAGGAATATCACGCACTCGCCGATGCAGGCGCCCCGCTCATGCAGATCGAGGAACCGGCAATCCACCAGGTGATTGCCGACTCCACGCAACCGATCAAGCCGGAGCAATGGGTCGAGGCCTTCAACGTCGAGGTGAAAGGCTTGCGCAGCAAATGCGAGGTATGGTGTCACACCTGCTGGGGCAGTCCAGCGGCGCAGCGGGTCGCGAGCAAGGACCAGTCTTACAAAGCCGCGCTGCCCTA
>DASXLC010000142.1:0-22589 GCA_036496445.1 Pseudolabrys sp. | reverse complement strand
AATCCAGCCGATTCTCACGGGCGCCCGGCAGACCACCGAGACCGCGGTGCAGGACCTGATGCAGAGGACACTCGATCACTACGGCGCCGGCATCATCATACAGCAGGTGCAATTGCAAAAAGTCGATCCGCCCGCGCAGGTGATCGATGCTTTTCGTGACGTCCAGGCTGCGCGCGCCGATCTCGAGCGCGCGGTGAATGAGTCGCAAACCTATGCCAACCGCGTGCTGCCCGAGGCGCGCGGGCGCGTGGCACAGATCACGCAGGCCGCGGAAGCGTATCGTCAGCAGACCGTGGCCGAAGCCACCGGTCAGACGTCGCGTTTTCTCCAGATTTATGAGCAATACAAAAAGGCGCCTGCCGTGACGCGCGAGCGCATGTACCTCGAAACCATGGAACATATTTTCGGGGGCACCGATAAGATCATCCTGGATTCCGGGCCGGGCGGCAGCGGCGTAGTGCCTTATCTGCCGCTCAGCGAGCTCTCTCGCCAGCCGCAACCACGTAGTCAGCCGCAGTCAGGAGGTCGGCCATGAGGTTGAATTTCCTGGGTGGTGTCATTGCAGTTCTTTTCGTCGCGGCGCTGATCATCGCTTACTCCTCTTTGTTCACTGTCAATCAGACGCAGCAGGCGCTCGTGCTGCGTCTGGGCAGCCCGCTGCCACCGATCACTGAACCGGGACTGCATGTAAAGGCGCCGTTCATCGACTCGGTTGTGTACATCGATAAACGCATTCTCGACCTGGAGGCGCCCTCGCAGGAAGTGATCGCCTCCGACCAGAAGCGGCTCGTGGTGGACGCGTTTGCGCGCTACCGCATCCGGGATCCGTTGCGCTTCTATCAGACACTGGGTTCGATCGCCGGAGCCAATTCCCAGCTGTCCATTCTTCTGAATTCGGCGCTGCGTCGTGTTCTGGGTGAGGTGACATTTACCCACGTTGTGCGCGACCCGCGCGCTGACTTGATGTCCCGAATTCGGGAATTGGTCGACCATGAAGCGACAATCTTTGGTATCCAGGTCGTTGACGTCCGTATCCGGCGCGCTGACCTGCCTGAGCAAAACAGCCAGGCCGTCTATCAGCGCATGCAGACCGAGCGCCAGCGCGAGGCAGCAGAGTTCCGCGCCCAGGGCGCGCAACGCGCCCAGGAAATCCGCTCGCGCGCCGATCGAGAGGTTACCGTGCTCGTCGCTGAGGCGACGTCGAAGTCCGAACAGGTTCGAGGTGAAGGCGACGCCACCCGGAATCAGATCTTCGCCGAAGCATTCGGCAAGGACCCGGACTTCTTCTCCTTCTACCGCTCGATGCAGGCCTACGAGCGGGGCCTCAAGCAGAATGACACCCGCATGGTGCTCAAACCGGACTCAAGTTTCTTCAGATACTTCGGAGATCCGTCCGGCAAGTTGCGCGAACCCTCGGCAACGCCGCCGACAGCCCAAACGCCGTCCCGCTAGCAAACGCGGACGACCGGTATGTCGGACTTCCTGGCCGCGCTCGGGTTGGTTTTTGTCATCGAAGGCCTCATTTTCGCGGCCTTTCCAGAAGCGGCAAAAAGGGCGATGGCGAGCGTGCTGCAAACCCAGGATATGTCCTTGCGCCTGATCGGGATTGGTTCGGCAATTGTGGGGCTCGCTTTGGTCTGGCTGGTTCGTAGCTGAAGGAAAACCGGGCCTCGCATGGTATTGATGTGGGTGCCCTTGAAACGCCTCGAAGTCGGGGCCACTCTCTCACTGAAATCTTACCCTCAGGAGATTCGACGCCCATGGGCGAGTCCATTTTCCGCCTGAAGAGCCCTGTCGGCCGTGCCGGCCTGGCTATTTTCGTCGCCGCAGCAGTTGCTTGGCCGGCTTTTATCACTCAAGCCGCCGCGCGCGGGCCAGAGGGAATAGCGGATGTGGCGGAGCAGGTCATAGACGCCGTCGTCAACGTCTCCACCAAGCAATCGGTGGACATGCGCAACGGCGCCATGCCGCAGCTGCCCCCGGGGTCACCATTTGAAGAATTTTTCGAGGAATTCTTCAAGAACCGCCGGGGCGGACAAGGTGGCCAGGGAGGCCAAGGAGGACAGGGCGGTCAAGGCGGCCAACAAGGCGAAAATCCGTCGCCGTCGCCGTCGCCATCGCCGCGCCGCGTCAACTCGCTTGGCTCCGGCTTCATCATCGATGCCGCTGGACTGGTGGTGACGAATAATCACGTTATCGCCGATGCCGACGAAGTGAACGTCATCCTCAACGATGGAAGCACCTTGAAAGCCGAGGTCATCGGTCGCGACCAGAAGACCGACCTCGCGCTGCTCAAAGTTCAGCCGACGAAGCTGCTCAAGGCGGTGAAATTTGGTGATAGCGACAAGCTGCGGCTTGGCGAATGGGTGATCGCGATCGGAAATCCATTCAGTCTTGGTGGTACGGTAACCGCCGGCATCGTCTCTGCGCGCAACCGCGACATCCAGTCGGGACCCTATGACAACTACATCCAGACGGACGCCGCCATCAATCGCGGGAATTCAGGTGGGCCACTGTTCAATCTCAATGGCGAAGTGATCGGTGTTAACACTGCAATCATTTCGCCGTCCGGCGGCTCGATCGGCATAGGATTTGCGGTCCCGTCGAAAACGGTTGTGCCTGTAGTCGATCAGCTGCGCGAGTTCAAAGAGGTGCGCCGCGGTTGGCTGGGCGTGCGCATCCAGCAAGTCAGCGATGAAATCGCCGAGAGTCTCAGCATCAAACCGGCGCGTGGCGCGCTGGTGGCCGGCATAGACGAGAAGGGGCCTGCCAAACCTGCGGGCATCGAAGCTGGCGATGTCATCGTCAGATTTGACGGCAAGGACGTCAAGGAGATGCGCGATCTCCCAAAGATCGTCGCGGATACGCCGGTGGGCAAGGACGTCGAGGTGATTGTCATCCGCAACGGCAAGGAAGAAAAAAAGATAGTCAAGCTTGGCCGGCTGGAGGACGAGAAGCAGGCCGCGCTCAATACCAAGAAGGACGCGGTACCGGATGCAAAGCCCGTCGTGAAGAAGGCGCTCGGGCTTGATCTTGCCAACCTCACTGACGAATTGCGCAAGAAGCACAACATCAAGGACAAGGTGAAGGGTGTGCTGATCACCGGCGTGGACGCGAATTCGCCCGCCGCCGAGAAGCGGCTCGCGCCTGGCATGGTCATCGCCGAGGTCCAGCAGCAGCCGGTAGCGAACGCGACCGAGCTTCAGCAGCGCGTCGACAAGCTCAAGAAGGACGGCAAGAAGGCGGCCGTCCTGTTGGTGGTGACGCCCGATGGAGACCCAAGTTTTGTCGCCCTGAGCTTGCAGTAACAGCGACTTGGTAACAGCGACTTAGTAACAGCGACTTGCGTCATGGCCGGGTTTTCCCGGCCATTTCCATTGAGCGGGCTGTCATCACGCCTCGACGAATTCCTCCCGGCGATATCCCTGAACGTAGAGCAGCGCAGTGAGATCGCCGTGATCGATGCGTGCGGGGGCGGTGGCCGCAATCTTCGGCTTGGCGTGGTATGCCACGCCCAGACCGGCTTCGAGGATCATGTCGAGATCATTGGCCCCGTCACCAATCGCCATCGTGTCATTTTTTGCGAGGCCGAGGTCCTGGCGCAGCTCGATGAGCGCCGCACGCTTGCCATCGCGTCCAAAAACAGGGTCGGCGACTTTGCCGGCGAGCTTTTGCCCATCCACCAGGGTAAGCCTGTTGGCGCGGCTTTTGTCGAAACCGATCATGGCAGCAATACGGTCTGTGAACAGTGTGAAGCCGCCCGACACCATGCAAGTCACGGCGCCGTTCGCACGCATGGTCGCCACCAGGGTTTTCCCGCCCGGAGTCAACCTGATGCGGTCGCGTAAAACCTCTTCGATGACAGAAATGGGCAAGCCTTCGAGCAACGCGACCCGCTCGCGTAACGCCGGCTCGAATGCGATGTCACCCCGCATGGCGCGTTCGGTGATCGCGGCGACATGCGCTTTGAGCCCGACATAGTCGGCGAGCTCATCGATGCATTCCTGTCCGATCATGGTGGAATCCATGTCAGCCAGAAACAGTTTCTTTCGCCGGGCGGCAGCGGGCTGCACGACGATGTCAATGCCGCTCGTCGTTCCACGCAGGCGTTCGGCAAGCGAGCGTTGGTCCAGGCCGGTTTCCGCGTTAAAGGAAATATCGGCTGCGCCGGGCCCGAGCCTCCGTGGTGGGCCCGCGCCTGGCAATGCGGCGCGGGCGGTTTCCACCGCAGTGGAAACCGCGTCTGCGGTCCCGATCAGGGTCGCGACATGAGTCATGCGATGCACGATACCAATCGAGCGCTGCTTATTGCAGGGCCGACTGCCAGCGGCAAGTCGGCGCTCGCTCTTGAGCTGGCGGAACGGTTCGGTGGTGTCATCATCAATGCCGATTCAATGCAGGTGTATCGCGACCTGCGCATCATTACAGCACGACCAACCCCGGCAGAGGAAAAGCGGGTACCACACCGACTCTATGGCCCTGTTGATGCGGCGGAGAATTACTCGGTCGGTCGCTGGTGCCGCGACGTCGCAGCGGCACTCAAGGACGTCGTCGGGCAGGGGCGCATACCGATTCTGGTCGGCGGCACCGGGCTCTATTTCAAGGCGCTGACCGCCGGGCTCGCTGCTGTACCGCCGATCCCGGCCGATATCCGAGCCGACGTCCGCAGCCGCCTGCAGCGCGAGGGCGCGCCGGCACTTCACGCGGAGTTGGCGCGTCTTGATCCCGCGACCGCCCAACGGGTAACGCTGAATGATCGTTCGCGCATCTCCCGCGCGCTCGAAGTTGCGCTGGCGACGGGGCGGCCTCTGTCGGACTGGCACATCGATGGTCTGCCGCCGATCATCGATCCCGATCGCGCAGCGAAGATTTTCATCACCTGTGAGCGTCAGGAACTGGTGCGCCGCATCGAAATGCGATTTGCCACAATGCTGAAGTCAGGCGCGCTGGAGGAAGTCCGCCAGCTTGCCGCGCGCCAGCTCGATCCGCTCCTGCCGGCAATGAAGGCTCACGGCGTGCCCTGGCTCATCCGGCATCTCAAGAGCGAGATTTCGCTGGAGGAAGCTCAAGCGGGCGCCGTTATGGATACGCGCCGCTATGCCAAGCGCCAGCTCACCTGGTTTCGCAATCAGATGAAGGATTGGCCGTGGCAGACGGCAGAAAACGCCGTCGCGGCCCTCGAAATCCAGCTTTCCGGCCTCAAATGACGCCGATTTGAGCTTGACCGGCCAGTTGCCAGACCTTATAACGCGCGCAACGAAAGTTCGGCCAACAGCAATGTTACGCAATATTATTACTTTTGTAGTACCGGTTCGGACGCGGGCGCGGCCCTGAAACAGGGCCGCAGGCGAGCGTCCGGACATGGCCCGTTGCGGGCCTTTTTTATTGCCGCGCAGGAACGAGATGACGAAAGGGAATGACATGACACGCGAAATGACCGGCGCCGAAATGGTGATCCAGGCGCTCGCCGATCAGAATGTCGAGCATGTGTTCGGCTATCCGGGCGGTGCGGTGCTGCCGATCTACGACGCGATCTTCTCGCAGAACCAGGTACGTCACATTCTGGTGCGCCACGAGCAGGGCGCGGTGCATGCCGCGGAAGGCTACGCGCGCTCGACCGGAAAGGTCGGCTGCGTGCTGGTGACGTCCGGCCCCGGAGCCACCAACGCGGTCACAGGCCTGACCGACGCATTCTGCGATTCAATCCCGATCGTTTGCATCACCGGCCAGGTGCCGACGCACCTGATCGGCAACGACGCGTTCCAGGAGTGCGATACCGTTGGCATCACCAGGCCGTGCACAAAGTACAATTACCTGGTCAAGCGCATCGAAGACCTGCCGCGTGTACTGCATGAGGCATTCCACATCGCGTCGAGCGGTCGGCCGGGACCGGTGGTTGTCGACGTGCCAAAGGACATCCAGTTCGCCAAGGGCACCTATTCCAGGCCGAAGGATTTCCCGCACACCGGTTACAAGCCCAAGCTCAAGGGCGACATGGACAAGATCAAGCAGGCCATCGACCTGATGGCGCACGCCAAGCGGCCGCTGTTCTATACCGGTGGCGGTGTGGTCAATTCCGGCAAGGCCGCCTGCGATCTGTTGCGCGAATTTGTGAAACTGACCGGCTATCCGATCACCTCGACGCTCATGGGGCTCGGCGCATTTCCGGCTGCCGATCCGAAATGGATGGGCATGCTCGGCATGCACGGGACGCTCGAAGCCAATATGGCGATGCACGATTGCGATGTCATGATTTGCATCGGCGCGCGTTTTGACGATCGAATCACAGGACGGCTTGATGCCTTTTCTCCGGGCTCAAAGAAAATTCACGTCGACATCGACCCATCTTCGATCAACAAGAACGTCAAAGTGGACATACCGATCGTCGGCGATTGTGCGCATGTGCTTGAGGACATGGTGCGTCTGTGGCGTACCGGCGCCATTCATCCCGACAAGAAATCGTTGCAGGCGTGGTGGGCGCAGATCGACAAATGGCGCGCGCGCAAGTCACTCGCCTATCGATCGTCAAATGATGTCATCAAGCCGCAATATGCCATCCAGCGTCTTTACGAGCTGACGAAAGACAAGGATTGCTACATCACAACGGAGGTCGGCCAGCATCAGATGTGGGCCGCACAATTCTACGGTTTCCAGGAGCCGAATCGATGGATGACCTCCGGCGGCCTCGGCACCATGGGCTATGGTCTGCCGGCCTCGGTCGGGGTGCAGCTCGCGCATCCGAAGTCGCTGGTGATCGACATCGCCGGCGAGGCGTCGGTGCTGATGACCATGCAGGAAATCTCGACCGCGGTGCAGTATCGGCTGCCGGTCAAGATCTTCATCCTGAACAACAATTACATGGGCATGGTGCGGCAATGGCAGGAATTGCTGCACGGCGGCCGTTATGCCGAGAGCTACAGCGAGGCGTTGCCGGATTTCGTCAAGCTGGCCGAAGCCTATCACGCGCATGGCATCCGTTGCCAAAAGCCGGCCGACCTTGATCGCGCGATCAAGGAGATGATCGAAGTCGACAAGCCGGTGCTGTTCGACTGCGTCGTCGATCCCAAGGAAAACTGCTTCCCGATGATCCCTTCGGGGCGCGCGCACAATGAGATGCTGCTCGGTGACGCCGGCGTCAGCGTGGAAGACGCCATCACCGAAGAAGGCAAGGTGATGGTGTGATGAACGCTCCCTCGACAAGCCATTATCCGGCAGCGCCGACCGCGCAGAAGCCGGAAACCCATACGCTTTCAGTGCTGGTCGACAACGAGCCGGGCGTGCTGGCGCGTGTCATCGGCCTGTTCGCCGGTCGCGGCTATAACATCGAATCGTTGACGGTGTCGGAAACCGAGCACCGGCAGCATCTTTCCCTGATCACGATCGTTACCACCGGCACGCCGATGGTGATCGAGCAGATCAAGAATCAACTCGATCGGCTCGTCCCCGTGCATCACGTGGTGGACATGACGCTTGCGGGCGATGCCATCGAGCGGGAGCTCGCCATGGTCAAGGTCAAGGGCAAGGGTGACAACCGGGTCGAAGCACTGCGGCTAGCGGATGCCTTCCGGGCGCGCGTGATCGATGCCACCACCGAAAGCTTCGTGTTCGAAATCACCGGCGCCAGCGACAAGATCGAGCAATTCATAAGCCTGATGCTCCCGCTCGGCCTTGTTGAGGTCGCGCGCACGGGCATCGCGGCCATCATGCGCGGGCCGGAGGGAATGTAGGGATGGGGTTCACGATCCTGGCGATCCCGCTCATCATCCTGGGCGTTTTCCTCAAGCCTTACTCGCTGGAGAATTCGCGCTGCCTCAGCTTTGTCGGCGGTCCCTATTGCTTTGCCGCGGATTCCAATCTGCCTGAGGTGATCAAATACGGCAGCGCGCTGGCCGGTTTCGCGCTGCTCTATGCCGGCAGGCTGCAACTCAAGCGGCAACGAGACGGAAAATAGCGGAGGGACTTGCCCCGGCTAGCGTTGCGACCTAGAAGCACCGCGGGCGGGACAATTTTCCGACAAAACAGACGACCATTGGCCGAACGAAGGACCAAAAGGACCCAGTACCATGCGTGTTTACTACGATCGCGACGCCGACCTGAACCTGATCAAGGGCAAGAAGGTCGCCATCATCGGCTACGGAAGCCAGGGTCATGCCCACGCGCTCAATTTGCGCGACAGCGGCGTGAAGGAGGTCGCAGTTGCCTTGCGCAAGACCTCAGCCGGCGTGAAAAAGGCCGAGGCCGAGAAATTCAAGGTTATGGAGGTCGCGGAAGCGGCCAAATGGGCCGACGTCATGATGATGCTCACGCCCGACGAGTTGCAGGGCGACATTTATCGCGATCACCTCGCCAGGAATATGAAAGACGGTGCAGCGCTGATGTTCGCGCACGGGCTCAATGTTCATTTCAACCTGATCGAGCCGCGCGCGGATCTCGACGTGCTGATGATCGCACCCAAGGGACCCGGCCACACTGTGCGCTCTGAATACCAGCGCGGTGCTGGCGTGCCGTGTCTCGTTGCGATCCACAAGGACGCTTCCGGCAATGCTCATGATCTCGGACTTTCTTACGCGTCAGCGATTGGTGGCGGCCGCGCCGGAATCATCGAGACGACGTTCAAGGAAGAGTGCGAAACCGATCTGTTCGGCGAACAGACCGTGTTGTGCGGCGGGCTGGTCGAATTGATGAAGGCCGGTTACGAGACGCTGGTGGAAGCCGGCTATGCGCCGGAAATGGCCTATTTCGAATGCGTCCACGAGGTGAAACTGATCGTTGACCTCATTTATGAGGGCGGCATTGCCAACATGAACTATTCGGTGTCGAACACGGCCGAATACGGCGAATACGTTTCAGGCCCGCGCGTGATCACGCCGGAGGTGAAGGCCGAAATGAAGCGCGTCCTCGCCGACATCCAGTCCGGCCGCTTCACCAGGGATTGGATGCTGGAGAACAAGGTCAATCAGACGTCGTTCAAGGCGACACGCGCGAAGCTTGCCGAACATCCGATCGAGCAGGTCGGCGCCAAGTTGCGCGACATGATGCCCTGGATCAAGCAGCGCGCGCTGGTGGACCGCAGCAAAAACTAGTTGTGTCCTTGCGCATCCTGCTTATCACCGCGGCCGCCGTGCCAGGGGTGGCCGCGTTTGCTTTTGCAGACGAGCAGGGCGATCGAGACCGGAACTAATGCTTGTCGATGCGATCGCCGAGCCACTTCGCCACATCGTCCGGCGTCGTGGTGCCATTGGAGGCACGCGCATTGGCTGCTCGCATGGATGCAACGTCGACGGCATCGATGAGGGGCCTCAGCGCCGCGATCAGTTTTTCGTCGCCTGACCGCTTTGGCGATATCAGCAGGATTGCATCGTAAGAAGGAATTGCGTGCCTGTCGTCGGCAAGCACGACGAGATCATAAGTCGAGATTTGGCCGTCGCTCGTGTAGGCCGAGATCACGTCGACTTCGCCATTGGCGACGGCCTTGTACATGAATTCCGGTTGCATCTGCCTCTGCGCCCGAAAGTTCAGACCGTAGGCGTTACGCAGCGCCAGCCATTCAGGGCGTGCGAAGATTTCATAGTCGCCGGCAACGGTGAGCCCTCCGGCACGACTGGAGAGATCACTGATCGAGTGGATATTCAGCGCCTCAGCTTTTTTGCGTGTCATCGCCAATGCGTAGGCGTTCTCGAAACCGAGGGGGCCGAGCATTTCGATACCGGCTGTTGTCCGCAGCCAGCGTGAAAGTTCGGTGAGCAATTGCTCGCGGCCTGGCACGTCGTGGCGTTGCATGCGATTTGCCCAGAGCGTTCCGGAATAGTCGACGGCGATGTCGACCTCGCTCGAGGTCAGCGCATCGAACAGCACATTGGATCCGAGACCAGGCCGGCGGGCAGTGGTGAGGCCGGCGGCCTGCATGCGCTGCCCGATCAGTGCCGCCAACACGTATTGCTCGGTGAAGGTCTTGGCGCCGATCACGTAACTTGCCTTGGGCTGAGCCAGAACAGGGAGCAGCGCTGCCAGCATGAGCGCAATCAGGCCAATTCCACCCACAGCTGCACGTGTGCTGTTGCGGCGGGCCGCGCCTGCTTGCACGAGCGCGAGCAGTTGATCGACCGCAAGGGCCAACACTGCGGCCGCGATACAGCCGAATACAACGAATACCCAATTCTGGGTCTGCAAGCCGGTAAAGATGTAATTGCCGAGGCTCGTTTGGCCGATTGGCGTGGCGAGCGTTGCGGTGCCGATCACCCAGACAGCCGATGTTCGGATGCCGGCCATGATGACCGGCAGCGCCAATGGCAGTTCGATATCCCGTAACAACCGCCATGGCCGCACCCCGACGACGCGCGCGGCTTCGCTCAGGCGCGTATCGACACCGTTGAGTCCCGTGACGGTGTTACGCAGCACCGGCAGCATCGAATAAAGCGCGAGCGCCAGCACCGACGGCAGAAATCCGAGTGCGGAGAAGGTTTTTCCGACGACGTGTTCGGACAGAGCGGCGAGTGCCAGCAGCAAGGGATAGAAGAGCGCCAGCAGCGCGAGGCCGGGAATTGTCTGCACCACGCTGGCGACGGTCAGCAAGGCGCCGCGCAGAAATGGTCGGTGCCTCGATGCGATGGCGACCGGCAGGCTGACGCCAAGCCCAATGGCGAGCGCGGTCAGGCTCACCAGCACGTGGTTGCCGAGATAGTCGGGCAGACGCGACCACGCGTCGGCGAGACGGGCGTCGAGGATCATTGAAGCAATGATGGCATGGGTGGAGAGGGCGCGGAACCGGTGATTCCGGGCCTGGCACAGCCATCCCTTTGGTTAAGATAACAAAAATCGGCTGACGGGCGGGCCGACGACTTGCAATGGCGGTTTGATTACAGTCTTATGATACCGGGCCATGCGCTGGGGAGTCGTGAGGATCGCAGCCGGGCAGGGCCGCCTAGGCCATGCTGTCCGTAGCGTCCGCCCTGCTAAGCCGTTTTGCGCCCGCCGAGGCGATATCCCGGCGCGACGCGTTTGCGCTTGCTGTCATCACCGTCGTGCATCTGACCGCGCTTGTCGTGATGGCGGCGACGGAGCTTGACCTTGCGACAAAGGCAACTTTCCTGCTCGCCTGGGCGCTGCTGAATTTCTTCTGGCTGGCGTTGTTGCGCCGGCCCGCCATTGCAGGATTTCTGTCGCTTGCGATGATCATCGCACTCATTCTCTTGTCGCAGTTCAAGTACGACAAGCTGATGATGACGGCGAACTTCGTCGATCTGATGATCATCGACCCCGACACATCAGCCTTTCTGTTTACTGTCATGCCGCAACTGCGCGAACCGGTTCTGGTCGGTTTGGCGATGGGAACACCGGTATTGATGCTCCTGTGGCGGATCGATCCGTTTCGTGTGCGCATACGCACCACCACGCTTGGCAGCACCTTGTGCATGGGCGGTCTGGTGGCTTTGTCGGCAGCCTATCCGGCCGACCTATATGGCGAGTTTTTTAGCCGCGACTATGTTTCCAAGTTTGCGCGTTCCGGTGTTGAGGCCATCTACGAATTCGCGACTCACGGATTGCTGGAATCGGATGCGACCGTTTCGGACCGTTTGAAGGCGCCTGCGGCGGGTTGCAGTCCTGGCGGAAAACTTCCGCACATTATCCTGCTGCACGATGAGTCGAGCTTCGACATCACCGCTGCTCCCGGTATGAAAGTTCCGCCCAACTATCACCGGCATTTCCGATCGTTCGATGGCGTGGCGCGAAAGATGGTGGTGGAAGGCGCCGGCGGCCCCAGCTGGTTTACCGAATACAATGTGCTGACCGGGCTGTCCGCGCGTTCCTACGGACGCTTTGCAACATCGGTGACACGTATTGCAGCCGGTCACGTCGCGCGCGGGCTACCAAGTGCGCTCACGCGCTGCGGCTACAAGACCTTCAGCCTCTATCCATTCTATGGCGCATTTCTGGGCTCGCGTGGTTTTCAGACGACGGCGGGCATTGAACGCTATCTCGATATGAAGGACCTGGGGGCTCGCGGGCTTGAGCCGGATCGTTTTTATTTTGATCAGGCGACGAACATCATCGCGCGAGAGCATCGCCAGGGGCCTTTGTTCTTGCTTGTTTATACCGCCGCCAATCATTTCCCGTGGGATTTCAGCTACCGTCCTGAATTGACGCCGGGCTGGCATGGTCTCGGCAACGCTCCCAACATCGATGAATATATCCGGCGGCAAACATTAAGCGCGCATGACTATTCCGCGTTGCTCGATCGACTCAAGCGGGACTTTCCGACCGATTCTTTTCTGATCGTTCGATTTGGCGACCATCAGCCGGAATTCGCCTATCGCATTATCGATCCGACGCTCAGCGAGGCCGCGCTTGCGCGACAGCTTGAGACGTTCGATCCGCGCTACTACACGAGTTACTATGCAATCGATGCCGTGAACTTCAAGCCTGCAGATTTGTCGTCGGCGCTCAATACGCTCGATGCGCCGTATCTGCCTCTGCTTGTGCAGGAGGCGGCGGGAGTGCCGCTCGACCCGTCCTTTGCCGAACAGAAGAAGATTCTGAAGCGTTGTCACGGTCTGTTTTACCGGTGCGCCGACGGCGCCGAGGCGCGACGGTTCAATCGCCTGCTCATCGAGGCCGGTCTGATCAAAGGCCTTTAACGTCACCGGCTTTGCAAGCTAAGGGCTGGCCGGATAGCTTGCCGTCCAAGAAGCAAGCGGGAGGGGACGCAATGGCGGACAATACCGCCGTCGCTGCGACGGGTGTTCAGAAGACGCGCGCGTCAGGCGCGGCGGTCGCGCTCGACGGGGTGATGGTTGCCTTTCGCCTTGCGCGTGGTGGCGTCTATACGGCGGTTGAACGCGCGACACTCCATGTGGCCGACGGCGAATTCGTCGCCATCGTCGGCCCAACCGGGTGCGGCAAATCCACGCTGCTCAATGTCACTGCCGGGCTGCTCGCGCCAGCCGCCGGTGGGGTCAATATTTTTGGCAGTCAGCTTGCTGCGCTGAACCGCCAGGCGGGGTACCTGTTCCAGGCCGACGCATTGTTTCCCTGGAAGACTGCAATGGAAAACGTCGCTATTGGCCTGGAAGTGGCGGGTACGCCCAGCGATGATGCCCGTGCCCGTGCACATTCGTGGCTCACGCGCGTAGGGCTCGGGGCGTTCGGCGATCGCTACCCGCATATGCTGTCCGGGGGGCAGCGCAAACGGGTCGGTCTTGCGCAGGTCCTGATTCGCGATCCGAAGATCCTGCTGATGGATGAGCCATTCGGTCCGCTCGACGCGCAGACGCGCCAGATCATGGGCAACCTCCTCCTCGATCTGTGGAACGCCGATCGCAAGGCCGTTCTTTTTGTTACCCACGATCTGGAAGAAGCGATTGCGCTGTCCGATCGGGTCGTGATCATGTCGGCGGGGCCGGCGGCGCGTATTATCGGTGACTGGCGAGTTCCCCTGTCGCGCCCACGCGACATATCCGAGGTCAAACTTGACCCCAAGTTTCATGAGCTCCATCGCGAGATCTGGCAGACGTTGAAGGCTGAGGTAATCAAAGGCTATGCCCAGAGCGAAGGAGTCTGATGCGGACGGAATTTTGTTGAGCTAGCCTTGTTGATGATACGGACGACCAACAAACAAAATGGAGGAAATCAATGTTTGGAATACGTCAAACGCTCTCGGCTGCCGCAGCGGTCTTGCTGCTTGCCGGGACGGCGCACGCGGCCGAAGTGTTCACGATTAGTTCGTCGTCATTCAAAGACGGAGCTTTGCTGCCGAAACAAATGGCTGGCAACAACAAAACCAATCCAAACTGTGTGGGCGACAATGTTTCGCCGGCGTTGTCGTGGAGCAATGTGCCGGCCGGCACGACGAGCTTCGCGCTGGTCATGACCGATCCGGAAGGCCGTGGCACCGGTGTCGATCACTGGATCGCCTATGGCATCCCGGCCTCGGTGACCTCGTTCGCCGAAGGTGAGACCAGCAAGCCCTCCGACAAATATATCGGCGGCATCGGTACCGCCAAGCAAAGCATCTATATGGGTCCATGCACGCCGCCCGGATCGCCGCATCACTACACCTTCGTGCTGATCGCGACCGATCTTGACCCGAAGGCGCTGCCGGCCGGGCTCACCAAGCTGGAGCTGTTCGATAAGCTCAACGGCCATGTAAAAGGTTCGACCGGCATTATCGGTCTTTTCAGAAACCCGTACTGACGTTTTCGCATTCGCGGATGCAATCGGGAGGAGTTTGATCGCAGTGTCACGCATCAATCTCCTCCTGTTGCAGGTTCTGGTGTTGGTCGTGAGCATCGGACTTTGGTATGTGCTCACGACTTACCCTGTCTTTGGCAAACTCCTGCTGCCGCCGTTCTTCTTCTCCAACCCGGTAGACGTGGCAAAGCAGATCGTCGCCTGGTTCGCGAGCGGCGTGATCTGGAAGCACCTCTGGGTGACGTTGAGCGAGGCGCTCCTCGCCTTTGTGATTGGCTCGATTGGCGGCGTACTGGTCGGCTTCTGGTTTGCACGCCAGCCGCGGACCGCGGCGGTGTTCGATCCGTACGTGAAGATGGTCAACGCGCTGCCACGGGTCGTGCTGGCGCCGATCTTCACGCTCTGGCTGGGGCTCGGCATCTGGTCGAAGGTTGCGCTTGGCGTCACGCTCGTCTTCTTCATTGTCTTCTTCAACGTCTATCAGGGCGTCAAGGAAGTGAGCCCCACCGTCCTCGCGAATGCGCGCATGCTTGGAATGAACGAGCACCAGTTGATGCGGCACGTCTATTGGCCTTCGGCACTGTCCTGGATGTTCTCATCGCTGCACACATCAGTGGGCTTCGCGGTTGTGGGAGCGGTCGTAGGCGAATATCTGGGTGCCGCCGCCGGTCTCGGCTACCTGATCCAGCAGGCGGAGGGCGTATTCGACGTCGCCGGCGTTTTTGCCGGTATGTTCGTGCTCGCGGCCTTTGTGATCTTAATCGACGCCGTCGTCACCGTGATCGAAACCCGATTGCTGGTCTGGCGGCCGGATGCGGCCGACAGCCGCCCCTAGGCATCCACGCCCGGCTGGCTTATCGTTTCGGCCGAATTGGCCTCGGCACAAGGCCTTCGAAAAACAATGGAGGAAATCATGCCCGTAATGTTCCGGCGGCTCGCTGCGACGCTTGCAGCCATTGTGTTGTCGAGCGGCTTTGCGCTTGCGCAATCCAAGATCACCCTTGCCGTCGGTGGCGGATCGTGCCTGTGCTATTTGCCCACCATGCTGGCACAGGCGCTCGGCGAGTACGAAAAGGCCGGCGTCAACGTCGAGGTTGTCGACTTCAAGGGCGGCTCGGAATCCCTCAAAGCTGTCATCGGCGGCAGCGCCGACGTCGTATCGGGCTATTTCGATCACTGCGTCAATCTCGCGGCCAAGGGCCAGCATTTGCAGTCTTTCGTGGTCTACGACCGCTATCCGGGATTTGCGCTGGTGGTATCACCCAAGCATTCAAACGAGATTAACTCGATCAAGGATCTCGCCGGCAAAAAAGTGGGCGTGAGTGCCCCCGGCTCCTCCACCGACTTCTTTCTCAAATATATGTTGAGCAAGAACAGCGTCGATCCGAATTCTGTTGGAGTGATTGGTGTCGGTCTCGGCGCCACCGCAGTCGCAGCCATGGAGCAGGGAACCATTGATGCTGCCATCATGCTCGATCCCGCGATCACAATACTGCAAGGTCAGGACAAGCAACTGAAGATCCTCGCCGATACCCGCAGCCAGAAGGACACGCTGGCGGTGTTCGGCGGCGAATATCCGGGCGGCGCGCTTTACACCAGAGCCGAATGGATCGCTACGCACGAGAAGGAAGTGCAGGCGATGACCAATGCAATCCTCGCGACGCTGAAGTGGATCCATTCCCACACGCCGGAAGAGGTCGCCGACAAGATGCCTGCAAACCTTGTCGGCAAGGACAAGGCGCAATACGTCGCGGCGCTCAAGAACACGCTGCCGATGTTTTCGGAGACCGGCCGCATGGATCCGAAAGGCGCGGCGGCAGTGCTGGCGGTGTTCAGCCAATCGTCGCCCGACGTGGCCAAGGCGAACATCGACTTGTCGAAGACCTACACCAACAAATACGTCGAAGCGGCCGGCAAAATGGGAATGAAGTAGCTGCCGTATCGACCTGAATGGTGTTGAGCGACGGCGGGGATTTCCCCGCCGTCTCTGTTATTGTCGAAGCCATGAATATTCTCTCAATTCAGTCGCACGTTGCCTATGGTCATGTCGGCAATGCCGCGGCGGTGTTCCCGCTGCAGCGCATGGGCGTGGAAGTATGGCCGATCCACACGGTCCAGTTTTCCAACCACACCGGTTACGGCAGCTGGACCGGCCGCGTGTTCGATGCCGGCATGATCAACGAAGTCGTATCCGGAATAGAGCAGCGCGGTGTTCTCGGGCAATGTAACGGCGTCCTGTCAGGCTACATGGGCTCTGCCGATATCGGCGGGGCCATCCTGGACGCGGTGAGGACCGTCAAAAAGGCCAATCCGGCAGCCAAATACTGCTGCGATCCGGTGATCGGTGATGTGGGGCGCGGGATTTTCGTGCGCGAAGGCATTCCGGAGTTCATGAAAAACCAGGCGGTACCCGCGGCCGATATCATTACCCCCAACCATTTCGAGCTGGACTATCTCAGCGGGCGCGTGAGCAAGAGCCTGCAACAGGCGCGCGATGCAGTGAAGGCGGTCCACAACCTGGGGCCGCGCATTATCCTGGTGACGTCGTTGCACACAGGAGAGACACCGGAAGATGCGATCGATCTGCTGGCGTCGGATGAGAGCAGCTGTTTCAGGATACGAACACCGAAGCTGGCGCTCACGATCAATGGCGCGGGCGATGCCATCGCCGCCCTTTTTTTCGCGCATTACCTGCGCGGCGGGAACGTCGGCGAGGCGCTGTCGCGGGCAGCGTCCAGTGTATTCGGTGTGCTGTTGAAAACGGCGGAAGCGGGCGCGCGAGAGATCCAGCTGGTGGCCGCACAGGACGAGATAGCAAATCCGAGCCGGTTGTTTGAAGCGGAAGCGCTCGCGCCATGAGAGAACCGCCATCGATATCTCATATCGACCGGCTGGACCTTTCCTTCGCTCCGAAGCCCTGGGACTTTGCAGTCGAACGCCGCGACGAAATCGATGCATACTTCACTGCGCTGCGGCAGGACAAGCCGTCGATCTGGAACGGACGCGTGCTTCTGCTGCATCACCATGCGATGAAAGATGGCGTGCTCCACGGCGAATATCTTGAAACCGACTATGCGAGCTTTGCGGCCTGGCGCCATTGGGACCGTCCCGCTGCGAAAGTGCACGATTGCTTCAGCGCAGCGGCAATTCTGGCAGCGGACGACGCATTTTTGCTCGGAGTAATGGGGTCGCATACGTTCAATGCCGGAAAGATCTACTTTCCCTGCGGGACACCCGATCCCGCAGACATCGTCGGCGACAAAGTCGATCTCGAACGAAGCGCAGGACGCGAACTCAAAGAAGAGACGGGCTTCAATGTCACCGAGTTTGCGAGCGAGCCGGGCTGGACCATGGTTGCCGATGGCTCGCTGATCGCGCAGATCAAGGTTTTACGATCGAAAGAAAGTTCAGCCGCTCTGCGCGAACGCATCCTGACGCACCTTGCTCGCGAACAGCATCCGGAGCTTGCCGATATTCGCATCATTCGTAAGCACAAGGATCTCGACCCTGCGATGCCGCGCTTCGTGACCGCCTTCCTGGAATCGCGGTTGGGCAGTGGTTAGGTTGGGACACCTCGGCGTGGAGACACAGCATGACGCTCAGCAGCCTCACAAAGCGCTTTCGCATCGACAATCCCGCCAAATTCCGGCTGTCCGATTACGACCCAGATGACAGTGAGGGCCTTACCAAAGACAAGAGCGAAGCCAAGGCGATGCTCGCCGAGGGCGTTCAGCAGCTCGTCGGGCTGCAGGAGAAGCTGTACGCCGACGACCGCTGGTCCGTGCTCATCATCTTGCAGGCGATGGATGCCGCCGGCAAAGACAGCGTGGTCGAGCACGTGATGTCAGGCCTCAACCCGCAAGGCGTGCAAGTGCATTCCTTCAAGCAGCCGAGCGCGGAGGAGCTGGATCATGATTTTCTTTGGCGCGCAGCGCGAAACCTGCCAGAGCGCGGGCGCATCGGCATTTTTAATCGTTCGTACTATGAGGAAGTGCTGGTCGTGCGCGTACATCCTGAATTACTCGAGCGCCAGAAGCTGCCGAAGTCTCTGAACGGGAAAGATCTCTGGCAACAGCGCTTCGATGACATCTGCGCGTTCGAGCGGCATCTCACCCGCAATGGGACGCGCATTCTCAAGTTCTTCCTGCATGTCTCGAAGGAAGAGCAGCGTAAACGATTTCTCGATCGCATTGATGAACCGGCAAAACGCTGGAAGTTTTCGATGGCTGATGTTGCGGAGCGAAAATTCTGGGACAAATACCAGGACGCCTATGAAGACATGATCCGGCACACCAGCCAGCCGGAGGCGCCCTGGTTTGTCGTGCCGGCCGATCACAAATGGTTCACGCGCATGGTGGTCGCCGGCGCGCTCGTGCAGGAACTTCAGGCGCTCGGCGTCGATTTTCCGAAGGTCGAGGGCAAGGCACTCAAGGAATTGCAGGACGCAGGCAAAGCGCTCAAGGAGGAAAAATCCTAAAGTCTTTTCTTTCACCAGATCCCGGGAATGAGCCGAAAACGCGTGGCGCGGCAATAGTCCGCATAACCCGGCAGGTTCTCTCTCAGGAAGCGCTCTTCGTCGAGCAGCCGCCAGGCCAGCACGGGAATAGCCGCGAGTGCGACCAGCAGGCCCCAATACGATCCGAGCGCGACCGGCGTACAGATGAGCAGCAGCAGCGCAGCCGAATAAAGTGGATGTCTCACGATTGCGTAAACTCCCGTCGAGATCACCGGCTGGTTTGCCTCGACCCTGATGGTCGAAGCCGCAAAGCTGTTCTGCTTGAGCACCACGAAGAACATGCAAAAGCTCAATGCGACGCCTGCGTTCGCGGCGAACACCAGCCACGCCGGCACTGCAGACCAGTGCCATCGATGGTCAAAGCCCGGCACGACGAGAAGCAACAAAAACTCGATGAGAATTATTGTCATGATGATTTTCTGCGTGGATTCCTGCTCGGCGGCGGGCCCGGCACGCATCCGGCGCTCAACCAGTTTGGGATCGCGTTTGAGAAAATAGACGCTCATCGCGACCGAACCCGAGACGAACACGAAGCCGTAGACCCACGCCTGCCAAAACCGCAGCGATCCCGCGGGCACAAACAGCACGAGGGCGAGCACAAGCAAGCCCACTGCTGATCTCACCCATGCTTCTCGGCCGACTGTGGCAAGGTCATCGGTCATGAGGTCTCCATTGCGCAAAGTGACAGCGGTTCTGACCTATTCGGCCGCTTGATTTACGCCACTGCTTTCCGCTAAAAGCGGCCCCCTGCGGTTAACGCGGACTTTACCTGGATCCGCCAAGTTAACCGACGAGACGAGGGACAGCCATGTCGACGCGGCAGATCATCTGCGCGACCGAGCGGACGGCGGGACACGCCGGCGCCGCGGCATCCCTTATTCTGGGCACGCTCCTTCTCCTTATCCGCCCCTGAGGGCCGGCTGGGCATATGTGCCTGGGCACTCGGGGGATCTGACGGAGAACCCATAGAGCGCCCGCTGCGGCGCATTCGAGGAGAAGGATCACTTTCATGACTACCCAGACAAAGTCCGAGAAGGACCGCGTCGTCATATTTGACACCACCTTGCGCGACGGTGAACAATGTCCCGGCGCAACCATGACGCACGAAGAAAAGATCGAGGTTGCCGAGCTGCTCGACGACATGGGCGTGGACATCATCGAGGCGGGTTTCCCCATCGCCTCGGAAGGCGACTTTGCCGCCGTGCACGAGATCGCCCAGCGTTCGAAGAAAGCCGTCATCTGCGGCCTTTCGCGGGCTGCCTTCAAGGATATCGACCGCTGCGCCGAGGCCATCAAACCAGCCAAGCGCCGGCGCATCCACACGTTCATCTCTACGTCACCGGTGCACATGAAATACAAGCTCCAGAAGGAGCCGCACGAAGTATTCGAGATGGTGGTCGGGCAGGTGACGCGCGCGCGGGGTCATACGGACGACGTCGAATGGTCGGCCGAGGATGCCACCCGTACCGAGCACGATTTCCTTTGCCGTTGCGTGGAGGCCGCGATCAATGCCGGTGCCACGACAATCAACATCCCCGACACCGTCGGCTACACGGTGCCGGAGGAATATTTTGCGCTCATTGAAATGTTGCGCACGCGTGTCCCGAACGCTGACAGGGCGCGGTTCTCCACCCACTGCCACAATGATCTCGGCATGGCGGTGGCCAACTCGCTCGAAGGGGTCAAGGCGGGTGCGCGGCAGATCGAGTGCACCATCAACGGCATCGGCGAGCGCGCGGGCAATGCTGCGCTTGAAGAGGTTGTGATGGCAATGAAGGTGCGCAACGACGTGTTGCCGTTTCATTGCGGCGTCGACGCCAGCATGCTCACGCGCGCGTCCAAGCTGGTCGCGGCGGCGACGTCGTTCCCGGTGCAATACAACAAGGCCATCGTCGGGCGAAACGCATTTGCGCACGAGAGCGGCATCCACCAGGACGGCATGCTCAAGAATGCCCAAACGTATGAAATAATGACGCCGGAATCGGTTGGCGTTAAGCAGACATCATTGGTGATGGGCAAGCATTCGGGGCGTCACGCTTTCATCCACAAGCTGCAGGAACTGGGCTACGAGCTCGCCAGCAATCAGCTTGAAGATGCGTTTGTCCGGTTCAAGGCGTTGGCTGATCGCAAAAAGCAGATTTACGACGAGGACATTGAGGCGCTGGTCGACGAGGAAATCGCACATGCCCATGATCGCATCAAAGTGCTGTCGTTGACGGTGATTGCCGGCACCATGGGCCCGCAGACCGCGACGCTCACCCTCGATATCGAAGGCGAGCACGTCACCACGCAGTCGACCGGCAATGGTCCGGTGGATGCAATCTTCAAGGCGATCCGCGCGCTGGTGCCGCATGAGGCGACGCTTGAGCTCTATCAGGTGCACGCGGTGACCGGCGGAACAGACGCGCAGGCGGAAGTATCGGTCAGACTTCTGGAGGGCGGGCGCTCGTTTACCGCCAAGGGCGCTGATCCTGATACTTTGGTAGCCTCCGCCAAGGCCTATTTGGGTGCGCTCAACAAGCTGATCAGCAAGCGCAACAAGACCTCATCGGTCGAGCGGCGAATTCATTCGACCGACGTTGGTTAAGGGTCAGGAGTTAAGATTAAGAACATGCCGCGCTCGAAAAGGGGTGCGGCATGTGTCATTTTGGCAATGTTTAAGGCCGGAACCCCAACAAATCACATTTTGCCCGCATTTCGTTCGCTTTAGGAGCAAAATTCCCGGTTATTCGCGCGTCCATAACCCACACAGGTATTGGGGATTCTCGTAATGAAAATGACTTTATGCGCGGGCGTATTCGCGCTCGCGGCGCTCGGCTTGTTGTCGGACGGTTCGTTGGCCCGTGCCGCGGAATTCGACGGCCACACCGATCAGGTGCAGACGACAACTGCAATCAATGTTGCGCGCATCAAGAGCGTGCTCAAGCTCACGCCCGCGCAAGAGCCCTATTGGGCTCCGGTCGAGGCAGCATTGCGCGACCTCGCACGCCGGCAGACTTCTGCGGAGTCAGGCGGTCTCGTTCACCGTGTGAGTCACCGGGTTGTGTCAATTGTGCTTAACAGTGCCGCCGTGCAGCGGCTTGCGGTTGCCGCGCGTCCGCTCATCGCGATGCTTGATGCCGACCAGATGCGCGCCGCGCATGGCCTGGCTCGGGAGATGGGCTTAGGGCCCGTCGTGGCCGCGCTGAAATAGTCGGCGACGCTTCGCCGCACGCGTTTTCCCGTTTGACGCTCGAAACACTAAAGGCTTCCGGCTTGACGCTGTGGTCAAGGAACTTCTTGCCCATTGGTCTACTTGCCGGAAACCCGGTTTAGTGGCACCCTAAACGGCAGAAAAACAAGGTAAAAGCCGGTTTCGAGCGAATAACTGGAGGAATACGCCTATGCGCAAGTGGCTTTTTGCGGCGGCTGCGGCCGCCATTTTCATGGCGCCCGCCGCAGTGTCGGCGCAGGCGCCGATCGTGATCAAGTTCAGTCACGTCGTGGCGCCGAATACGCCGAAGGGCAAAGGCGCCGACAAGTTCAAGGAACTTGCCGAGAAGTACACCAACGGCAAGGTCAAGGTTGAGGTTTACCCCAACTCGACGCTCTACAAGGACAAGGAAGAGCTGGAGGCCTTGCAGCTCGGTGCGGTGCAGATGCTCGCGCCATCGAACTCCAAGTTTGGTCCCATCGGCATCAAGGACTTTGAGGTGTTCGACTTGCCGTTCCTGCTGCCGAACCTGACAGCGCTGCGTAAGGTCACCGAAGGTCCGATTGGCCAGAGATTGCTCAAGCTTCTGGAGCCGAAGGGCATGATAGGCCTGGCCTATTGGGACAACGGCTTCAAGCAGATGAGTGCGAACAAGCCGCTGCACATGCCTGAGGATTACAAGGGACTGAAATT
>DASXLC010000141.1:0-4004 GCA_036496445.1 Pseudolabrys sp. | reverse complement strand
ATTGAGCGAGGGCAGCGTGTAGCCGCTTCCGGAGCGACGTGCCGGCGATCGTGATGCGGTGCGCCGGCGCGGCGCTGAGTCCTCTTCAATGTCATCTTCATATTCGCCGACTGCGAGTCCGTCACCGTCGAAGCGCGGCTCAAGGCGCGGACCTCGCGCCGGGGCCATCGGCATGCGCGTGCGCGCCTCACCGCGGATCATGCGGCCGATCCGAGCTTTCCAGCTCAGGAGCGCGTGCACGATCATGCCGAGCCAGGCCGAACCCCGATCATCGTCACTCTCGTCTTCGTCGATTTCGTCATCTTCATCAATCTCACGCGCGACCGATTTTCTGGCGCGGTGCGGCGCCTTGGCGGCCATCGCCAGGGTCACCACAGTGGCCAGACCGAATACGATGCACAAAATCAGCCGCCCGAGGCCTGCGACATGCCCCCCGACGATCATCGCCGGTATTCGAAGGATTGCATCCCCCGCAACGCCGCCGAGACCGGTTGGGAGGGGCCATGAGCCGATGCGCGGCAACGTGGAAGCAAAGGCAGCGCCAAGGAACGTAGCAACGATCCACAGCATGCCGCGCCATTTTTCGCCGACCGGCTTGTGCGAGATCAATCGCCACCCGAGCAGGGCTTCGGGTATCAGAAGAAGGATGGCGGCGAGCCCGAGCAGTTGCATTGCCAGATCGGAGAAAACAGCGCCGGGAAAGCCGAGCAGATTGTGTATCGGTTTTTGAGTGGCGTGGCTGAGTGAAGGGTCCTGCACCGACCAGGTCGCAAGGGCGAGTGCACCGAGCAGCGCAAGGGCGATCAGTGCGAGGCCGGCAAGTTCGCTGAGCCTCCGCCTGATGACGTCGCGAAAGTGCTCCGAGACGAACGAGATAATGTCGAAGCTGCGATCTGTCGCTCGCATGCGCTAAGCCTTTTTGCGTTTGCGCATGATCTTTTCCGAAAAACGGTTTCCACTTTTCGGGATCATGCGCTAGCCGAGCACGGCGACAAGGCGATGCAGTGCTTCCGCCGTGGCCGCCTTGTCCTGCACCATGGCGACGCGGATGTAGTCCGCGCCGGGATTGCTGCCATCGGTCTGGTTGCGCGCGAGGTATCGCCCAGGCACCACGCGCACGCCAGCTTCGGCCCACAGTCGTTTTGTTACGGCCTCACTGCCGCCCTGCTTCGAAACGTCCAGCCAAAGAAAGAATCCGCCGTCCGGGCGCTCATATCCGTAGCGGTCCCCGACGATCTGATCGGCAAGATCGAACTTGGCGGAGTAGAGCGTGCGATTCTCCTGCACATGCGCTTCATCACCGTAGGCGGCAATCGCCACGTATTGCACCGGCGTCGGCACTTGCGGTGCAGCCACATTGCGCAATTCAAGATATGACCCGAGGAAGCGCCGGTCGCCTGCAGCAAATCCCACGCGCAGACCCGGGAGGTTCGAACGTTTGGAAAGTGAGTGGAATACCACGACGTTGGCGAAATCGGGCCCGGAAGCTTCCAGCATGCCGGGAGGCGCTTGCTCGCTGTAGATCTCGCAATAGCATTCGTCGGCGAACACAAGGAAACCGAAGCGGCGTGCCAGCGCCGCAAGCTTGTCCAGATAGGCGCGATCGGCGACCGCTCCCTGCGGGTTCGAAGGCGAGGCGATGTAGCAAGCGACGGTGCGGGCGAGCAGTGCGTCATCGAGAACGTCGAGATCGGGGAGGAATCGGTTTTTGCGCGTCGCGGGCAGATAAATTGGTTCGCAGTCGGCTGCGAGCGCGCCGGCAGCATAGGCTGCATAAAACGGATTGGGGATCAGCATAACCGGTTTGCCGGCGCGGGGAGCAACCCAGCGCCGGGCGGCGATGGCAGCAAGAAACAATCCTTCGCGGGTGCCGTTAAGCACGAGCACTTCGTGCTCCGGATCGATCGGTCGTTTCAGTTTGTAGCGGCGACCGAGCCACTCGGCGACGGCGCGGCGAAACGGCTCGATACCCTTGTTGGCGGGGTAACGGCCAAAATCCGCAACATGCGCGGCCAGCGTTGGTCCAACGAAAGGCGGCACCGGATGCTGCGGCTCGCCGACCGACAGATTGATGGGAGGTTTGCCCGGTTCGATGCCGGCAATCAGTTCGGTCAACCGCACGAAAGGCGACCGGGAGTCGACTGCCGGAGCAGTAGGAGAGGCAGGCTCGCGCTGGGCGGTCGTCATGGGCATGCGTTGACACAGCGGGCTTGGCCCGCGGCACAGGGGTTTCCACACAATAAAGAGGGCGAGGTTAAGACCCGATTAACCATCGGAAATTCACAGAGCTTGCCCGTAACCGACTGAAAAGCCGGGGGAAAAAAGAGAGAGGCCCCGGTCCTTGCGAACCGAGGCCTCGACGGAAGGGACAGTGCCGGGTTTCCGCCCCTACCGCTAGGGCAGCGCGACTCCGTTACTGCACAACCTCGCCATGCAGCGCGAGATCGAGGCCTTCGCGCTCCACCTCGTCGGAGACGCGCAGGCCGATGATCGCATCGATGATCTTGAGCAGGATCAGCGAAACGATGGCGTCGTAGGCGATGACGATCACGATGCCTTTGATCTGGCTCATCATCTGAGCGGCGTTGCCCTCGATGAGGCCGGACGTCCCGCCGTATTCCGAGATTGCGAATACGCCGGTGAGCAGCGCACCCACGATCCCGCCGACGCCGTGCACTCCGAAGCAGTCCAGTGCATCGTCAGCGCCAAGCATACGCTTGAGACCGGAAACGCCCCAGTAGCAGAACACGCCAGCTGCCACGCCGATAGCCATCGAGCCCACCGGGCCGACGAAGCCCGATGCCGGTGTAATGGCAACCAGTCCGGCGACCGCACCTGAACAGATACCGATGACGGTGGGTTTGCCACGGATCATCCACTCAACGATCATCCAGGTGAACGCAGCAACCGCAGTCGCGATTTGCGTCACGGTCATCGCCATGCCTGCCTGCATGCCCGCAGTGACGGCGGAGCCGGCATTGAAGCCGAACCAGCCAACCCACAGCAGAGATGCTCCGATGAAGGTGAGCACCATATTATGGGGCGGACCCATGTCCTTGCGCTTGCCAAGGCAGATTGCGCACATCAGGCCGGCGACGCCGGCATTGATGTGCACCACCGTACCACCGGCGAAATCGAGCACCTTGAAAGCGGCGTCGGAATTGCCGTTGGACATGAAGCCGTCAGCGCCCCAGACCCAATGCGCGATCGGCGCATAGACCAGGATTGCCCAAAGGCCGATGAACCACAGCATGGCCGAGAACTTCATGCGTTCCGCGAAGGCGCCGGCGATGAGTGCAGGCGTTATGATGGCGAAGGTCATCTGAAAGCAGAGATAGACGGACTCAGGAATGGTCACTGCCAGGCCGTTCGGCGTTCCAATGCCCGTCGAGATATCGCTTAGAATACCCTGCAGGAATGCACGACTTGTTCCGCCGATGAATGCCGAGCCTGGCGTGAAAGCGAGGCTATAGGTGATCACCGCATAAACGATCGTGACGAGACAGGTGACCGCAAAACTCGTCATCACCGTGTCGCCCACGTTCTTCTTGCGCACCATCCCGCCATAGAACAGGCCGAGGCCCGGAATGGTCATCATCAGCACCAACGCGACCGACGTTAGCATCCAGGCCGTATCGCCCGAATTGGGCGTGCACTTCTCGAGCACGGCTTTCTTGGGGTCGGGATCGTTGGCGCACGCCGGCGGCGGAGCCGCGGGTGCCGGCGGTGCGGCAGCAGCCGCGGGAGCCTGTGCCTGCGCGTAACTGGCGTCGTAGGTTGCCACGCTCAGGAAGAGGCCGAGCAAAATCCCGAAGGCGAGAGCCAAGAGCCCCGCACGGGAGGATTTCTTCAACGTCATGGTTTTTACTCCTGTCCGTATTGTTTGCGGTGCGGGTTACTAGAGCGCCGCGGCATCGGTCTCGCCGGTGCGGATGCGCACGGCGTTTTCCAGATTGAAGACGAAGATTTTTCCGTCGCCGATCTGACCGGTCTTGGCGGCGCCG